>NZ_JBGLRI010000008.1:0-236353 GCF_041403025.1 Aeromonas sp. S5(2024) | reverse complement strand
AGGCTTAACCATACAACACCCAAGAAGTGTTCTAAGGCTTGTAGCAGATACCGAGAACGAACAACAAAATCAGCTTTCTTAGATTGAAGAATTTGCCTGGCGGCCATAGCGCCGTGGAACCACCTGAACCCATGCCGAACTCAGAAGTGAAACGCGGTAGCGCCGATGGTAGTGTGGCATTCGCCATGCGAGAGTAGGACACTGCCAGGCACCCAATTAAACAGCGACGTGCACATCACGACGTTGGCCGAGAGGATGACACCTCAATGAAGCGGCAGACAATTTAGCAAAAAGCTAACCAGACAGCGGAGCGGTAGTTCAGTCGGTTAGAATACCGGCCTGTCACGCCGGGGGTCGCGGGTTCGAGTCCCGTCCGCTCCGCCACTAACAAGAAGCCCAGTCTAACGACTGGGCTTTTTTTCGTTTCCGACACCGCATTCCTTTTCCCTCACCTCAACACCGCCATCATCCGATCATCGCCCCTGAGAGAGGTTGCCGCTATAATGGCCGCCCTCAAGCAAGGTGGTGGTATGAAAGCAGAGTATCTACAGCGATTCGGGGGCATTGCCCGTCTTTATGGTCAGAGTGCGCTGCGCTCCTTCAGCCAGGCGAAAGTCTGTGTGGTCGGGATCGGTGGCGTCGGCTCCTGGGTGGCCGAGGCGCTGGCTCGGGCCGGTATCAACCAGATCACCCTGATCGACATGGACGATATCTGTATCACCAACACCAATCGCCAGATCCACGCCATGCAGGGGACGGTCGGTCGTCTCAAGACGGAGGTGATGGCCGAGCGCATCCGTGCCATCAATCCGGATTGCGAGGTGATCGAAGTGGATGACTTCGTCACCGTCGACAACCTGGCCGAGCATATCAAGCGGGAGTTTGACTATGTGGTGGATGCCATCGACTCGGTCAAGGCCAAGGTAGCGCTGATTGCCTTCTGCAAGCGCAACAAGATTCCGGTAATCGTGGCCGGCGGTGCCGGCGGGCAGATGGACCCGACCCAAATCACCGTGGCCGACCTGGCCAAGACCATTCAGGATCCGCTGGCCGCCAAGGTGCGCTCCGACCTGCGCCGGCTGCACAACTTCAGCAAGAATCCGGCGCGCAAGTTCGGGGTGGAGTGCGTCTTCTCAACCGAGCAGCTGAGTTATCCGGATGGCAATGGCGGCACCTGCCAGGCCAAGGCGGCCAGCGACGGCAATATGAAGATGGATTGTGCCTCTGGCTTCGGCGCCGTTACGCCGGTGACGGCCACCTTTGGGCTGGTCGCCGCGTCCCGGGTATTGAAGAAGATTGCCGAGCGGGGAGCCCGTGCCGAGAAAGAGGCCGGGAATGAAGGTGCAGGGTCGATTGACGAAGCCTGATCGACCACTGGGCAAGGCGGGTTAGACGGCCTGCTCCCGGATTGCCAACACGATAGCTCTGAGCCCGTTGCCCCGTGACGGGCTCAAGTGTTTCTCAAGCCCCAGTTCGGTGAAATAGCCCTCCATGTCGAAGGACTGGATCGCCGCTGCGGGTTGGTGGTTGAGCGCCGCCAGCACGATGACGATAAGGCCCCGCACGATGCGGGCATCTGAATCGCAGGCAAAGTGCCAGTTACCATCCTCGCCTTTCTCCCCCTTCAGCCAGGCCTGGCTTTCACATCCCTTGAGGCGAAATGCCTCCTGCTGCCATTCGCCGGGCAGGGCAGGCAGCTGCTTGCCGAGCTGGATGATGAGCCGGTATTGGTTCTCCCAGCCGTGGGCTGCGGCAAATTGCTGACGGATGCTATTTGCGTCGGGCTCAACGCCAATCTGGGTATAGCTTGCGAGGTCACACATTGGATTGTCTGCCTTAGAAGAAGTCACTGAGTTTGTGCAGGGCGGCCAGCAGGGCGTCGACATCGTCCCGATTGTTGTAGCAGGCCAGCGAGGCGCGCAGGGTACCGCCGATACCGAGCGATTCCATCAGCGGCATGGCGCAGTGATGGCCGACCCGCAGCGCGATCCCCTGCATGTCGAGCAGGGTGGCGGCATCTTGCGGGTGGATATCCTCCAGCAGGAAGGAGACGGCGCCTGCGCGTTGGCGAGGTTCGCCGACCAGACGCAGCCCCGGCAACTGTTGCAGCCCGGCAACCAGATAGTCGGTCAGCGCCGCTTCATAACTGGCCAATGAGTCCCTGTCCTGCTCCATCACAAACTCGATAGCCACTGCGAGACCGATGGCACCGGCAATATGAGGGGTGCCGGCTTCAAACTTGAAGGGCAGGGTGTTGAAGGTGGTGCCGGCGAAGCTGACTCTGTCGATCATCTCGCCCCCCGCTTGCCAGGGTGGCATCCGGTCCAGCAGCTCGGTGCGCCCCCACAGCACGCCGATCCCGGTCGGGCCATAGAGCTTGTGGCTGGAGAAGGCGTAGAAGTCGCAGCCAATAGCCTGCACATCTACCTCGAGATGGGCCACCGCCTGGGCGCCGTCGATCAGGGTCAGGGCCCCGACCGCCTTGGCCGCTGCCACCATCTCTTTGACTGGATTGACGGTGCCAAGGGCATTGGAGACGTGGGCCACGCTCACCAGCCGGGTACGTGGCCCCAGCATGGCGCGATAGGCCGCCAGATCGAGATCGCCCCGCTCATCGAGAGGGATGACCCGGATCACGGCACCGGTACGCTGGGCAATCAGCTGCCAGGGGACAATGTTGGCGTGGTGCTCCAGGGTGCTGAGCACTATCTCGTCTCCCGCCTGAAGTTCGCTCATGCCCCAGCTCTGGGCCACCAGATTGATCGCCTCAGTAGTGCCACGGGTCCAGATTACCTCGCGACTGTGAGGCGCATTGATAAAGCGGGCAACCGTCTCGCGGGCGGCCTCGAAGGCTCGGGTGGCGCGGCCGCTCAGGGCATGGGCGGCGCGGTGTACGTTGGCGTTGTCGGCGCTGTAGTAATGCGCGATGGCGTCCAGCACCGCCTGGGGTTTCTGGGTGGTGGCGGCGTTGTCCAGATAGATCAGAGGGTGGCCGTTGACCTCTTGCGCCAAGGCCGGAAACTGGCTGCGCAGCCGGGCGTGCTGTTGCTGGTTCATGCTCCCCTCATATCATCTGGAAAAGTCGGCCATGATCCGGAAAATGGCGGCCAAACACAAGGCACTGTGGCGGGATATTGCCTGCGGTTTCGGCTGCCTGCGGGATCTCTGTTACAATGCCGCCCCTCATCATAAGCCAAGAGATCCGGCCCATGAAGCTCAACCCCAATCAGAACGAAGCGGTCAAGTTTGTCTCCGGCCCTTGCCTGGTGCTGGCGGGTGCCGGATCGGGCAAGACCCGCGTCATCACCAACAAGATTGCCTATCTGGTACAGCAGTGCGGCTACAACGCGCGCAACATCGCCGCCGTGACCTTCACCAACAAGGCGGCACGAGAGATGAAGGAGCGGGTCGGCCAGACCCTGGGTCGCAAGGAGGCGCGGGGGCTGATGGTCTCCACCTTCCACACCCTAGGGCTCGAGATCATCCGCCGCGAGCACAAGAGCCTGAACCTCAAGGCCAATTTTTCCCTGTTTGACGATACCGACCAGCTGGCGCTGTTGAAAGAGCTGACCGAGGCGGAGCTCGACAACGACAAGGACAAGCTCTCGGCCCTCATCAGCCAGATATCCAACTGGAAGAACGACCTCATCCTGCCGGCTCGCGCCATGCGCATCGCCCGCGGCCCGGAAGAAGTGTTGCTGGCCCAGCTCTATGAACGCTATCACCGCCAGATGGTGGCCTACAACGCGCTGGATTTTGACGATCTCATCGTGATGCCGACCCTGCTGCTCAAGAGCAACGAGGAGGTACGCACCCGCTGGCAGAACAAGATCCGTTATCTGCTGGTCGACGAATATCAGGACACCAACACCAGCCAGTACGAGCTGGTGAAGCAAATTGTCGGCGAGCGGGCCCGTTTTACCGTGGTGGGGGACGATGACCAGTCCATCTACTCCTGGCGTGGGGCCAAGCCGCAGAACCTGGTGTTGCTGAACGAGGATTTTCCCAGCCTCAAGCTCATCAAGCTGGAGCAGAACTACCGTTCCAAGAAGCGGATCCTCAAGTGCGCCAATATCCTGATCGCCAACAACCCCCACGTCTATGACAAGGCGCTCTTCTCCGAGCTCGATGAAGGGGTGAAGCTCAAGGTGCTGTTTGCCAAGAATGAGGAGCATGAGGCGGAGCGTATCGCCGCCGAGCTGATGGGCCACAAGTTCATGAACCGCACCCGGTTCAAAGACTACGCCATCCTCTATCGGGGCAACCATCAGTCGCGCATCTTCGAGAAGGCGCTGATGACCAACCGCATTCCCTACCGTATCTCGGGCGGCACCTCGTTTTTCTCCCGCACCGAGATCAAGGACATCATGGCCTACCTCAAGCTGCTGGTGAACCCGGACGAGGACACGGCCTTCCTGCGGGTGGTCAACCTGCCGCGCCGGGAGATCGGCCCCACCACCCTCGAAAAACTGGGCCAGTATGCCAACCAGCGTGGCAAGAGCCTGTTTGCCGCCAGCTTCGAGCTGGGGCTGGAGCAACACCTCTCCGGGCGTGGTCTATCCGCCCTGCAGGCCTTCACCAACTGGCTGGTGCGGCTCGGCGATCAGGCGCTGCGCGGCAATCCGGTGGAGGCGGTGCGGGACATGATCAAGGAGATCCACTACGAGGAGTGGCTCTACGAGACCTCTCCCAGCCCGAAGGCGGCAGAGATGCGGATGCAGAACGTCTCCACCCTTTACCGCTGGATCACCGAGATGCTGGAGGGGGATGAGCTGGAGGAAGCAATGACTCTGGCTCAGGTGGTTACCCGGCTCACCCTGCGTGACATGATGGAGCGCAACGAGGGAGAGGATGAGGCTGATCAGGTGCAGCTGATGACCCTGCACGCCTCCAAGGGGCTGGAGTTTCCCTATGTCTACATGGTGGGCATGGAGGAGGGCTTGCTGCCCCATCAGACCAGCATCGATGAAGACAACGTGGAGGAGGAGCGGCGCCTCGCCTATGTGGGCATCACCCGGGCCCAGACCGAGCTCACTTTTACCCTCTGCAAGGAGCGGCGCCAGTACGGCGAGTCAGTGCGGCCGGAGCCGAGCCGCTTCCTGCTGGAGTTGCCGCAGGACGATCTGGAGTGGGAAAACCAGAAGAAGGTGACGGCCGAGGAGCGTCAGCAGAAGGGGCAGGTCGGGGTCGCCAACCTGAGAGCGCTGTTCAAGAAGGATTGAGTGGTGGTTAGCCGCGCTCGTTCTTGGTCTGGGTGAGCAGGGGGGGGATATCGGCTCCGGGCATGGGGGGCGAGATATAGCGCCCCTGGCCCATCAAGCAGCCCAGGTCGATCAGTTTCTGCAACTGCTGCTGGTTTTCGATGCCTTCCACCACCAGGGTAAAGTCCAGATCCTGGCAGATGTCGCGCATGGCACGAATGAGGGCGAGATCCTTGGGGGACTGCAGCATGCGATGGGTGAAGCTGTCATCCACCTTGATGTAGTCCACCGGAAAGTGGAACAGGGCGTTGAGGGAAGAAAACCCGGTCCCAAAGTCATCCAGACTGATCTGGATACCCTTGGCTCTCAATTCGTGCAAAGAGGTGAGGGCATCGGAGTCCTGCCGTGACAGCTCCCGCTCGTTGAACTCGAAGATCAGATAGCCGGGGGCGATCCCCTCGGATTCGATGATTTCAACCAACTTCATGATCTGCTCATGGCTGACCAGATGCTTGCCGGACAAGTTGATGGCCACCTTGAACTTGCTCTGGCCTGACAGCGGCAGCCACTCCTTCAATTGTTGGCAGGTGTGGCTCAGGATCTGGTAGTCCAGCTCCTGAATGAGACCGCACTGCTCCGCCAGCGGGATAAAGTCGAACGCGTCTTTGAGTACCCCCTCTTCGGTGATCCAGCGGGCCATCACCTCCAGCCCGGTCAGCCGACTGTCCTTGAGTCGGATCACCGGCTGAAAATAGGGGACGATGCGCCCTTCGCGCAGCGCTCTTGCCAGCATCTCTTCCGGCGAGGCCCAGGTCTGGACCGAGCACTCTTCCGAATAGCTGACGATGCGACTGCGGCCGTTGCGTTTGGCCTGGTACATGGCCAAGTCGGCCTGATGGAGCAGCTGGCTGATGTCGGAGGTCTGTTCCGATACGCTGGCCACCCCCAGACTGACCGTGATGCCCAGCTCGTTGCCCATCAGCCGAAAAGGGTAGGAGAGGCGACTGATGATGCGGTTGAGTACCGGGCTGATATCCTCCTCGGTCTTGCTGTTGTCCAGATAGATGACGAATTCATCCCCACCCAGCCTGGCCACCATGTCGTTTTGTCGAATGCAGGTCTGCAGGCGGCGGCTCATCTCCTTGAGCAGTTGGTCACCGGCGCTATGGCCCAGGGTGTCGTTGACCTGCTTGAAGTGGTCCACATCGATGAAGATCAGCGAGAAACCGGGCGACTTGTAGCGGTGAAAGTGGGTCATGGCATGGTTGAGGTGATTCATCAGCAGGGCCCGGTTGGGCAGCTGGGTCAGCGGATCGTGCAGGGCGTCGAACTGCAGCCGGCGTTCCAGCTCCTGATGCTGCTTGAGCTGCTTTTGCAGCCTGAGGTTGGTCTGACGCAGCTGTTGCAGGCGCTGGTTGATGGAATCTTCCGAGTTGATGTCGTGCAGCTGCTGGCGGATCCGCCTCAGCTCCAGCAGCAGGGTGAGCTGGCTGCGCAGGAAGTCGAGAAACAGCCGGTCATCGGTTTCCAGCGGGTGTTGCAGGCTGATGAGAAAGTGGGCGAAGTACTGCTGCTGAAGGCGCAGCGGTTGGCTATACCAGTAGAGCTGCTCCTTGTGCTGTTCCATGTTGTTGGTGCTGTGGCACAGCCCGGTAATGAACTCGTCGCTGTGGGGGGGCTGCTCCGGATAGATCTTCTCGAGCCGGTGGCTGTCGATGCGCACCAGCAGCATGTCCTGAATGGCCAGCATCTGGCGAAGTACCGCCTCGAGCTGGGAGAACAGCGCCTGACTGGGCAAGGTGTTGGCCAGCCGGATGATGCGGTTGATGCTCTCGATTTTCTTCTGCCAGTCAGGGTCTTTGCGGATCAGCGGTGAGGCCAGCTCCGACAGCTGGGAGCCTGCCTGGGTCTCGTTCAATCGCTTGGCCAGGCACTCCAGCAACAGGCGCAGGGTTGGCAGCTCCTTGGGCTGGCAGCAGGCCAGCAGCCACTGGACTTGACCATGCTCGACCGGCAGCGAACACCAGCCATCGGCTTCATCGAGCTGGGTCAGTTGATCGGTGATGCGTGACTCTTCCAGCCCCAGCTGCAATTTGAAGCTGTCGGAGATCTGGTATTCGCATACCCACTGCAGGCCGGCTTCCGACAAGCCGAGCATGCCGAAATGCTGCAGCGGACAGAGCTGGTTCAACTGCTGGATCAGGGTGTCGTAATCTTTGGAAGTGGCGGCGGAGGGGGCGGGGAAATCCATAATAGCGGAGACCAACGCCAGCAAGGGAGTCGAGTAATGGGGTGCTATTGGTTGCGCTGACATGAGTAACTCCCGGTTTGCCTACCCTACAAAGAGTAGCCGGAAGTCATCAGATTGAAAGGGCCGCAAATGCGGCCCTTTCAAACACTTAGAGCTTGTCGATCATGTAGTGAATGGCGTTTTCGATCTCTTCATCGCTACAGGTGGCGCAAGTTCCTCGTGGCGGCATCACACCGGTCTTGCCTGCGAAGCCGGCAATGGCGTGTTTCTTAAGCGTTTCAATGCCTTGGGCGATACGTGGTTCCCAGGCGGCCTTGTCGCCACGCTTGGGTGCACCGGCGATGCCGGCATCGTGGCAGGCGAAGCAGGCGCCCTTGAACACGGCTTCGCCGTCGCGCGGACCAGATGCCGCTGTCGCCGCAGGGGCTGCGCCTGCGGTCGCAATCCCTTCCAGATCCTTGGCGGTATAGACTTGACCGACAGGCTTGATCCGCTCGGCAATTGCCTCCGGTGACATATCATCGGCAGCAAGCACTACGCCGGACAAACTGGCGGCCGTCATCCCGACCGCCAGCAAATAGCTCAGTTTTTTCAACACGCTCATGTACTCCCAGCAGGCTTTTATTATCCCTAGAAAACGACTGGATTATAACCGAATAGTTACAGCCATTTAAACGCTTGTGTGTGAAGTGTTAAGCACTCTGCGTGCAAAGTTTCTTCGTCAGATCACAAACTGGCGAGGCTGGCCCGAAAAAAAGAAACCCGGTTTTCACCGGGTTTCATCTCATGGGCGGGACGAAAGGCTTATTTGTCCCAGCTGAGGATCACCTTGCCGGACTGGCCTGAGCGCATGGCATCGAACCCTTGCTGGAAGTCGTCGATGTGGAAGCGATGGGTGATGATGGGGGAGAGATCCAGCCCGGACTGGATCAGGCTGGCCATCTTGTACCAGGTCTCGAACATCTCACGACCGTAGATCCCTTTGATAAACAAACCCTTGAAGATCACCTTGCCCCAGTCGATGGCCATGGTAGCGGGGGGGATGCCGAGCATGGCGATTTTGCCGCCGTGGTTCATCTTGTCGATCATGTCCTGGAAGGCGCTGGGTACGCCGGACATCTCCAGCCCCACGTCGAACCCTTCGGTCATGCCGAGTTCGCTCATCACGTCGCTGAGCTGCTCCTTGGCCACGTTGACGGCGCGGGTGGCACCCATCTTGCGGGCCAGCTCGAGCCGGTATTCGTTGACGTCGGTGATCACCACGTGGCGGGCACCCACGTGGCGGCAGACGGCGGCGGCCATGATGCCGATGGGGCCGGCGCCGGTGATCAGCACGTCTTCACCGACCAGGTCGAAGGAGAGGGCGGTGTGCACCGCGTTGCCGAACGGATCGAAGATGGCGGCCAGTTCATCGGGGACGTTGTCCGGCAGCTTGAAGGCGTTGAAGGCCGGGATCACCAGATACTCGGCGAAGGCGCCGGGGCGGTTGACACCCACGCCTATGGTGTTGCGGCACAGGTGGGTGCGGCCGGCACGGCAGTTGCGGCAGTGGCCACAGGTGATGTGGCCCTCACCGGATACCCGGTCTCCGACCGCGAAGCCGCGCACTTCCTGGCCGATTGCGACCACTTCCCCGACGTATTCGTGGCCGACCACCATGGGCACCGGGATGGTCTTCTGTGACCATTCGTCCCAGTTGTAGATATGGATGTCGGTGCCACAGATGGCGGTCTTGCGGATCTTGATCAGCAGGTCGTTGTGGCCGAGTTCGGGGGCCGGTACGTCCGTCATCCAGATGCCGACTTCTTTGTGCAGTTTGGAGAGCGCTTTCATGGTTGTTCCTTCACGATGAATGCAGAAAGAAGGGGCGCCAGGCCCCTTGATTCAAATCAGATGATGTCGAGTTCGCGGCCGATGCGAATGAAGGCATCGATGGCCTTGTCCAGTTGCTCACGAGTGTGGGCGGCGGACATCTGGGTGCGGATGCGGGCCTGACCCTTGGGCACCACCGGGAAGGAGAAGCCCACCACGTAGATGCCGGCGGCCAGCATGCGGCTTGCCATCTCGGCGGCCAGTTTGGCGTCACCCAGCATCACCGGAATGATGGCGTGATCGGCCCCGGCCAGGGTGAAGCCGGCGGCGCTCATCCGTTCGCGGAAGTATTGGCTGTTCTCCTTGAGGCTGGAGCGCAGCGCATGCCCGTCGGCCAGCATGTCGATCACCTTGATGGTGGCGGCGACGATGGAGGGGGCCAGCGAGTTGGAGAAGAGATAGGGGCGGGAACGCTGGCGCAACCAGTCGATCACCTCCTTCTTGCCGGAGGTGTAGCCACCGGAGGCGCCGCCGAGCGCCTTGCCCAGGGTGCCGGTGATGATGTCGACCCTGTCCATCACGCCACAGTATTCGTGGGTGCCGCGGCCGTTCTCGCCGATGAAGCCGACGGCGTGGGAGTCGTCCACCATCACCAGTGCGTCGTACTTGTCGGCCAGATCGCAGATGGATTTGAGGTCGGCAATGACGCCATCCATGGAGAAGACGCCGTCGGTGGCGATCAGCTTGAAGCGGGCGCCGTCGGCGTCAGCCTGCTTGAGCTGGGCTTCCAGCTCGGCCATGTCGTTGTTGGCGTAGCGATAGCGCTTGGCCTTGCACAACCGGACCCCGTCGATGATGGAGGCGTGGTTGAGGGCATCGGAGATGATGGCGTCTTCGGCACCGAACAGGGTTTCGAACAGACCGCCATTGGCATCGAAGCAGGAGGAGTAGAGGATGGTGTCTTCGGTGCCCAGGAAGGCAGACATCTTCTGCTCAAGCTCCTTGTGCTGATCCTGGGTGCCGCAGATGAAACGGACCGAGGCCATGCCGAAGCCGTGGCTGTCCAGCCCCTGATGAGCTGCTGCGATCAGGTCCGGGTGGTTGGCCAGCCCCAGATAGTTGTTGGCACAGAAGTTCAGCACCTGCTCACCGCCCACCGCAATCCGGGCCTGCTGGGCCGAGGTGATGACGCGCTCCTGCTTGTACAACCCTTCAGCCTGCACCTGCTCAAGCTGCTCGGTCAGGTGACGATAGAATCCGTTAGACATCCTCGATCCTTATTGGCTATTTCAGCTGATTATCAACAATGGGCAGTATTTTACTGCAATCTGTTGCGGTGAATTCAAATGATTGTGCTGACATTCAACAATTGTGAAACAGATCTCACCCAGCTGGTTGGGCCAGTTGACGATAGTGCTGTTCCAGCTGGCGGATCTGGTCGGCCACCTGGGGCTGCACATAGGGGCGCAGCAGGAACAGTACCCGCAAGACTCCCTGATAGAGCAACGGCTTGGTGATGCGGGTGTTGGGGGCCTGGGCAATCTGGAACGGGATCCAGCAGGTGACCACCATCTTGATGGTCTGGCCCAGATCCGGCAGATCCTCGTCGCTGACATTTATGATGCCGCCCTCGCGCAGGCTTCTGAGCAGGGCCACCACGGCGGCGCGCAACTGCTCCTGGGCCTTGAGGTATTTTTGCTGCAGTGGCTCATCGCGGCTGAGGATGTCCGGCAGATTGGCGTAGAAGAAGCGAAACTGCCACATCAGATAGAAGATGGCATCCAGATAGCCCATCAGGTTTTCCAGCTTGATCTCGTCGCTGCGCGCCGGCGTGAAGCTCTCGCTCAGGTGGCGGGCGTACTGGTCGAAGATGGAGTGGATGATGTCTTCTTTATTGCGGAAGTGGTAATAGAGGTTGCCCGGGCTGATGCCCAGATGGGCAGCAATGTGGTTGGTGGTGATGTTGCGCTCACCCTGATCGTTGAACAGCTCGGTGGCGCTGTGAATGATCCTGTCTCTGGTTTTCATCGCTGTTCCCTCTGCCGGGCCCCTGGCCGGTGAAATCGTCAAGGTCGAATCCCCTTGCGGCCCGTGATAAACTTTTCGGCAATTTCAAATTGGCTCACTATACACAGCTTTAACAGGCAGTCACACGTGGCCATCAACGTACGCGAGGCAAACTCCATGATCGTAGTAACTGGCGGTGCTGGCTTTATCGGCAGCAATCTGGTCAAGCAGCTGAACGCTCAAGGACGGACCGATGTGGTGGTCATCGATGACCTGACCGACGGCACCAAGTTCGTCAATCTGGTCGATCTGACCATTGCCGATTACATGGATAAGGATGAGTTCCAGGCGCGGATCGTTTCCGGCGACGAATTTGAAGAGTGGGATGGCGGCATTGAGGTGATCTTCCACGAAGGTGCCTGCTCCGCCACTACCGAGTGGAACGGCAAGTTCATCATGGAGGTCAACTACGAGTACTCCAAGGATCTGTTCCACTACTGCATCGAGCGGGAAATCCCGTTCATCTACGCCTCTTCTGCCGCCACCTATGGCGGGCGTAACGACAACTTCATCGAAGATCCGAAGTTCGAGCAGCCGCTCAACGTCTACGGCTACTCCAAGCAGCTGTTCGACCAGTACGTGCGTCGCTGGATGCCGGAGATCAATTCTCAGGTAGTCGGTCTCAAGTACTTCAACGTCTATGGCCCGCGCGAGCAGCACAAGGGCTCCATGGCCTCGGTTGCCTTCCACCTCAATACCCAGGTGAAGAAGGGCGAGAATCCCAAGCTGTTCGAAGGCTGCGACGGTTTCCCCAACGGCGGCCAGATGCGCGATTTCATCTATGTGGATGACGTCTGCAAGGTGAACCTCTGGTTCTGGCAGAATCCGCAGCACTCCGGCATTTTCAACTGCGGTACCGGCCGGGCCGAACCGTTCCAGAATGTGGCCGAAGCGGTGATCAAGCATCATCAGAAGGGTGCCATCGAGTACATTCCCTTCCCGGATCACCTCAAGGGGCGCTATCAGAGCTTTACCCAGGCGGATATGACCAAGCTGCGCGGCGTCGGTTATGACGCCGAGTTCAAAACCGTGGCCGAAGGGGTCGCGGATTATATGGCGTGGCTCAACCGCTAACGGGTGAGCTTTACACCGCCATGTGCAGACAAGCCGGAAGCAGGCCATACCTGCTTCCGGCTCTGTTGTTTGCCACGGTTTTTCTCAGTTTCTACCGGGTAACCACGCAATGAACATATTGATGGCACTCTCCCAGCTCGAAGTGACGGGCGCTGAGGTCTATGCCACCACGGTCGGTAACGAACTGACCCGGCGTGGCCACCAGGTTTTCTACGTATCGGACACCTTGACCAAGCCCACTCTGGGTGAGGTGTTCAAGCTGCGATTCAACAAGCGGAGCATTCTGCGCCGCTTCTGGCACGTCTTTTACCTCATCTATTTGATCAAGAAGCATCATATCCAGCTGGTGCATGCTCACTCCCGCGCCTCTGGCTGGAGCAGCTATGTGGCCTGCAAGCTGACCGGCACCCCCATGATCACCACGGTGCACGGTCGCCAGCCGGTGCATGCCTCCCGCAAGGCCTTCCATGCTCTCGGCTTTCGAGCGGTGGCGGTGTGCGAGGATATCGCCCACCAGATCATCGACAATCTGGGGGTGGATCCGGCCATCGTGCAGGTGCTGCGCAACGGCATCGAAACCGACAAGTTCCAGCCTGTGCCTGCCCCGACCAATGCCAGGCCGGTGATCGCCATCATAGGTCGGCTGAGCGGCCCCAAGGGTGAGCTCTGCTATCGGTTGCTGGATGAGGTGCTGGATCTGGACGCCTGCCAGGTGAAGGTGGTGAGCGGCAGCCAGCTGCCTGCGCGTTTCCAGCGTTTTCAGGAGCGGGTCGATTTCGTCGGTTATGTGGAAGATGTCCCTGCGCTGATGGCGCAATGCGACTTGGTGATCGGTGCTGGTCGGGTGGCGATGGAGGCCCTGCTCTGTGGTCGTCCCGCCTTTGCCATCGGTGAAGCCAAGGCCATCGGGCTGGTGACCGAGCACAATCTGGATGAGGCGCTTGCCAGCAACTTCGGCGATATCGGCCCCCAGGATCTGGCGATCGATTTTGCCGCACTGAAGGCACAGATTGCCCTGGCCCTGGCCAGTGGCACCGTTTCAGACACAATTCGTCAGCGTATTCAGGCCGAATATGGCTTGGCGGGAGTCGTCTCCGGCCTGGAATCCATCTATCAGGATGCGGTGGTCGAGACCCTGCGCCGCGAGATGCCGGTCATCATGTATCACCGCTTCATCGAGCATGACAGCGAGAAGGGGGTACACGGCACCTGGATGCCGATCGCCATGTTCGAGAAGCACCTGCGCCTGCTGAAGTGGCTGGGTTATGAGACCCTGACGTTTCGGGATTTGGCTGACAAGGGCTTCATTCACCGGCTGCAGTACGGCAAGAAGTACCTGATGATCACCGCGGACGACGGCTATCAGGACAATCTGACCCGCATGCTGCCGCTGCTGGAAAAATATGGTTACAAAGCCGTGGTATACGTGGTCACGGGGGAAGGGTATAACCGCTGGGACGTGGAACAGGCGAACAATCCGGACACCCGGGTGGACCTGATGAATGGCGAGCAGCTCAAGGCGCTGACGGCCTCCGGTCATGTGGAGATCGGCGGGCATACCCTGACCCACCCCAGGTTGAGCAAGCTTGCACCCGATCAGCAAGCTCATGAAATTCAAGAGAACAAACGACAGCTCGAAGCCCTGCTCGGCCACCCTCTGCTGTCATTCGCCTACCCTTATGGGGATATGGATGAGAGCGCCAAGGTGCAGGCGATGGCGGCGGGTTACCGTTTTGCGGTTGCCACCAACAGCGGGCCCAGAGCCATGCACCAGGACCCTTTCCGGATCCGCCGTATTGCCATTTTCCCGCGTACCGATGTTTTTGGCCTGTGGCGCAAAATCCGGGGTAACTATGTCTTCAGGAAGTCTTGATTGATGCTCAGCAGAAGCCTTGCCTTGCTCGATAGAACAACCACAGCCCTGTTTGCGCTGACCATTCTGTTCTCCTTTTGCGGCCTGTTTCTGGCCCCTTTCGGCCAGAGCATTCAATCCAATCTGCTGGCCGTGACCGGCATCTTCGGTTTGTTGAATTACTTTGTCGGCAAACAACGGGATGTGGGGCTCAAAGACCGTCGCATTCTCTGGGGGCTGCTGGTCTATGCCGCCATGATCTTCATCAACCGGTTGATCCACGGTGATCAATACGGAGTCATGCGCGGGCTGTTTTATGTCGTCGTCTTTGCGCTGATGATGCCGCGCAAGCCGAGCCTGCTGGTGCTGGGTTATCTGGCCATCGTGCTGGGCGGGATGGGATTGGGCACTCTCAGCATCTGGCAATACCAGCACGGCATTGCCAGGGTGGAAGGGTTTACCAACGCGATCCTTTTCTCGCAGGCAGCGCTGACGCTGGCCATCCTCAACTGGTTTGTCTTCCAGCAAAAACAGTTGCCTGGATGGTTGAGGGGGGGGAGCCTGTTTGGCTTGATTGCGGCCCTGTTTGCACTTTATCTCTCCCAGAGCCGGGGGGTCTGGCTCGCCTTCGGGATCATTCTTGCCTACGTCATCTGCTACAAGGCCTACTTCAAACCGTGGAAATACATTGCGGTAGCCATATTGTGTACGGTCACAACGGGCGCCATTTATCAGACCAACCAGCTGGTTCAGGTTCGGGTCGCAGAGGCAGTCTCGGATCTCAACTCGGCAGAAAAAGGTTCGTACGACTCATCATGGGGCTTGCGCGTCATTGCCTGGCAGAGCGCCTGGCTGGGTTTTTTGGATTCACCTGTGACGGGGGTGGGCACGGATGGTTTCAATGCATTGAAACAGACCCAGATCGATAATCATCAGATATCTCCTCTGATATTTCATCCGGCGCTGGTCCATTCACATAATCAATATATGCAGAATCTGGTCGTTCGCGGCAGCATAGGATTTATTGCACTGGTGATCTTTCTTGGCCTGCCGCTCTATCTGGCGGCGAACAATATCAGCAGGATTTCGGCGGGTGTGCTGGTTCCCCTCGCATTTGCTATTAACTCCCTAAGCGATGTGCCGTTTGAGCATCAAGGGGTGCTCTATCTGTACACGCTCAGCCTGGTTTTCATCTGGTTTTCCCATGAGTTTAAAAAGGATACCTGCACGTCATGATTCCGGTTTTTGTCATCAGTTTGGCTCGCAGCGTTGAGCGACGGGCGATGGTTGTCCAGCAGATGGCGCATCTGGGCATAGATTTCGAGTTTGTAGATGCAACCGACGGAAAGACGCTGAGCAATGCCGAGCTGGCCAAGGTGGATTTGGATCTGGCCAAAGAAGTGTGTGGTCATGAACTGAGTTTTGGCGAGATTGGCTGCGCTATGAGCCATATCCGAGTTTATGAGCGCATCATCGCCGAGGGTATTGAGCGCTGCGTGGTGCTCGAAGATGACATCTATCTGCATATGCACAGCAAGGCGATCATCGAGACGATAGTAGACTCCTGCCAGTCCGAGATCGTCTTCCTGCATCATGGCAAAGCCAAGCGCTGGCCATTCCTGTCATCCCTGCCCGGTGGCTACCGGCTTGCCAGATACCTGACGCCCAGCCGCTCCTCCAAGCGAGGGGTACTCTCTACCGCTGGGTATGTGCTGACCCTGGCCGGGGCGAAAAAATTATTGCAGTGCGCCTATCCGCTGCGGATGCCCTCCGACTATCTGACCGGCCGCTTGCAGCTCAATGGCCTGTCTGCCTCCGGGGTGGAACCCTGCTGTCTGGATGTAGATCTGTTCACCACCACCATAGACGACAGAGCCTACGGCCACTATCTGAAATAGCACTGGGCGTGCCGGCAGCGGCTGTTGGTTGGCAGCCCTGTCAGCCTTGCCGACGCTGCCGGTCATACATGCTGGATAACCCATGAATCTCAAGAAGTTGCTTACCCACTCCATTGCCAGATGGCTGATCGGCAGAGCGCCTGACGCCGCCCCATGCCCCGCCGGGGCGAAGGTGAAGCGGGTACTGGTGGTCGGTTATGACGCCATCGGTGATTTCATTCTCACCCTGCCCGCCATTGCCCGGCTCAGGGAGATCTACCCCGCCGTACGCCTCGAGCTGGTGTGCAGCCAGCGCAATCAGCTGCTGGCGGCGTCGGTCGCCGGGATCGATGAGTGTCACGTGATCACCCTGAACGATACCCTGTGGCCGGCGAGCATGTGGTGCAAGCTGCGTGAACTCAGGCAACGGCAGTATGACCTGGTGATCAATCTGTTTGACGAGCCCGACGATATCGCCATGGCCAAGTTGCTGTTGCTGGCCAACGGGCGCTTGCAGTCGTTGCCCCTGCGCTTCAAGAGTGAAGGGCAGCAGAAGTTGCTGCCGCTGTTCAACCAGAAGGCCACTATAGTGTCGTCACGCCCAGTCAGGGATCACTTCGTCTATCGCATGCTCAGCGTGGCAGGTGATGCGGCTGGCGTGCCTGCCACGGTACCGTCACCCTGCAATGAGCAGCTCGATACCGGCGCGTATGGCCGCTATCTGCTGGTCAACCTGACAGGCAGTCAGGTTGGCAACTCGATGACGGAGACACAGATCGATGGGATCCTGGCACAGTTGCCGAGCTATCAGGGGATCTCCTACCTGGTATTCTCCAGGCAGCCCGTGGCGTGCCCGCGGCAGGACATGAGAGTGCTGTTTCCTGATACCATTCTCGATGCCGCCAAGATCATCAAGGATGCGAGAGGGGTCATCTCGACCGATACCTCCATCATCCATATCTCCTCTTCCTTCGGGGTGCCCACCCTGGTGTTGATGAACAACGAGCGCTGGCGCGATGCCTTCATTCCGCTGGCGGGTCGCAATATCATCCTGCGCTCGACCACGGACAATCTGGCGGCCCTGTCACCGGCGGAGATCAGCCGTCAGGTCGATGCCCTGATGGCGCTCTAGTCGCGTCAGGCTGTTATCATCCTTTTTCCAACTCAACGGCCCTTCTGGTGGACTCATGTCATTAATCAACGATCTGCAACTCCAGCGTGACATTCTTCGCCGCAAGCTGGGACAGCTGCTGTTCGATCGCAAGCGGCCGGTCCCGCTGCATGAGCGCAAGGGGAAGATAGTGTTGCTGCGCTGGGATGCCAAGCTGGGCGATGCGATCGTCTCGTCCTGGGTGGCCCGCGAAATCAAGCGCGCCAGCCCGGAGCGGGAAGTGTGGATCGTCACGACTGCGGTCATGGCTCCCCTGTTTCGCGATCATTTCGGTATGGACAAGGTGATAGAGGTGCCCAAGCGGCCGGGCTATGGCCAGCTCAAGCGCCTGGCACACTCGCTGGGGGAGGTAGAGTGTCTGGTGCACTTTGGCAAGATGCTGAAAATGAAGGACATCTACTTCATCAGCCAGGTGAGGGCGGATTGGGTTGCCGGCATGGACGATGCCCTGCAGGCGGTCAACCTCAAGCTGGGCAAGGCCTCCAGCGGCATGCACTTCTCCGACAAGTTCGCCCTGCTGCTGCAGCGACTTGGCGTGACCAATCCGGACCAGCAATACATAGTCCCGACCATGAGCCCGCCCGATGCGCTGGCCATCTGGTGGCCAGCAGAGCCGGTCCTCTGTTTCAACCCTTACGGCAGTGGCAGCTCCCGCCGCCTGCGGCCTGAACTTATCCGCCAGATGATTGAGCAGATGCTGGCGGCCGGCTCTTGCGCCATCTGTCTGCTCTACCCGCCGGGTATGGAGGAGGAGGTGGCCGGGATCCGGGCCGGCTTGAGCCGACCGGAGCGCCTGCTGTTGTCACCGGATGCGCCCTCGCTGGCCGGGCTGTTTGCTCAGCTGCGCCAGTGTCAGGGGCTGATCTCGGTGGACACGGCGACGGTGCACATCGCCGCCGGGTTGCACAAGCCCATTCTTGGCCTCTACAACCCGGACATAGGTGGCGGCAACGAGAACTTCCTGGAGTGGCACCCCAACTCCCCGTCAGCCACCGTGCTGTTCTCGACCAATACCCGGGAGCAGGATATCAACTCCCTCGATCTGGCCGAATTCGAGCGTACTTTCAGGGCGTGGCTGTTTGCCAACCAGGCAGCGCTGTCAGCCGTTCCATCACCAGCTCGGGCGTGATGGCGCGCAGCAGGGCTTCGTCGATGAAGTCCTTTTCCGCGTTCTGCGGCAGCTGGAAGTCGGGTCCCTTGGCATCGAACACATCGATGGCCTGATAACGGGGGTGGTTGACCGGGTTGGCGATGATCTTGTCGCCGCCCGGGGCCACTATGGTCAGCAGGGGCAGGTCGATGGCCTGCGCCATGTGGCGGGGGCCGGTGTCATTGCCGACAAACAGCCGGCAGTGGGCGAACAGCCCCACCAGCTCCCGTACCGAGCGGGTCTTGATGTGGTCGAAGACGCTGGCTTGCAGGGCGGCGGGCAGCAGTGGTTTCAGGCCGCGGTTGTACTCCTCTTCCCCCGGTCCGCAGTAGATCAAAATCTGGGCATCGTGCTGCTCGATCAGCCACTGGGCGACCTTGGCGAAGCAGTCGATGGGCCAGCGCTTGTAGTGCCCGAGCGAGTTGACGCCCATGGCGATCAGCGGGCGGCTCAGGTCGACGCCGGCGGCCAGCAGGGCATCCTTTCCTTGTTGTTTCTCTTCTTCACTGAGCCAGAGGTAGTAGTTGCGATCCTCGCTGGCCAGCGTGAGCGGCTTGAGCAGCGAGAAGCGATCGTCAACCAGGGTGCTGTTGCCCTGGAATTCGGTGTCCTTGCGAAAACGCACGATGCGGTTGTGGCCGAGCCGCCAGGGGAAGGAGTCAAACCCGATGCGCAGGCGGGCGCCGGAGAAGAGGCAGCTGAGCAGGCCGATCATCTGGCCCTGGCTGTTGACCACCACATCGTAGCGCTCGCGGCGAATGGCCAGCAGCAGATCCTTCATGTAGCGCCACTCATTGCGCCTGGCCTTCTCGATGATGATGAGCCGATCGATATTGGGATTGCCCTGCGCCATACCCGCGCAATAATCCATGACCAGATAGTGAACCTCGCCGCTTGGGTCATTCTGCTTGAGGTTGTTGCACAGTGCGGTGGAGATCAGCACATCCCCTATCTGTTTGGTTTGAACTACAAGGTATTTCATAAGGCAGGCCTCAACAGAGGTCATGGTTGATCGTCAGCGTGACAGCATACCGCACAAGTGAGTCAGATGCTGTCGGTGCAACGTGAAAATCCGATCTGGCGCAGGCCGCCAACCGAGCGCATTGTTAAATGAAAGAAGCCCGTCGTTGACGGGCTTCTTGTATCGATTACTCGATGTTCTGAATTTGTTCGCGCATCTGCTCGATGAGCACCTTCAGCTCGACAGCGGACTGGGTCACCTCGGCGTTGATCGACTTGGAACCCAGGGTGTTCGACTCGCGGTTGAACTCCTGCATCATGAAGTCGAGACGACGGCCACAGGCGCCACCCTTCTTCATGATCTTGTTGGTCTCGCTGATGTGCATCTCCAGGCGATCCAGCTCTTCGGCCACGTCGATCTTCTGGGCCAGCAGCACGATCTCCTGCTCGATGCGTGCCGGATCCAGCTCCACCTTGGCTTCGGCCAGACGGTCGGTGAGCTTCTGGCGCTGCCACTCGATGATCTGCGGCAGGTGCACGCGCACCTTCTTCACTTCTACTTGAATGCCGGCCAGACGCTGTTCGATCAGGGCCTTGAGGTTGGCCCCTTCGCTGGCGCGGGAAGCGAGGAAATCTTCCATGGTCAGGTCAAACCCGCCGAGCAGCTCGGTGGCGACCGCATCCATGTCCTGTTCGGCGGCAGCCATCACGCCCGGCCAGCGCAGCACGTCGACCGGGTTGAGCTGACCCTGACCCGCCTCTTTCATCACCCAGTTGGCGCTGTCGATGATGAGCTTGGCCAGCTCTTCATTGATATGCAGCTGGCTGGCAGCGGCTTGGGCGGCCTCGAACCGCAGGTTGCACTCCACCTTGCCGCGCTGCAGCTTGGCGCGGAAGCGCTCACGCAGAACCGGCTCCAGGCTGCGCAGTTGTTCCGGCAGGCGAATGTAGGTCTCCAGATAGCGCTGGTTGACCGAACGAATTTCCCAAACGGCTGTGCCCCAGTCGCCCTTGAGTTCCTTGCGGGCGTAGGCGGTCATGCTGTGAATCATTGATTGTTCCGGGCTTGATGAAGTGTGGGGCCAGTATACTCAGCCAGGCCTGCTCCGTCAGCCGACAGCGTGGTTTTAGCGGCTGATATTTGGGCTGGGATCACTTATACTCCTGCGCCAATTCAGCCAGCCCAGAGGTCCGTCCCATGTCACGTCCCAGCGATCGCACTGCCGCGCAGCTTCGTCCGGTCACCATTACCCGCCACTTCACCAAGCATGCTGAAGGGTCCGTGCTGGTGGAATTCGGCAACACCCGCGTGCTTTGCACCGCCAGCGTCGACACCAGCGTGCCGCGTTTCCTGAAAGGGAAGAATCAGGGCTGGGTGACCGCCGAGTACGGCATGCTGCCCCGCTCCACCCACTCCCGGATGAACCGCGAAGCGGCCTCCGGCAAGCAGAGTGGTCGTACCTTGGAGATCTCCCGGCTGATCGCCCGCTCCCTGCGCGCGGCGGTAGACCTGACCGCGCTAGGCGAGCACTCCATCACAGTTGACTGCGACGTGCTGCAGGCCGACGGCGGCACCCGCACCGCCGCCATCACAGGTGCCTGCGTGGCGCTGGTGGATGCGCTGAACTGGATGGTCGAGAAGGGGATGCTCAAGCAGAGCCCGCTCAAGCAGATGATCGCTGCCGTCTCCGTCGGCATGTATGAAGGGGAAGCTATCTGCGATCTAGAGTACATCGAAGATTCCGCCGCCGAGACCGACATGAACGTGGTGATGACCGAAGATGGTCGCATCATCGAGGTGCAGGGCACCGCGGAGGCCGAACCCTTCACCCATGAAGAGTTGCTGGAGATGCTGGCGCTCGCCAAGGGCGGCATCGCCGACATCATTGCGCTGCAGAAGCAGTCGCTCTCCTGATTTTAAAAACGCGGCATTGACCGCGTTTTTTTATACCCCACGAAAGTAAACGACAAGCCAAGCAAGGAGCCAGAATGAAAGCCTACCAGCGTCAATTTATCGAGTTCGCCCTGGAGAAACAGGTCCTCAAATTCGGTGAGTTTACCCTGAAATCCGGTCGTAAAAGCCCCTACTTCTTCAACGCCGGCCTGTTCAACAGCGGCCGCGATCTGGCCCGTCTCGGCCGCTTCTATGCCGCCGCGCTGATGGATGCCGGCATCGAGTTCGACGTGCTGTTTGGCCCGGCCTACAAGGGGATCCCCATCGCCTCTGCCACCGCAGTACAACTGGTGGAGCAGCACGACGTGGACGTGCCCTGGTGCTTCAACCGCAAGGAGGCCAAGGATCACGGCGAGGGCGGCAATCTGGTGGGCAGCCCGCTCAAGGGGCGCATCATGCTGGTAGATGACGTCATCACCGCCGGCACCGCCATCCGCGAATCCATGGATCTGATCCAGGCCAACGGCGCCTCGCTGGCCGGCGTGCTGATCGCGCTGGACCGTCAGGAGAAGGGCAAGGGCGAGCTCTCTGCCATTCAGGAGGTGGAGCGTGACTACGGCGCCCACATCATCGCCATCATCCAGATGAGCGATCTGATCCAGTATCTGGAAGAGAAGCAGGCCGAGCAGCCGGAGCTGGCAGCGCAACTGGCGGCCATGAAGGCGTACCGCGCCCAGTACGGCATCTGAGCCGATCACACCGCGCAATAGTTGAAGGCGGCGCCCGTTGGCTCTCTGGCAGCAAACGGGCGCCGTTTTTTTTCATCTGCAAAAAGTGGATCATGTGGCTTGAGCTTACCCTTACAGTAAAGGTTAGGGTTTGTTGGTCGGCGCTCATTCTGGCCGACTGGTTCCGGGGAGGAACAACATGACCACTCATCTTCAATCACCCATTCATCTGCAGTTGCCGCTCAGCGGCATGAGCTGCGCCAACTGCGCCGGCCGCATCACGACCGCTCTCAACAAGCTGGAAGGGGTCGAGGCGACCGTCAACTTCGCACTGGAGCAAGCCGCCATCGACCTTGCCAGCCCAGACCGTTTGCCGGCGGTGCTGGAGAGCATCAAGGCGCAGGGTTACGACTACGGCAGCGAGACTATCCTGTTTCAAATCACCGGCATGACCTGTGCCGGTTGCTCGGCCCGCCTGAACAAGATGCTGGCGGCGCTGCCCGGCGTCATCTCCGCCGACGTCAACTTTTCCATCGAGCAGGCTCGTATCGTGCTGGTACCCGGGATGCAGACGCCCGCTGGCCTGCGCGAGCAGATCGAGGCGCTCGGCTTTGGCGCCCAGCTGGCGCAGGGCTCGGCCGGCCGCCGCCGTCAGCAGTTGCTGGAGCGGGAAGCGCAGGAGGCCGCCAACGCCCGTCAGGCGCAAACCCGGGTCATCGTCTCGGCCCTGCTCACCCTGCCGCTGCTGGCGGGCATGCTGGCTATGGCCGGTCTGCTGCCCTGGCATCTGCCCGCCTGGCTGGAGCTGGTGCTCGCCACCCCGGTGCAGTTCTGGATCGGCGCCCGTTTCTATCGCGGTGCCTGGCTCGCCATCAAGAACCGCTCCGCCAACATGGATGTGCTGGTGGCGACCGGTACCAGTGCGGCCTACTTCTACAGCCTCTATCTGCTGCTCAACCTGGGGATGGCCGCCAGCGGCCAGCTCTATTTCGAGGCAAGCGCCATCATCATTACCCTGATCTCCCTCGGCAAGTTGCTGGAAGCCAAGGCCAGACGCAGTACCCAGTCCGCCATTCGCGAACTGATGGCGCTGCGGCCGGAAACCGCCACCGTCTGGCGTGGCGAGAGCTGGCAGAGCGTGGCCATCGACGAGGTGCTGCGCGGCGATCGGCTGCGGGTGCTGGTGGGTGAGCGGGTGCCGGTGGATGGCAGAATCGCGAGCGGCGCCAGCGAGCTGGACGAGTCGATCCTCACCGGCGAGAGCCTGCCGGTGCCGCGCGGCGAGGGTGACAAGGTACTGGGCGGTGCCATCAACCGCTCCGGCGTGCTGGAGATTGAGGCCACTACGGTGGGGGAAGATTCCAGCCTCAGCAAGATCATCGCACTGGTGGAGAACGCCCAGATGGGCAAGGCGCCGCTGCAACAGCTGGTGGACAAGGTCTCTGCCGTGTTCGTGCCGGTGGTGATGGCCATCGCCCTGTTCACCCTGCTGGTGTGGTACGCCATCAGCAACGACTTCGGTCAGGCGCTGCTGGCGGCAGTGGCCGTGCTGGTGATCGCCTGTCCCTGTGCGCTGGGGCTGGCGACACCGGCGGCCATCGTCACCGGTACCGGGGTGGCGGCGCGCCACGGCATTCTGATCAAGGATGTCGATACCCTGCAGAAGGCCCACGCCATCAAGGCGCTGATCTTCGACAAGACCGGCACCCTGACCCAGGGCCGGCCGGTGCTGGCCAGCTGGAGTGGCAACGACGAACAACTGCGCCTCGCCGCCGCCCTGCAGCAGGCGAGCGAACACCCGCTGGCGCTGGCCATGCGCGAGGCAGTCGGCAAGGAGGCGGTACTGCCCCAGCCGGAGGCGGTGGAGGTGCGGGTCGGGGCCGGTATTGTCGGTCAGGTCGCCGGCCACAGGGTCGCCATCGGCAATGGCTCTTTGCTGGCCCAGCTTGGTATTGAACCGCCACAACAGGATGAACAAGCTGCAGACGGCGCGACCCGGGTCTGGGTCGCCATCGACGGCGTGGTGGCCGGCATAGCCGCACTGGCGGATACCCTGCGCCCCGAGAGCCCGGATGCCATCGCCACCCTGCGCCAGCGCGGTATCGCCAGCTGGCTGGTGAGCGGTGATGCGCCGGCGCCGGTGGCCCATATTGCCGCCAAACTGGGGCTGGACGGGGCCTTCGACTCAGTGCTGCCGGCCGGCAAGGTGGAGAAAGTGGAGGCGCTGCGGGCGCAAACCAGCGGGCTGGTCGCCATGGTGGGGGACGGGGTGAACGACGCCCCGGCGCTGGCGGCGGCAGATGTCGGCATCGCCATGGGCTCCGGCTCGGACGTGGCGATGGAGACCGCCTCCATCACCCTGATGCGGTCTGACCCGCGGCTGGTGGCCGATGCCATCGACATCTCGGCAGCCACCTGGCGCACCATCCAGCAGAACCTGTTCTGGGCCTTCGTGTTCAACATCATCGGCATTCCGCTGGCGGCGCTGGGTTATCTCAGCCCCGAGCTGGCGGGGGCGGCCATGGCCTTGAGCAGCATCACAGTATTGAGCAATTCCCTGCTATTGAAACGCTGGCAGCCGCGGGCGCTCGCCCATGTCAGCACAGAATCGAACCGTTAAGGAGTCATCCATGAACATCAGCAAGGTAGCCAAGGCGACGGGACTGACCGCCAAGACCATTCGCTACTACGAGAGCATCGGCCTCATCTCGGCGCCGGTCCGCAGCGACAACGGCTACCGCAGTTACACCGAGGGGGCGCTGCGCGAGCTGCGTTTCGTCAAGCGGGCGCGGGAGACCGGCTTCAATCTGGAGGAGTGCCAGGAGCTGCTGGCGCTCTATCGGGACGAGCACAGAACCAGCGCCCAGGTGAAGAAGCTGGCGCAGGAGAAGATCGTTGATCTGCGCGCCCGCATCGCCGGTTTGCAGGCCATGCTCAGCTCCCTCGAGGGGCTGGTCGGCTGTTGCCACGGGGATGAAAACCCTGAGTGCCCGATCCTCGACGAGCTGGAGCGCGGCTGAGCCGTCTCTGCCGGCAGGTAGGGGCCTGGCATCATCGACTGACTAACCGCTTAATAACGGACGTTTTATTGTTGGCTCCGAAGGGGTAGTGGTAGACTGTGCGGCTCTTGTACAGGGAGTACGCAGTTGACCCAGAGTGTGACACGTCAGGTGAAGCAGGCCATCATGGCCCAGCTCTATACCCACGCCTCATTCAGCCTGCCTTGCCTGGGTTTGCTGGCGCTTGGCTGGAGCCTGCTGTTCCACGACTACCTGCCCGCCGCCGAGGCGCTCGGCTGGCTGGCCGGGGTGTTGCTGCTGCTGATCTGCCGAGGCTGGCACCTGCGCTGGCGCCAGCCCAGGCTGGCCCAGATCCCGCTGCCGGTGTTGGAGCGCGAGCTCTTCATCGGGGTGACCATCACCTCCATCATCTGGGCACTGGGCGTGCTGCTCTACATGGACAAGCTGCCCGACACCTATCGTGCCGCCATGATGATGCTCTCCAGCCTCATTCTCACCGGCAGCGCCATCATGCTGTTCGGCAGCCGCCGCTCGCTCTACGGCGCCGTCTTGCCGCTCGGGCTGGCCATGCTGTTCGAGCTGGGGGCGGGCAACGAGCAGGAGCGGATCGTCTCCTGCATGCTGGCCGGCTACCTGTTCGTCTTCCTGCCGACCCTGCTGCGCCGCTTGCGGCGGGATCAGGTGGCGTCTCTCTATCACCGTTTCTCCAACGCCGATCTGGTAGCCGAGCTGAAGGCGGTCTCTGAACACCTCAAGCTCACCTCCCGACTGGACGGGCTGACCGGCATCGCCAACCGGGCCCACCTCGACTACTGCCTCGAGCGCGCCTGGCGTCGCTGTCACCGGGCCCGGGCGCCACTGTCGCTGGTGCTGGTGGATGTGGACTACTTCAAGCAATTCAATGACCTGTACGGCCATCAGCTGGGGGACGAGTGTCTGCAGCAGGTGGCGGGCCTGCTGGCCGAAGTGCAGCGGCGGGAGGACGATCTCGCCGCCCGCTACGGCGGGGAGGAGTTCGCCCTGCTGCTGCCCTGTACCAGCATGCAGGGGGCGCTGCAGATCGCCGAGAACGTACGGGTGGCGCTGAAGGATTTGAGCATTCCCCATCAGAAATCCCTGGTCTCCGGCCGGGTCAGTTGCAGTTTCGGGGTGGCGACCCTGGTGCCGGATCAGAGCCTCTCCATCAGCGAGCTGATTCAAAAAGCGGATGCGGCCCTCTACCAGGCCAAGCATAATGGGCGGGATCGTATCGAAGTAGCCTTGATGGGTAAGGTTGCCTGAGTTTCACAAGACAGATTAAAGAGGTCGTCTATGCAATGTCATCGTATCGAAGAGCTGCTGGAGTTGTTGCAGCCTGCCTGGATCAAGGAACAGGATCTCAGCCTGGTACAGTTTGTTGCCAAACTGGCCGAGGAAGCGGGATTTGAAGGTCCTCTGTCCGAGCTGACCGACGACATGCTGATCTATCACCTCAAGATGCGGGAATCCGACAAGCAGGCGATGATCCCCGGCCTGGCCAAGGATCACGTGCCCGACTTCAAGGAAGCCCTGCTCAAGGCCCGCGGCATCAAGTAAAGATTGCTCCAGCTGGAGCCTTTATTGGTGTTCAAAAGAATCTCTCAAAAGGCGTTTCGTCAACTGGCGATACGTCTTTTTTGTTGCTTGAAATTGCGACGCCACTCGAACATTAGATACATTTTACCCACACAATTAGCAGGCTGTTTAAGATATAATCCGCTCCATAACAATTAATGAGTGGAGCGAAGTGTTGCAATGGCCGACCAGGACAAGATCGATATCAAGGATGTCACCGGCGATGTAACGGGGACATACAACCCCAATACCTTCAAAGCGAGCGATGACAGGTTCAATCCCGGCAACCGCATCTACGTGAGGGCCCAGACCGGCTACTGGCAGCGGGTGCGCAAGGCCATGGGCTGGTTCTTCGTGGTGCTCTTCGTCGCCATTCCCTGGTTGCGCTATGACGGTCGCCAGGCCGTGCTGTTCGACATCGGTCACCAGCAGTTCCACATCTTCGGTGCCACCATCTGGCCGCAGGACCTGACCCTGCTGGCCTGGATCTTCATGATCGCCGCCTTCGGGCTCTTCTTCGTGACCACCTTCCTCGGTCGGGTCTGGTGTGGCTATCTCTGCCCGCAGACGGTGTGGACCTTCATGTTCATCTGGTTCGAAGAGAAGCTGGAAGGGGCGGCCAACAAGCGCCGCAAGCTGGATGCCTCGCCCTGGAACGCCGAGAAGCTGGCCCGCAAGGGGGCCAAGCATCTGGCCTGGATCCTGCTGTCGCTGGGTACCGGCCTCACCTTCGTCGCCTACTTCCAGGATGTGTTCCAGCTGGTGCCGGACTTCTTCACCCTGCAGGCCAGCGGCTGGGTCATCTTCTGGGTGGTGCTGTTCGCCGCCTGTACCTACGGCAACGCCGGCTGGATGCGCGCCATCATGTGCATTCACATGTGCCCGTATGCTCGCTTCCAGTCCGCCATGTTCGACAAGGACACCTTCATCGTCGGCTATGACGCCAAGCGCGGTGAAACCCGTGGCGCCCGGGCCCGCAAGGCCGATCCCAAGGCGCTGGGGCTGGGGGACTGCATCGACTGCGACCTCTGCGTGCAGGTCTGCCCGACCGGCATCGACATCCGCGACGGCCTGCAGTACGAGTGCATCAACTGCGGCGCCTGCGTCGATGCCTGCGATCAGACCATGGAGCGGATGGGCTATCCGAAGGGGCTCATCAGCTACACCACCGAGCACAAGCTGGCCAACGACTCCACCCACGTGGCGCGGCCCAAGCTGATTGGCTATGGCCTGGTGATGGCGGTGATGCTGGGGGTGTTCGTCTACAACGCCATGTCCATCATGCCGATGGGGCTCGATATCCTGCGGGATCGCAACCAGCTGTTCCGCGAGAACAGCGAGGGGCTCATCGAGAACACCTACACCCTGAAGATCCTCAACAAGACCCTGCATCCCCAGACCTATCAGCTGGATGTGGAGGGGCTGCCGGAGCACGAATGGTTCGGCCCGCGCGAGGTGACCTTGAAGGCGGGCGAGATCTTCACCCTGCCGGTGAGCGTAGCGGTCGACCCCTTCAACCTGAAGAAGCCGACCCTGGACATCCGCTTCGTGCTCAAACGCGAAGGGGCTGCCGCAGACGACAGCAAGGGGATCCTGCGCCAGCCAAGCAAGTTCATCAGCCGGCTGTGACCGCCACCATGGCCGGTTTTAGCCGGTCATCGGGCGCGGCAATGATAAGCAGTAGTGATAGAATGGGGCGCAACGGCGCCCCTTTCTCATGGTGGATGACATGCGTTTCAACTATTCCGACCTCAATCCCGATCTCATCATGGATGCGCTGGACCTCAGCGGTCTGCGGATCGACTCCGGTCTCATCGAACTCAACAGCTACGAAAACCGGGTCTACCAGTTTCAGGATGAAGATCGTCGCCGCTACGTGGTGAAGTTCTACCGTCCCGGTCGCTGGAGCCGGGCCCAGATCCTCGAAGAGCACGACTTTGCCGCCCGCCTCAATGAGGCGGAGATCCCGGTTGCCGCTCCCATCGCCTTTGCCGGCGAGACCCTGCTGGAGCATCAGGGCTACCCCTTCGCCATCTGGCAGAGCGTGGGGGGCCGCCAGTTCGAGGTGGACAACCTCGACCAGCTGGAGTGGGTGGGGCGCTATCTCGGCCGCATCCACCAGATAGGTGCCAGCCGCCCCTTCCACCACAGAGTCCGGCTCGATGTGGAGAGCATGCTGCACGAACCGCGTCAGCTGCTGGCGTCCGGCGAGTGGCTGCCGAGCGGGCTGGCCAAGTCCTTCTTCGGGGTGCTGGACGAGCTGATCAAGCATGTCAGTGACGCCATGACCCTGGACGTGGCCCAGATCTCCCTGCATGGCGACTGCCACCCGGGCAACATCCTCTGGCGCGACGGCCCGATGTTCGTCGATCTCGATGACTGTCGCAGTGGCCCCGCCATCCAGGATCTCTGGATGATGCTGAGCGGCGAGCGGCACGAGCAGCTGATCCAGCTCGATACCCTGCTGGCGGGTTATGAGGAGTTCATGGAGTTCGACCCGCGCGAGCTGGCGCTGATCGAGCCGCTGCGGGCCATGCGCATCGTTCACTACATGGCCTGGCTGGCCCGGCGCTGGGAAGACCCCGCCTTCCCGCGCCACTTCCCCTGGTTCAACACCGATCACTACTGGCGCCAGCAGATCGCGACCCTGCACGACCAGCTGGAAGCGCTCAAGGCACCGCCCCTGACGCTGACGCCTGGCTGGTGATGAGGGAAAGAGAGCGGGCGGCAGACGGGACTCGCGCATCCTGCTTGACCATTGACTGCGCAGTGGTGACGCAATAGGCTTGGCACTGCTTCGGTTCGCCGGGCGTGCCTCACAGTGATCCCTTAACAGGAAACGTCATGAAAAAAGTACTATTTTTCCTTGCTGCCATGCTGATGATCCCCATGGTTCACGCCGCCCCCGAATTCAAGGAAGGCGTCAACTACGATGTGGTCAAACAGACCGGTAGCGCCCAACCGGAAGTGCTGGAGTTCTTCTCCTACTACTGCCCCCACTGCGCCAAGTTCGAGCCGATTGCCGAGGATCTGAAGAAGAACCTGCCGGAAGGCGTGCCGATGAAGAAAAACCCGGTGGCCTTCCTGGGCCGCGAGATGGGCCCGGAGATGCAGCGTGCCTACGCCGTTGCCAGCCTGCTGAATGTTGAAGGCAAGCTGACCCCGGCCATCTTCGACAAGATCCACACCCAGCGTCAGTACCCGCAGAGCCGTGCCGACGTGAAGCAGATCTTCGTGGACAACGGCGTGCCGGCCGAAGAGTTCGACGGTGCCGTCGACAGCTTCGCCGTCTCCGGCATGGTCTCCCAGTTTGACCGCAACACCGAGAGCTACAACATCCGCGGTGTGCCGGCCTTCCTGGTCAACGGCAAGTACATGGTGAAGATCGAATCCATTACTTCCCAGGAGCAGTTCAACCAGCTGGTGAAATTCCTGCTGGCCAAGAAAGACTGATCCCGTCAGACCCGATGAAAAAAGCCCGCCGGTGCAAACCGGCGGGCTTTTTGTTTGCCATCAGATTGGCCGAAGTCAGACCCCGACGTGGAACGCCTGCTTGAGGTTGCGGATGAAGTCCGCATCCCGGCACAGGGTCTTGCCGGGGCTGTCGGAGATCTTGGCGACCGGGCCGCCGTTGCACTCCATCAGCTTGAACACGATGTTCATCGGGCTGACGCCGGGCAGATCGCAGGTGAGCTTGGTGCCGATGCCGAAGCTGGTGTTGATGCGACCACGGAAGTGCCGGAACAACTCGACCGCCTTGTCGAGGTTGAGGCCATCGGAGAACACCAGCGTCTTCTCGGTGGGATCGATGCCGAGCCGCTGATAGTGGCTGATGGCCTTCTCGCCCCACACCACGGGATCGCCGGAGTCGTGGCGCAAGCCCTGGTAGCGGCTGGCCAGCTCGAAATCGAAGTCGCGCAGGAAGGCATCCATGGTGATGCAGTCGGTGAGCGCGATGCCGAGGTGATTGGTGAACTCATCGAGCCAGCTGGTGAGGGCGGCACGCTGGCTGTGCTCGAGCGGGAAGCCGAGCTGCTGGTGGGCCTGGAACCACTCGTGGGCCTGGGTGCCCACTGCCGGCAGGCCGTACTTCTGGGCCAGCAGGTAGTTGCTGGTGCCGCGAAACGCCGGCAGCCGTTCCTTGAGGCGACCCACCACCGCATCCTGCACCGCGAGGGAGAAGCGGCGCCGGGTGCCGAAGTCGATGAGGTTGAACTCGCTCATCTCTTCCCGGCTCAGCTCCCGCTCCAGCTTGTCGATCTTCTGATCGAGCCGCTCCAGCGCCTGAGTGGCGCCGAACTGGGGGTAGCGGAAGCGGTTGCGCATCTCGCTGATGATGGCGAGCACCGGGATCTCCCACAGGATCACGTCCTGCCAGGGGCCCTCGACCCGCACGTTGATGCGACCATCCTGCTCGAACACCTTGAGCAGGGAGGCATCCAGCGGCTTGCGACGCAGGTGATCCAGATAATCGGCGGTAAAGAAGGGGCGCTCGGCGAGAAAATTGAGTTCGGGTCTGGTCAGCCGCAGAGAACCAGCGAGGTGCAGCTGCTCCTCGATCTGCCCCATCATGGGCAGCAGGTCTTCCTCGTTGCGGCTGTGGAACTCGGCCACCACCTCGGCATCCGGATAGCGATGGAACACCGCCTGCTGCATGTGCAGCTTGTAAGCATCTGTATCGAGCAGGCTGTTGAGTATGGGTGGCATATCAGACTCCCCGCAGGCGGGTGAACGCAAGAGCGCTCCCCTGCCGCTTTTGTAGATTGCAGACGCCGGTATCGGGCAGGCTGATGAGAATGAGGGGCATATCAGGCGTCCAGCAGGCGTTGTACATCGATCAGGCTCTGGGCGAGTTCGGCGCCGGCCTCGATCATCTGGGTGTGGGCGCTGGCAACCGTCTCGGGGGCGATGCCACGACAGGCATCGAGATGGACGATCACCCGGAAACCGGCGCGGCGCAGCTGCAGCACGCTGGTCTTGACGCAGTAGTCGGTGGCGAGGCCGCCGGCCAGTACGGTAGTGACGCCGCGGGCGTGCAGAAACTCGATGAGTCCGGTGCTGCGGCGCTCGGCCAGATCGTGGAAGCAGGTGCCGTAGGGGTGCAGATCCGGCTCGACCCCCTTCCAGACGAAGAAGTCGTAATCGACCGGGGCTGGCAGGCCGTCGAGCAGTTCGAAGCCGCGGGTACCCGGCACGCAGTGCACCGGCCAGGTGAGGTCGGCGTTGGGCAAGTCCAGCGGCAGCAACATGCCGGCGGGATCGCTGACGGCCCAGGCGGCGTTGGCGGGATGCGAATCCTTGCTGCCGATCCGCAGGCTGGCGAGGGTGGCCTGAGCGTTGAGCGCAGCCACAATATCATCCCCGCCCGCGACGGGCAGTTCGTTCGGGCAGAGGGGGGTAAAGCCCTTCTGCGCATCAATATCCAGGCTGGCGACGGTTCCCATTGAGTGGCTCCTGCACATACTATTCGTGTGATATTATCTACCAAACATTAATCGAAGGCGAGCAGGGCGATCGGCATGTTGAGAATGAGTCTGGATATGGTGGTGCTGCGGTTGAACGAGGAGCGGCTCGAGCTGCTGCTTGAGACTCGCGATCGCCCGCCCTTTGCCCACTGCTGGCAACTGCCGGCGCTGCGCATCGACGAGACCCGGGATCGGGATCTGGACGCGGCTCGCCATCGCCTGCTGACCGAGTGGGGGCTGGGCCACTGCTACAGCGAGCAGGTCTGCACCCTCGGCAATCTGGAGCGGGATCCCCGTGGCTGGTCCACCACCTTGGTCTATCTCTGCCTGGTGGACTCCGAGGTCGAAGCCGTGCACGGCTGCTGGCACCCGCTCTGTGATCTGCCGGGGCTCAGCCTCGCCTTCGACCACACTCAGCTGATTGCCCGAGGGCTGGAACGACTGCGGATCAAGAGCCGCTACAGCACCTTGCCGCTGCAACTGCTGGGGGCCGAGTTCACCCTCTCCGAGGTGCAACGGGCTTTCGAAATCATCCTGCAGACGCCGATGAACACGGCGGCCTTTCGCAAGCGGATCCACCGTGCCGGCATCCTGCTGGATACCGGTCGCAAGCGTACCGGCAAGCAGCGCCCCGCCATCCTCTACCGGATGGAGAGCCCCTGCTGCGTGATGTTCGATCAGGTGATGAACGGAGCGGAAGCATGAGTGGCGCAGGCGTGCACAAGGTATTGGTGAGTGCCTGCCTGCTGGGCCCATGTTCGTTGCGCGACGAGGGCCCAGATTTTAGCCAGCGGAGGAGCAAAGCATGAGTGAGACCAGCGTGCACAAGGTGCTGGTCAGCGCCTGCTTGCTGGGTCAGCCGGTGCGCTACGACGGTCAGAGCAAGGGCATTGTCAGCGATTGGCTGCGCGAGCTGGGGGCTGAAGGACGAGTGCTGGCGTTTTGCCCCGAGGTGGCGGGTGGTCTGCCGACCCCGCGCCCGCCTGCTGAACGGCAAGGCGAGCGGGTGGTGACCGAGAGTGGACTGGATGTGACGGCCGAGTTCGATCACGGCGCCCGGCTGGCGCTGCAACTCTGCCAGGCTCAGGGCATTCGCTTCGCCCTGCTGAAGGAGGGGAGCCCCTCCTGCGGCAGCGGCCGCATCTACAACGGCCGTTTCGAGGGTGTCTCTGTGGCGGGCGAGGGCATGACCACGGCCCTGCTGCGCCGCCACGGCATCCGGGTGTTCAGCGAGGATCAGCTGCCCGCGCTGGCCTCGGCGCTCGCCTTGGCTGCCTGCGGCTCGGCCTGAGCCGCCGCATCGGCTGCCTGCCACTGCGCCAGCACGGCGTCCTTATCCTGCCAACGCTGGTTCAGCCACTGCTGGAAGCCGCGTTTGAACTGCTTGTCGTTGAAGTAATCCCCCACCAGCTGCTCATCCACCGGCAGCTCCTCGATCCGTACCCGGATGCGCTTCATCCGCCCCATCAGGAAATCCTTGAAGGGGGTTTCGGGGTTGTCCGGGTAGCTGATGGTGACGTTGATCAGGCTGTCGAACTGCTCTCCCATGGCCGCCAGGGTGAAGGCCAGCCCTGCCGCCTTGGGCGACATCAGGTGCTGGTAACGGGAGCGGGAGGCGTCGCGCTTCGCCTCGGTGAAGCGGGTCCCCTCCACGAAGTTGATGACAGTGGTGGGGATGTGGCGAAACTTCTCGCAGGCGTTGCGGGTGGTCTCGATGTCCTTGCCCCGTAGATGCGGGTTCCTCAGCAAAAACTCCCGTGAGTAGCGACGCATAAAGGGCATGTCGAGCCCCCAGCAGGCCAGCCCCAGCAGCGGGATGTAGATGAGTTCGTGCTTCATGAAGAACTTGGGCACCGGCAGCCGGTCGCGAAACAGGTGGCCCAGCACCACGATATCGGTCCAGCTCATGTGGTTGCTGACGATCAGATACCAGCCATCCTTGCGCAGCCGGGTGTCATCCTCCACCTGCCAGTCGATGCGGGTAGTGAGGCGGATCACCAGGGCGTTGCAGGCCAGCCACAGGCGCATGAAACGGTTGTTGAGGCGACTGCAGGCACGGCCAAAGGCCGGGATCGGCAGCAGCAGCTTGGCCAGTGACACCAGCAGGATCAGGCTGGCGCACAGGGCGGTAAACAGTATGGTCAGGCCGGCGCTGATGAGCAGCACCAGCGGACCCGGGAGCAGGGTTAGCATGGCGTCGTTGAGGGCGTCTTGTCCGCCAGCAGCTGATCCAGGGTCTGGTCTTTCTCATGCCAGATCCCGTTCAGCCACTGTTGAAACTCTTGTTGGAACTCGGGGTCATTGAAGTAATCCCCCACCAGATTGCGTTCGATCGGCAAAAAGCGGACTCGAACCTTGATCTCCTTGACCCGACCGCACATGAAGTCCCAGTAACTGGGGATGCCGTCCGGATAGGCGATGGTCACATCCACCAGCTTGTGCAGCTGATCACCCATGGCCGCCAGGGTGAAGGCGATGCCGCCAGCCCGCGGGTGCAGCAGGTGGCGATAGGGTGCCGCCTGTTTGTCGTGTTTGCGGGCGGTGAAGCGGGTGCCCTCCACGAAGTTCATTACACTCACCGGAATATGGCGGAACTTGGCACAGGCCTGGCGTGTTGTCTCTATGTCTTTTCCCTTCAGATGCGGCTTCTTTTCCAGCAACTTGCGCGAATATCGCCGCATGAAGGGGAAGTCCAGCGCCCACCAGGCCAGACCGAGAAAAGGTACCCAAATCAGTTCTTTCTTGAGGAAAAACTTCAGGAAGGGGATTTTTTGATTAAAAATCCGCTGCAGTACCAGTATGTCGACCCAGGATTGATGGTTGGCAATCACCATATACCACTCATTCCGGCACCCTTTGTCCACTCCGACCACATCGAAAGGGGTTCTGATGATGGTTTTCTGGATCAGGTTGTTGAAACCGATCCAGCAGCCGGCACTGCCATCCAGCAGCGCGTTGCAGAGGGTGCGCCAGCCCTTGAGGGGCAGCAACAGCTTGAGCAGGCCCAGCGTGAGGATGGGGATAAACCAGAACAGGGTGTTGAGAAAATAGAGCAGGGTCGAGAGGCTGCCGCGCAGTCGCTCAATCAGCTTGTTGGGCATGAGTCGGGTCCGTCTTGCTGTCGATAAGGGGCCATCAAGTGGTCAGATCTGTGGCCATAATATCAGCCGATGGCTCGCGAGACCATGCGAGGGGCCATCGCGGTCGCTTCCTGCCTTGTATCAGCCGCTGCGCAGCCGCGACAACAGCCGATCCATAGCCCGGTAGCCGAGCGCCTCGATCAGGTGCTCCTTCTCGATGGCCTGCCGTCCTGCCAGATCGGCGATGGTGCGCGACACCCGCAGGATGCGGTGCCAGGCCCGGATGCTGAGCCCCAGCTTCTGGATGGCGTTCTCCAGAAACTCGGCATCCTGCGGCGATAAGCAGCAAATTTCTTCGATTTCACGGCTATCAAGCAGGTTGTTGAGCTTGCCGTTGCGGCTCAGCATGCGCTCCCGTGCCCCCAGCACCCGTTCGCGGATCTGCTGGCTCGACTCTCCCCGCTCCGCCTTGCCGGTCAGGCTGCCCTTGGGCAGCAGTGGCACCTCCACCGTCAGGTCGAAGCGGTCGAGAAAGGGGCCGGAGAGCTTGCCGAGGTAGCGCAGGATCTGATCCGGGCTGGAGCGGGTCTGGCCATCGCCATAGTGGCCGCAAGGGCTGGGGTTCATGGCGCCAACCAGCTGGAAGCGGGCGGGAAAATCCACCTGGCGGGCGGCCCGGCTGATGGTGATGTGGCCGGTCTCCAGCGGCTCGCGCAGGGAGTCGAGCACCTTGCGCTCGAACTCGGGCAGTTCATCCAGAAACAGTACCCCGTTGTGGGCCAACGATATTTCGCCGGGCCGTGGGTGGCTGCCGCCGCCCACCAGCGCCACGGCCGAGGCACTGTGGTGGGGCGTGCGGTAGGGCCTGTGATGCCAGTGACCGGCGCGCGGGGTGAGGCCGCCGATGGAGTGGATGGCGGCGGTCTGCTGCGCCTCCTGCTCGCTCAGCGGCGGCAGAATGCCGGGCAGACGGCTCGCCAACATGCTCTTGCCGGTGCCGGGTGGGCCGATGAACAGCAGGTTGTGGCTGCCGGCGGCGGCGATCTCCAGCGCCCGCTTGGCCTGGGACTGGCCGATCACGTCCTGCAGGTCCGGCACATCGGGCAGGGCATCCGTGGTCTGGGGATCCGGCAGCGGCAGTTCGTACTGGCCCGCCAGCCAGGCGGTGACGGCCAGCAGCTGATGGGCGGTGCGCACCTCGGCGTCCTGGATCAGCGAGGCCTCGGGGCCGTTTTCTCGCGGTACCAGCAGGGTGCGACCCGCATCGCGGCAGGCGAGTACGGCGGGCAGCACCCCGAGCACGGGACGGATCTCGCCGGTCAGGGCCAGTTCGCCTAAAAATTCGTGATCGAGCAGGTATTTTGCGGGTATCTGCTTGGAAGCAGCGAGGATACCGATGGCGATGGCCAGATCGAAGCGGCCCCCCTCCTTGGGCAGATCGGCGGGCGCCAGATTGACGGTGATGTGTTTGCTCGGGAACTCGAAATTGCCGTTGAGCAGGGCGCTGCGCACCCGATCCCGCGACTCCTTCACCGAGGTTTCCGGCAGGCCCACCATGTTGAAGGCGGGCAAACCGTTGGAGAGGTGCACCTCCACCGTCACTTGCGGGGCCGCGACACCCAAGCTGGCACGGCTATAAACCACAGCTAATGACATAAATCCCGTCCTTGGTTTGATATATGTGCTGGTTAACCGTTTTTTATTAGTTTTTTGTTCCAATTGACGCGTTCTGACTCAGTCAAAATCAGAGTCTTGTCAGGCAAAAAACGCTTGCCCAATAAAATTCACCGTGCTAGTTCTAATAGCCATTCGCGGTAGAAACCGCCCCAATTTCACAGGATTTCCGGTTGTAACTATGAACATGGCCTCCCGTTTCGTCAGCATTATTGTGGTCCTAGTGGTGATTATTATCTCACCGCTCGGGGCTCGTTTAGCTGCACGGAACAAGGGATAGACCCACCACCGGACAGAACGAAACAAGCGACCCCCGAGCCTCACAGCTCGGGGGTTTTTTTTCGACCACAGGACAGGATTTTCCAGATGAACGGCGCGCAGTTTTTGGTACAGGCTCTCAAGCAACAGGGTGTGACTCAGGTGTTTGGTTACCCGGGCGGGGCCATCATGCCGGTCTACGATGCCCTGTATGACGGTGGTCTGGCCCATCAGCTCTGCCGCCACGAGCAGGGTGCCGCCATGGCGGCGGTGGGTTATGCCCGCGCCTCCGGTCAGGTGGGGGTCTGCATCGCCACCTCCGGCCCCGGCGCCACCAATCTGGTAACCGGTCTGGCGGAGGCGCTGCTCGACTCGGTGCCGCTGGTGGCCATCAGCGGTCAGGTGCCCTGCGCCGCCGTCGGGACCGATGCGTTTCAGGAGGTTGACGTGCTCGGCATGTCCCTCTCCTGCACCAAGCACTCCTTCATGGTGACCGATGTGGCCGATCTGCCGCAGGTGATCGCCGAAGCCTTCGCCATCGCCAGTGAGGGGCGCCCGGGCCCGGTGCTGATCGACCTGCCCAAGGATGTGCAACTGGCCAAGGTACCAACCCAGAGCCCGCTGTTTGCGGTGGCAGAGCCCGAGCATCTGAACCAGGCCGAACTGACGGCCGCCCGCACCCTGCTGGCCGCCGCCGAGCGCCCGGTGCTCTACGTCGGTGGTGGGGTGGGCATGGCCAATGCCGAGCAGCAGTTGCGCGAGTTTGCCGCCGCGACCGGCATGCCGGCGGTCACCACCCTCAAGGGGATCGGCGCACTCGACCCCGACAGCCCCGTTTATCTCGGCATGCTCGGCATGCACGGCACCAAGGCCGCCAACTATGCGGTGCAGCAGTGTGACTTGCTGGTGGTGGTGGGGGCCCGTTTCGATGATCGGGTGACCGGCAAGCTGGAGGAGTTCGCCCCCGAAGCCAAGGTGATCCATCTGGATGTGGATGCCGCCGAGTTTGGCAAGCGCCGCGCCGCCGAGGTGGGCATCACTCAGGATCTCAAACAGGTGCTGCCGCGCCTCGCCATGTCCCTCTCCATCGACCCATGGCGTGAGCATTGCGCGAACATGGCCCGCGAGTATGCATTTCGCTACGACCATCCCGGCCAGCCCATCTATGCCCCGGCGCTGCTCAAGCAGCTCTCCGCCCGGTTGCCAGAGAGCAGCGTGGTGGCCTGCGACGTGGGTCAACACCAAATGTGGGTGGCCCAGCACATGCGCTTCACCAGCCCGCGCAACCACCTCTCCAGTGCCGGTCTCGGCACCATGGGCTTCGGCCTGCCGGCCGCCATCGGCGCCAAGATGTCGCGCCCGGAGGATGAAGTGGTGCTGGTGAGCGGTGATGGCTCTTTCATGATGAACGTGCAGGAGCTTGGCACCATCCGCCGGGCCCAGCTCAAGGTGAAGATGGTGCTGCTGGACAACCAGCGCCTCGGTATGGTGCGTCAGTGGCAGGAGCTGTTCTTCGACGGCCGCTACAGCGAGACCATCCTCTCCGACAACCCCGATTTCATCGCCCTGGCTGCCGCCTTCGGCATCCCCGGCGAAACCATCACATGCAAGGATCAGATAGCCGGCGCCCTCGATCGCCTGCTGGCAAGCGAGAGTGCCTACCTGCTGCATGTGGCCATTTCAGAGGAAGAAAACGTCTGGCCCCTGGTTCCGCCAGGAGTCGCCAACCACCAGATGATGGAGCAACGCCCATGAGTCAGTTCAATACCTTGCAAATCCATGCCCAGCCCAGACCCGAAGTGATGGAGCGGGTGCTGCGGGTGGTTCGTCACCGCGGTTTCAACCTCTGCGCCCTCAACATGGAGCAGGATTGCCAACAACTGCGGATCACGGTTACTGTCGAGTCGGTGCGTCCCATCCAGCAGTTGTGGAGCCAGCTGGTGAAGCTGGTGGACGTTTCCCGGGTCGATGCACTGGAACAGCAACCCCGGATCAGAGCTTAAGGAGCCAAGCCAATGTCACAGCCTTCCCAATCCGCCACTCACCCGCAATACATCTGGTTCAACGGCACACTGGTGCCCTGGCAGGATGCCCAGGTGCACGTGATGAGCCACGCCCTGCACTACGGCTCCTCGGTGTTCGAAGGGGTGCGTGCCTACGACACCCCCAAGGGCACCTGCATCTTCCGCCTGCAGGAGCACACCCGCCGCCTGTTCGACTCCGCCAAGATCTACTGGATGGACATCCCCTACAGCGAGGCTGAAGTGAATGAAGCCTGCCGCACCGTGGTGCGCGAGAACGGCCTGAAGGGCGGCTATCTGCGCCCACTGGCCTTTGTCGGCAACGTGGGGCTGGGGCTGCATCCGCCGCTGGATGCCAAGGCCGACCTGATGGTGGCCGCCCTGCCGTGGGGCGCCTATCTGGGGGAAGAGGGGCTGAAAAACGGGGTGGATGTGTGTGTTACCTCCTGGAACCGGCTCGCTCCCAACACCATTCCCACCGGCGCCAAGGCGGGCGGCAACTATCTCTCCTCCCAGCTGATCAGCCGCGAGGCCAAGCGCAACGGCTTCGCCGAGGGGCTGGCGCTGGATGTAAATGGCTACCTGAGCGAAGGGGCGGGGGAGAACCTGTTCCTGGTGAAGAACGGCGTGCTGTTCACCCCGCCCGCTACCGCCGCCATCCTGCCCGGCATCACCCGCGACACCATCATGACGCTGGCCCGTGACTTGGGTTACGAGGTGCGCGAGCAGGCGCTGCCCCGTGAGGCGCTCTATGTCGCAGACGAAATCTTCATGACCGGCACGGCGGCGGAAGTGACGCCGGTGCGCTCCGTCGATCGGATGAAGGTGGGCGCAGGCTGCCGCGGCCCGGTGACCGAGCAGCTGCAAAACGCCTTTTTCGGCCTGTTCAATGGCCAGACCGAAGACAAGTGGGGCTGGCTGACGCCCGTCAACGACTGATGAGAGAGGGGAGGCGCTGTGCCTCCCCGAGTCGCTTCCGGTCAGGGCACTGCGCGGTGCCCTTACCAGGATCGATTCCCGATCCGAGAGTCACTTTTTCATTTCCAAAGATAATGAGCCCGCTGGGCATTCAGGGAGTAGAGACAATGCCGAAGTTGAGATCCGCCACCACCACCCACGGACGTAACATGGCCGGGGCCCGCGCCCTGTGGCGCGCCACCGGAATGACCGATCAGGATTTCGGCAAGCCCATCATCGCCGTGGTCAACTCCTTCACCCAGTTCGTGCCGGGCCACGTTCACCTCAAGGATCTGGGCCAGCTGGTGGCGCGCGAGATCGAAGCCGCCGGCGGGGTGGCCAAGGAGTTCAACACCATCGCCGTGGATGACGGCATCGCCATGGGCCACGGCGGCATGCTCTACTCCCTGCCGTCGCGCGAGCTTATCGCCGATTCGGTGGAGTACATGGTCAACGCCCACTGCGCCGACGCCATGGTCTGCATCTCCAACTGCGACAAGATCACCCCGGGGATGCTGATGGCCGCCCTGCGCATCAACATCCCGGTGATCTTCGTCTCCGGCGGCCCGATGGAAGCGGGCAAGACCAAGCTCTCCGACCAGATCATCAAGCTGGATCTGGTGGACGCCATGATCCAGGGCGCCGACCCCAAGGTCTCCGACGCTCAGAGCGAACAGGTGGAGCGCAGCGCCTGCCCCACCTGCGGTTCCTGCTCCGGCATGTTCACCGCCAACTCCATGAACTGTCTGACCGAGGCGCTGGGTCTGTCCCAGCCGGGCAACGGTTCCCTGCTGGCAACCCACAGCGACCGCGAGCAGCTGTTCAAGCTGGCGGGCCAGCGCATCGTGACCCTGGCCAAACGCTGGTATGAGCAGGATGATGCCTCGGCACTGCCGCGCAACATCGCCACCAAGGCGGCGTTCGAGAACGCCATGGCGCTCGACATCGCCATGGGCGGCTCCACCAACACCGTGCTGCACCTGCTGGCGGCGGCCCAGGAGGCGGGCGTCGACTTCACCATGGCCGACATCGACCGCATGTCGCGCAAGGTGCCGCAGCTGTGCAAGGTGGCACCCTCCACCCAGAAATACCACATGGAAGACGTGCACCGCGCCGGCGGCGTGGTCGCCATTCTGGGTCAGCTGGAAAAAGCGGGCCTGGTGCACGGGGACACCCGCAACGTGCTGGGAACCTCGCTGCTGGAGCTGCTGGCCGAATATGACGTCAGCCGCCAGCCCAGTCAGGAGGTGGTGGACTTCTATCGCGCCGGGCCGGCCGGCATCCGCACCACCAAGGCCTTCAGCCAGGATTGCCGCTGGCCCGAGCTGGATCTGGACCGCGCCGAAGGCTGCATCCGCTCGCTGGACAACGCCTACAGCCTGGAAGGGGGCCTGGCCGTGCTCGCCGGCAACCTGGCGCTGAACGGTGCCATCGTCAAGACCGCCGGGGTGGATGAGGAGAACCTTACCTTCCGCGGCCCGGCCCGGGTATTCGAGAGCCAGGACACGGCGGTTGCCGGCATTCTGGACGGCACCGTCAAGGCCGGTGAAGTGGTGGTGATCCGCTACGAAGGCCCGAAAGGGGGCCCCGGCATGCAGGAGATGCTTTACCCCACCACTTATCTCAAGTCCATGGGGCTCGGCAAGGCGTGTGCGCTGATCACCGACGGTCGCTTCTCCGGCGGCACCTCGGGTCTCTCCATCGGCCACGTCTCGCCGGAGGCGGCCTCCGGCGGCACTATCGGTCTGGTGGAGGATGGCGACATCATCAACATCGACATTCCGGCCCGCAGCATGGTGCTGGAGGTGGCCGACAGCGTACTGGCTGCCCGCCGCGTTGCCGTGGAAGCCCGTGGCTGGAAGCCGCTCGATCGCCAGCGTCAGGTCTCCTTTGCCCTGCGCGCCTACGCCATGTTCGCCACCAGTGCCGACAAGGGTGCGGTGCGCGATCGTTCGATGCTGGAGGAATAAACCATGGTCTCTGCGGCGGATTATCTACGCAAGGTGCTGCTCTCCCCCGTCTATGAGGCGGCGCGGGTTACCCCCTTGCAAACCCTGAAGAAACTCTCCGAGCGGCTCGGCAATCACGTCAGCCTGAAGCGGGAGGATCTGCAACCGGTCCACTCCTTCAAGCTGCGGGGTGCCTACCACAAGATCGCCACTCTGACCGAGGAGCAGAAGGCGCGCGGCGTCATCGCCGCCTCCGCCGGCAACCACGCCCAGGGGGTCGCCCTGTCTGCCGCCAAGCTCGGCATCAAGGCGATCATCGTGATGCCCAAGACCACGCCGGACATCAAGATTGACGCGGTACGCCGTCAGGGCGGCAACGTCATGCTGTTTGGCAACAGCTTCGACGAGGCTTATGGCGAGAGCCGCCGCCTTGCCGAGTTGGAGGGCTACACCCTGATCCCGCCGTTTGACGACGTCGAGGTGATCGCCGGCCAGGGCACCATCGGCAAGGAGCTGCTGGAGCAGGATACCCACCTCACCCACGTGTTCGTGCCGGTGGGCGGCGGCGGGTTGGCTGCCGGGGTGGCGGTCTACATCAAGCAGCTGCTGCCGGATGTGAAGGTGATCGGGGTGGAGGCGGAGGGCTCCGCCTGCCTCAAGGCCGCGCTGGCGGCCGGCGAGCCGGTCAATCTGGATCGGGTATCGCTGTTTGCGGACGGGGTGGCGGTCAAGCGCATCGGCGAGGAGACCTTCCGCCTGTGCAACCAGTATCTGGACGAGGTGGTGACCGTCTCCAACGACCAGATCTGCGCCGCGCTCAAAGACATCTTCGATGACTGCCGCGCCATCGCCGAGCCGTCGGGGGCCCTGTCGCTGGCGGGCCTCAAGGCCTACAGCGAGCGGGAACAGGTGAAAGGGGGGCGGATGGCGGCCATTCTGTCCGGCGCCAACGTCAACTTCCACAGCCTGCGCTACGTGTCGGAGCGCTGCGAGATCGGCGAGAAGCGCGAGGGCATGCTGGCGGTGACCATCCCCGAGCGCAAGGGGGCCTTCCTCGACTTCTGCCGTCAGCTCGGCCCCCGCATGGTGACCGAGTTCAACTACCGCTACGCCGATGCGGAGCAGGCGTCGCTGTTCGTCTCGGTGCGCCTCACCGGCGGTGACGAGGAGCTGGGCCAGATCATCGATCAGCTCGGCGGCAACGGCTATCCGGTGGTCAACATGACCGAGAGCGAGCTGGCCAAGAACCACGTGCGTTACATGATTGGCGGCCGCCCGGCCCGGCCCCTCGGTGAACGCCTCTACAGCTTCAAGTTTCCGGAGCAGCCGGGCGCCCTGATGCGCTTCCTCGAGACCCTCGGCTGTCGCTGGAACATCAGCCTGTTCCACTACCGCAACCACGGCGCCGACTACGGCCGGGTGCTCTGTGCGTTCGAGCTGCCTGATGAAGACGTGGCGGCCTTCCACGACTACCTGCACGCGATTGGCTACGGCTGGAAAGAGGTGAGTGACGACCCCGCCTACCGGCTGTTTCTGGCCAGCTAGGTGGGTTGCAAGCAACAAGAGGGAGGCCATTGGCCTCCCTTTTTCATGGCGCTGGCCGGCACATCCACGGATACCCCCTGCATGGGGCGTTTTCCTGCCGGGAATGCCGGGTGCTTCACACTCTTGAGTCCCAAGTCATTTGAGGCAGGCAACAGATGGGATAACCTGATGGACGGGGCCGGGTTTGCCCCATCAGGGAAGAGAGGCGCAAGAGCGCCCATCACGACTCATTGCAGAGGCTTTCACCATGAACAAATCGATACTTGCCGTGCTGGTCAGCGGCCTGCTCGTCAGCGGGGCCGTGCAGGCTGCCGCTCAGGACAACACCTGGTACGCCGGCGGCAAGGCCGGCTGGTCCAAGTTTTTCGACGTGGATCAGAAGCAGGTCGTCTCCGACACCCTGGGAGCGCTGCAGAACACCAGCACCAGCAAGGATACGCTCGGGCTGGGCGCCTTTGCCGGCTATCAGCTCAATCCCAACCTGGGCTTCGAATTCGGCTATGACTGGTTCGGCAAGTACACCTCGTCCGGCGAATTGAGCGGGGTGAGGGTGGAAGGGGAAGCCAAGAGCCAGATGATCCAGACCACCATGAAGATAGGGTTCCCGGTCAACGATGCGCTGGATCTCTATGGCCGGATCGGCGGCGGCTACGCCTGGACCAACAGCGAACTGTCGGCCCAGACGGCCACCGACTTCATCAAGGATACCGGCAACAAGCATGGCGCCGTGTTCGTCGGGGCGCTGGGGGCCGAATACGCCATCGACCGTGACTGGGCCGCCCGCCTCGAATACCAGTACACCACCCCGCTCGGGGATACCTCCCTCGATCGTGCCGGCATCGAGATGGACAACGGCATGCTGGCGTTTGCCATGCTCTATCGCTTCGGCCAGCAGGGCGGCGAAGTGGCGGCGCCCGCACCGGCCCCGGCTGCGGCGCCTGCTCCCGCCGTGGTGGTGGTGCCCAAGACCTTCAGTCTGAGCTCGGACGTGCTGTTCGAGTTCAACAAGGCGACCCTGAAGCCGGCTGCCAGCCAGGCGCTGGACAACCTGTTCAGCCAGATAGTGGCGGCCAATCCGAAAGACGGGGTGGCGACCGTGATCGGCCACACCGATCGCATCGGCTCCGACGCCTACAACCAGGCGCTCTCCGAGCAGCGCGCCCGCAGCGTCGCCGACTACCTGATCGCCAAGGGACTGTTTGCCGACAAGGTACGGGTCGAGGGGCGCGGCAAGTCCTCTCCGATCACCGGCAACAACTGCAGCAGCGGCTCCAAACCGGCGCTGATCGCCTGTCTGGCACCGGATCGCCGGGTGGAAGTGCGGCTGGAAGGGGTCTCCCAACCGGCGCAATGACCACGGTGACAACATGAACGACAAGGGAGGCCCAGGCCTCCCTTTTCATTGCCGCCAGCGGGGGCGGTTATGTGCGGATGCCGATGCCGCAGCCTCCTGATATAGCCAATCGGTGTTAAGCCCTCCTCGGCAGCTGGTCGATAACTGACCAGGTGTATGGCGCCGAGGGCGAAGATATGCGCATCGATCACTACGACCTCCAGGGGGAGGTGCAATACCAGCAGCAACAGGCGCAGTCCCGCAAGGTGCGCCGGCTCGGACCCGTGCCGGCAGCCAGCCAGGCGCAGTCCCCTGCTACGGCGCCGGCGGACTCGACGCCAGCGGCCGGCGGTGGCAGCCAGCTCACCTTCACCCGCAGCAGCCTGCTGACGCTGCAGATGGCCAGCCGCACTGCGGCCGGCCCGGTGCCAGCCGCCCCTACACCGGCACCCGCCAAGCCTGCCGAGGCCGGCAAGGGCGAACAGGATGGCATTCCCAACGACGGGCTCGACAACCGCCAGCGGCTCATCAAGCTGATGATCGAGGCGATGCTGGGCCACGAGATAGAGCTGCCGGACCCGATCAAACCGGCCGACCAGAGCGCGGAGGGAGTCCCCGCCCCGACGGGTGAGGGGACCCAGCCCGCCGCCGAGCCGGATCAGCTGGTGGAGGTGACCGACAGCCTGCTGCAAAAAGAGCAGCTCAACGTGGTAGCGGCCGCGAACTTGCAGACCCAGGATGGCCAGACCCTGCAGCTGGATCTGGGCTTTGTGCTGGACTGGCGCCAGCTCGACATCAGCCAGCGCCGTACCACCCTCAATGCCCTCAAGGATCCGCTGGTGCTCAGCCTGGACGGCAAGATAGCCGGCCTGACCGACGCCCGGGTCAATTTCGACATCGATCAGGATGGCAAGGCGGACAGCCTGCCCGGCTTGAGTGAAGGGAGCGGCTTCGTGGCGCTGGATCGCAACGGCAACGGCACCATAGATGACGGCGGCGAGCTGTTCGGGGCCCGCTCCGGCAACGGTTTTGGCGAGCTGGCGACCCTGGATGAGGATGGTAACGGGGTGCTGGACGAGCGGGACAGCCAGTTCTCGGCGCTGCAGTTCTGGCAGCCGGAACAGTCCCCCATCGCCCTGGTGGAGCTGGGGATCGGCGCCATCCTGCTGCATCCCCTCGACACCCCCTTCAACCATCTGGGGGAAAGCGGCAATCAGGGGGTGCTGCGCCAGTCTGGCCTCTATGTGACCGAGCAGGGCAAGGGAGGCTGGGTGCAGCAGGTCGACCTGCGGGTCTGAACCCTGCACCCGCATGGCAAACCCGGTCGCTGACGCCGCGCGCCAGCGGCCGCTTCACCGTCAGCGACCAGAATCCGACTCAGTTCAGCTCGGTGGGGTCGATATCCAGACTCCAGCGCACCCGCTTGGTCTCGGGCCACCCCTCCAGCTCCTTCACCGCCCAATCCAGCAGCTGGGCCAGTGGCGCCCGGTTCGGCCCCTGCACCAGCAACTGCATGCGGAACTTGCCCGCCTTGCGTTCCATGAAGCCGCTGATGGGCCCCAGCACCTGAACATGGGGATAGCGGGCACTGCGCAGGGTATCGGCGAGACGGCTGAGGAACAGCTGCACCTCGTCGCGGCCATTGGCCTCGGCCCGAAACAGCCCCTGATAGCTGAACGGTGGCAGTCCCAGCAGGCGACGCTCCTTGAGCGCGGTATCCGCGAAATGGCCATAACCGTTCTGGGTCAGATCTTGCAGCAGAGCGTGTTCGGGATGGTGGCTCTGCAGCACCACCAGCCCCGGCTTGCTGGCGCGGCCGGCGCGGCCCGCCACCTGGGTGTAGAGCTGGGCCAGCTTCTCGGCGGCGCGAAAATCGGCACTGAACAGCGCGCCATCCACATCCAGCAGTCCGACCAGCGTCACATCCGGAAAGTGGTGGCCCTTGGCCAGCATCTGGGTGCCGATCAGGATCTTGTACTTGCCCGCCTTGATGTCGCCGAGGTGGGTCTCCAGCTCCCCCTTGCGCCGGGTGTTGTCCCGATCAATGCGCACCACCGGATATTGCGGGAAAACTGTGCCGAGCAGCTGCTCCAGTTGTTCGGTGCCCACCCCGGAGCCGATTAGCTCGTTGCTGCCACACTCGGGGCAGTGGTGGGGCAGCGGGCGCACGCTGTCGCAGTGGTGGCAGTGCAGCCGTCGCCCGGCCTGATGCCAGGTGTACCAGGCGTCACAGCGCTCGCAGGCGGCGCTCCAGCCACACTGGTGGCAAATCAGAGCCGGGGCATAGCCACGGCGGTTGAGGAACAGCATCACCTGGTTGCCCGCCGCCAGATGTTCCACCATCAGCTGCTCCAGCTGGGGGGAGAGCCCGGCCTGCAAGCGCACGTTCTTGATATCGAGGATCACCTGACGGGCGGTCTGGGCATTGCCGGCGCGACGGGTCAGGCTGAGGTGGTGATACTTGCCGCTGCGGGCGTTGTGCAATGTCTCCAGCGACGGGGTGGCCGAGCCGAGCAGGATGGGGATGCCGGCGCGATGGGCCCGCATCACCGCCAGATCCCGCGCGTGGTAGCGAAAACCGTCCTGCTGCTTGAAGGAGCCGTCGTGCTCTTCGTCGATGATGATGATGCCGAGGTTGTGAAACGGGGTGAACACCGCGGAGCGGGTGCCGATCAGGATGGCAGCGCCGCCGTCGCGGCAGGCGAGCCAGGCATCGAGCCGCTCCCGATCGTTCATGGCGGAGTTCATCGCCACCACCGGCACGTTGAAGCGGCGCCGGAAGCGGTTGATGGTCTGCGGAGTGAGGCCGATCTCGGGCACCATTACCAGCGCCTGCTTGCCTGCCTTGAGCAGGGGCTCGAGGATGCTCAGGTAAACCTCGGTCTTGCCGGATCCGGTGATGCCGTCCAGCAGGAAGGCGCCAAACTGGTCGCTCTGGCTGGTGACGGCGGAGACCGCCAGCGCCTGCTCGCCGTTGAGGCGCAGCCCCTCGCCCGGCTCGAAGCGGGCGACCCAGTCGCCGTCATGGCTCGGCTCCAGCGAACGCTTCTCTAGCAGCCCCTTCTTCTCCAGCGCGGTGAGGGCAGCGCTCGAAATCTCCTCCTGCTTGAGTGCGGAGGGGGTCTGCGGCCCCTTGCGCAGCAGGGCGAGCGCCTGCTGCTGCTTGGCGGCCCGCTTGAGCTCGTTGAGATCGACCGCCATGCCGGCTTCGGTGGCGAACCAGAATTCCAGCTCGCGGTAGGCGGCGGGCTCCCCCTTGCGCACCAGCACCGGCAGGGCGTGGGGCAGTACCTCTCCCAGAGGATGCTGGTAGTAGCTGGCGCTCCAGTTCATCAGCGCCAGAATGTCGGGCCCCAGCACGGGAGCGCTATCAAGCACGCGTTTGATCGGCTTGAGCTTGTTGCGCGGCACCTGGCTGTCGGCCGGGTGATCCACCACCAGACCGACCAGGGTTTGCGGGCCGAACGGGATCTCGACCCGGCAGCCGGGAGCAGGCAAAGGCAGGGGGGAGAGATAGTCGAAGTGACGGCGTAACGGCACCGGCACAGCCACACGAACCAGATCCAGCGTTTGGGAAGAATTCACCAGAGATTGCCTATTTTTTCTGCGAAGCCACTTGCCTGAACTCAGGCATTTCCTATATTATTCGCAGCCTTTGAAACTGTGTTCAACAATCGTGTGGTGTCCGACAGAAGATCGGATAGCGACACGGCCTGATAATTGAGGTTGTCCATGAAAGCTGGTATCCATCCTGACTACGTAGCCATCACCGCCAAGTGCTCTTGCGGTAACGTCATCAACACCTTCTCTACCCTGGGTAAAGATCTGAACCTGGACGTGTGCTCCGAGTGCCACCCGTTCTATACCGGCAAGCAGAAAGAAGTTTCTAGCGGCGGCCGCGTAGACAAGTTCAACAAGCGTTTCGGTGCGATGACCACCAAGAAGTAATTCTACTTCTGAAGAATTCTGAAAAAGGCGCCCGATGGGCGCCTTTTTTATTGGTCGGCGTTCTGTAACGGCCCGCTTTGCCCTATGGTGGGACTCTCCTTTCTCCCTTTGCGGGAGCAGGGGTGGAGATGAGGGGCGGTAACATGGGCAAGACAGGGAGTGTGCAGATGCGTGATTGTCTGGTGATGGGGGCTGCGGGCTACATAGGTTCTTACCTGGTACCCCATCTGCAAGAACTGGGTTATCGGGTGATTGCCGGGGCGCGGCGCCCCTGCCGTCTGCCGCCCGGGGTAGAGTTTCGCCTTGCCGACAGCCTCAAGCCGATCACATTGCTGCCCGCCCTGGCCGGCATCGACACCGTCTTCTATCTGGTGCACGCCATGGGGGCGGGGGCCGACTTCCACCGGCTGGAGCAGCAGGGGGTGAAGAACTTCGCCGCCGCCGCCCGCGCCGCCGGGGTGCGTCGCATCATCTATCTGGGTGCCATCCAGCCGGCGCAGTGCAACAGCCGCCACCTCAACTCCCGTCGTTATTGCGGCGAGCTGTTTCGGGGCGCCGGTGTACCGACGGTGGAGCTGCGCGCCGGCATCATAGTGGGGCCCGGCTCAGCGGCGTTTGAGGTGATGCGGGATCTGGTGTTCAACCTGCCGATGATGGTGACGCCCAAGTGGGTGCGCTCGCGTACGCCGCCCATTGCGCTCTCCAACCTGCTGCACTATCTGGGCGGACTGGTGGAGGCTGAAGGGGTGGACGGCCAGATCTTCAATGCCGCCGGTCCCGAGCTGCTCAGCTATCAGCAGCAGTTGCAGAAGTTCGCCGCCCACATCGGCAAGCGCTGCCCCATCATCCCGCTGCCGTTTCTCAGCCCGCGCCTCTCCGCCTGGTGGCTGCAGTTTGTCACCTCGGTGCCGCAGCCGGTGGCCAAGGCGCTGGTGGGCGGCCTCAAGCACGACATCCCGGCCGACGACGGCCCGCTGCGGGCCCTGCTGCCGCAAACCCTGCTCAGCTTCGACGAGGCGCTGGCCGAGAGCCTCTCCCTGGAGCAGCAGCTGGGCGCCGAGCAGCAGGGGGAGGAGACCCCGCTCGGCCTGCGCTGGCGCCACCCCGAGTACGGCTTCTATGACCGCACCGCCAGCGGCGATGCCATCTGCCTCGCCTCGCCCGAGGTGGTGTGGCAGGTGCTGCAACAACTGGGGGGCGAGCAGCGCTACTTCTACATGAACCAGCTGTGGGTGGTGCGCGAATGGATGGACCACCTGATCGGCGGCCCGGCGCTGACCCGCGGCCGCACCAATCCGGATCGCTTCGTGAAGGGGGACATGCTGGACTCCTGGCAGATCCTCGGAGTGGACGAGGGGCGCAGGCTGGATCTGCTGTTCAACATGCGGGCCCCCGGCGTCGGCCGGCTGGAGTTCAACATACTGCCGGAGGAGTCGGGGCTGACCCGGCTCAAGGTGACGGCCCACTGGCATCCACAGGGGGCCTGGGGGCTGGCCTACTGGCTCGCCATGCTGCCGTTCCACCTCTTCATCTTCCAGGGCATGACGGAAGCGATCGCCAGACAGGCGGAGGCGAAAGCCGGCATTCCGGTGATGGGGTGAAACCATATCTATAACTAAATGGGTATTCTTGGTTGGCATGACATGCTAATTACTGGCTTGTCAGTGGCTGGGTGACGATACTTTCCTCTGTGAAAGCCCGATGGTTTTCTTTATGATCCCCAGCCCTCGCCTGTGGGCGAGCCAATGCACCACTCAATTCACTACCGTATCGGGGTCCCCCATGTCCGATCAGCGTCACGATCTTCGTCAACAAGCACTCGATTACCACGCCCAGCCCGTGCCGGGCAAAATCGCCATCGCCCTCACCAAGCCCGCCGAGACCGCCCGCGATCTGGCGCTGGCCTACAGCCCGGGCGTGGCCGAGCCGGTGCGCGAGATCGCCGCCAACCCGGCCGATGCCTACCGCTACACCGGCAAGGGCAACCTGGTGGCCGTCATCTCCAACGGTACCGCCATTCTGGGGCTGGGCAATCTGGGTCCGTTGGCCTCCAAGCCGGTGATGGAGGGCAAGGCCCTGCTGTTCAAGCGCTTTGCCGGCATCGACGCCATCGACATCGAAGTGAAGCACGAGACCAGCGCGCAGTTCATCGACACGGTGGCGGCCATCGCCGACACCTTCGGTGGCATCAACCTGGAAGACATCAAGGCCCCCGAGTGCTTCGAGATCGAGCAGGCACTGATCGAGCGCTGCGACATCCCGGTGTTCCACGATGATCAGCACGGTACCGCCATCGTCACCGCCGCCGGCCTGCTCAACGCGCTGGAAGTGCAGGGCAAGCAGATTGGCGACAGCCGCATCGTCTGCATGGGCGCCGGGGCTGCCGCCACCGCCTGCATGGAGCTGCTGATCAAGTGTGGTGCCAAGCCCCACAACATCTTCATGCTGGATCGTCAGGGTGTCATCCACAGCGGTCGCACCGATCTGAACCAGTACAAGCAGCGCTTCGCCAACGACACCCCCCTGCGCACCCTGATGGAGGTGATCGACGGGGCTGACGTGTTCGTCGGTGTCTCCGGCCCGGATGTGCTGCCCGCGGAGGCGGTGGCGCTGATGGCCGCCAACCCGGTGATCTTCGCCTGCTCCAACCCGGATCCCGAGATCAAGCCGGCGCTGGCTCACGCAGTGCGCGGTGACCTCATCATGGGCACAGGTCGCTCCGACTATCCGAACCAGATCAACAACGTGCTTTGCTTCCCCTTCATCTTCCGCGGCGCCCTCGACGCCCGTGCCAGCCGCATCAACGATGCCATGAAGATCGCCGCGGTCGAGGCGATCCGTGGTCTGGCCAAAGAGCCGGTGCCGGCCGAGGTGCTGACCGCCGCCGACGTCAGCGAGCTGGCCTTCGGCAAGGACTACGTCATTCCCAAGCCGATGGATGCCCGTCTGCTGCCGCGCGTCGCCCGCGCCGTGGCGCTGGCGGCGGTGGAATCCGGGGTGGCCCGTATTGCCCTGCCGGCGGATTACATGCTGGGCTGAGCCAAGGCAAGTGCGCAGAAAACAGAAGGGGCCCCATGTCGGGGCCCCTTTTTATTACGGGAAGCTTGTTGGTCGATTACTTGGTCTTGGGAGCAACCTTGACGGCCGGCGCCTTGGCGTGGGCAGCCTTGTGGTGTTTTTTCACGACCTTGGTCTGGGTAGCCTGGGGAGCGGCAGCCTTGGTCGGGGTGGCAGCCATGGTGAAGCCGGAGGTCAGGGCGAAGACAGCAGCCAGGCTCAGGGGGATCAGCTTGTTCATATTCCAGTTCCTCATTCGGGTTGATAACATGGAGCGTTTCTCCATGACTTCATCCTAGGGCTGTTCGACCTGCGGTTCAGTGAGTGACTGGTGACGGTTTGTATCTAAATGTACAGGCAGCATCAGGCAGAAACGGGCACCGCTGCTGCTCGGCAGCAGCTGTACCTCGCCGCCGTGGTGGCGGGCGATGCTGCGTACGATGGCCAGCCCCAGCCCGGCGCCGCCGGTGCGTCGATCGCGGCTCTGATCCAGCCGCACGAAGGGCTCGAAGATCTGCGGTGCCAGCGCCGGATCGATGCCGGCGCCGTCGTCGGCCACCTCCAGCAGATAGAGATCCTGCTGACGCGCCATGCTGAGGGTGACCCGGCCGGCGGCGTGGCGCAGGGCGTTGCCGATGAGGTTCTCCAGCGCCCGATCCAGCAGGCGAGTATCGCCGCGCCAGGGCAGGGCCATGGCCGGGCGCACGAAGTCGAGCCGTTTGTCCGGTCGCAGCGCCTGCCAGTCGGCGAGGCGGCTGCCGGCCCAGCTGCCGAGCTCCAGCTCGCTGCATTGCAGCGGCAGCTCGGGACGATCGAGTCTGGCGTAGGTGAGCATCTCCTCGATGAGGGCATCCAGCGCGCCGAGATCCCGCTCCAGCCCCTGCTGCTCCTCGGCCGAGGGCGCCGGATCCAGCATGGCGAGCCGGTAGCGCAGCCGCACTAGCGGGGTGCGCAGCTCGTGGGCGATGGCGTCGGTCAGCTGCTTGCGGCTGGCCAGCATGGCCTGCAGCTGCTCGGTCATCTGGTCGAAGGTGCGGCCGACCCGACCCAGGCTGCTACCGGGCGGCAAACGGGTGCGGTAGGAGAGATCCCCATCACCGACCCGGCGGGCGGTCTGTTCAAGCTGTTGCAGGCCGCGCCAGTGCGGGCGCAGCCAGAGCAGGATCGGCAGCCCCAGCGAGAGGCCGATGACCAGCAGCAGCCCCACGTCGACCCAGTGCAGTTCGTGCAGGTAGGAGAGATAGGGGACGGGGCCGACGATCAGCACCTGATCGGTGCCCGGAATGCGTTGCAGGAAGGTGTCATCCTCTTCGACGATGACGATGTTGCCGGCCTCCAGGAAGGCCTGATCCTCGTTGGCCAGCGGCTGGTTGGCGAGGGCGCCGATCTGCAGCGGCAGGGTGAGCTGGCGGCTCTGCTCGGCCATGCGGGCGGGCCAGTGTTCCGGCGGCAAGCGGGCCAGCTCGCCGGTGAGCAGACCGAGGGAGCCCTGCATCATCCGCTCCAGATAGCGATCTCCCGCTCGCTCGGCGGTGACCTGATAGACCATGCCGACCAGCAGGATGGCCAGGGTGAAACAGCCGATCAGCAGCAGATAGAACTGGATAAACAGGCGGCGCATGGGGCTCTCCTCTTGCCTGGATTACGTCTGGGCATTGCCTTGTTGCCCCCTCATCCCCAACCCTTCTCCCGCAAGGGGAGAAGGGAGCATCAAGGTCATTCGGCGGGGCTTATTCCCAGGCGTGGGGTACTAGTAGATAACCCTTCTGGCGCACCGTTTTGATGCGGGTCGGGTTGCTGGTATCGTCCCCCAGTTTGCGGCGCAGGCGGGAGATGGCCACGTCCATGCTGCGATCCTGGCCGTCGTAGTCACGACCGCGCAGGCTGCGAAACAGTGCCTCCCGCCCCAGGATCTGGCCGGCGTGGCAGGCCAGTTCCCACAGGAGATCGAAATCGGCGGTGGAGAGCGGAATGCTGTCGCCGTCGAGGCGCACGTCCCGGCCCGGCCCGTCGATCTGCAACCGGCCGAACTGCAGGCGCTGGGGCGGCGTGCTGGCGACCACGGGCTGCGGGGCCTGCTGTCCCTGCTGGCGGAACTGGACCCGCAGCCGGGCCAGCAGCACGGGGGGCGGCGTGGTCTTGAGGATGTAGTCGTTGGCACCCAGCTCCAGGCTCAGGATCTGGTTCATGTCGCTGTCCAGCGAGGTAAGCATGACGATGGGACCGGCGAAGCGCGGGCGCAGATCCCGGCACAGGGATAGACCATCCTGACCCGGCAGCATGATGTCGAGCAGCACCAGGTCCGGCTGCTCGGCCTCGACCCTGGCCAGTGCCAGATCGCCCCTCGGCTCCAGCAGCACTTCCATGTCGTGGCGGGCCAGCCAGCTGCTGATGAGCTGGCCTATCTCGGGATCATCTTCAACAAAAAGAATGCGTTGCATGGTGGCATGACACCCAGACTGTGGCGCGGATGCGCGTGCCGCCAGCATAGCGGCTCCGGCCGCCCCATGCACAGGGTTAAATAATCAAACAGGGCCCGCGGGCCCTGTCTTGTTTTGCTGGTCGAGCTGGGAATTATGCCCCGGCGGCATCAACCTGCCTTGCGCTTGAGATAGACCCCGGCTTCCATGTGGTGAGTCCAGGGGAACTGATCGAACAGGGCGAAGCGGGCGATCTCGTGGGTGTCGCCGAGTACTGCCATGTTGGCCTGCAGGGTCTCTGGGTTGCAGGAGATGTAGAGGATGTTGTCGTAATCCTGCACCAGCTTGACGGTGGCGTCGTCGAGGCCGGCCCGGGGCGGGTCGACGAAGATGGTGTTGCACTGGTAGGCGCCGAGATCGACCCCCTTGAGGCGGTTGAACTCCCGCTCGCCGCGCATCGCCATGGTGAACTCCTCGGCTGACATGCGCAGGATGATCAGGTTGTCGACGCCGTTGGCCGCGATGTTGAACTGGGCGGAGTCCACGCTCGGCTTGGCGATCTCGGTGGCCAGCACCTTGCGGAAGTTCTGCGCCAGGGCGATGGAGAAGTTGCCGTTGCCGCAGTAGAGCTCCAGCAGGTCGCCCTCGCTCCCCTTGGTCACGTCCAGCGCCCAGCCCAGCATCTGTTCGTTGATGGCGGCGTTGGGCTGGGTGAAGCTGTTTTCCACCTGCTTGTAGACCAGCTCGCGGCCCTGCACGGTCAGCCGCTCGATGACGAACTCCTCCCCCAGGCAGATCTTCTGCTTGTGGGCGCGGCCAATCAGCTGCAGCTCGAACCCCTTGGCCCGCAGGTCGGCCTGCAGCGCTTCGGCGGCCTGCTGCCACTCGCTCTCCAGCTTGCGATGGTAGAGCAGGCTGACGCAGATCTGGCCGGACTGGGTGGATAGGTAGTCGATCTGGAACAGTTTGCGGCGCAGCACGGGGTGCGGGCGCAGCCCTTCCAGCAGCACCGGCATCAGCTGGTTGATGAGGCGGCTGGCGGTGGGGAACTGATCGACCCGGATAATCTCCTTGGTGGCCGGCGCATACATGCAGTGGTACAGGTCGTCACCGTCGTGCCAGATGCGAAACTCGGCGCGCATCCGGTAGTGTTCGGCGGGGGAGGCGTGCACTTCCAGCGCAGGCAGGGTGAAGTCGGCAAACAACCCGCAGAGGCGCTCGCGCTTCTCGTCGAGCTGGGCCTGGTAGTCGGCCGGGGTTCGAAGGGGCGCCGGGTCGGCGGAAACCTGCTGGGATTGGGTCATGATTTACCTCACATGCACACCGGTCTGGCCGGGTCGAAATCGGGGGAAGCCTGCAGCCACCCAAAGGGGCCCGATTTTAAAAGGCCGCCGCAGATTGTCCAGTATTTTGTGGTCAAGAAGTGTGCAGTCAGGCCGATAGCTGATCTACAGGCATGGTGGGAGGACACATTATGCAGATCGACGGAGTGGGCGCGGCCCAACCCAAGGGAGTGGGTGTTGCTCCCAAATCGCCCCAGCAGGCGGACTCGAAGCCGGTAAACAACGAGGACGAAGTCTCGTTGCACAAGGCGCCGAAATGGGCGCAGGTGCTGGTGCAGCAGGCGCTGCAGTTCGCGCTGGAGATCAATGGTCAGGGCTACAAGGCGCCCAAGGCACAGGATCAGCCGGAGGCGGTGACCCCGGATACCCTGTTCGACTTTCAGTCGGTGGCCGACAACGTGCTGCAGTTCGTCACCGGCCGGCTGGGGGCTGCCCGGGCCGACGGCAAGTCGGACGACAGCCTGACCGGCATGATGGAGCAGGCTCGCAAGGGGGTGGACAAGGGCTTTGGCGATGCCAGGAAGCAGCTCGGCGACTGGGCGGACAATTCCGACATCAAGACCGGCATGGATCAGAGCTACAAGCTGATCCAGGAGGGGCTCGATCAGTTCGAGAAGGAGTTCTTCGGCAAGGTCTCCACCACCGACATGGGGCAGGCCGAGATGGCCAGCCGCCAGCAGGGTTCGCTGGAGATCCAGACCAAGGATGGCGACAAGGTGGTGCTGCGCTTCAACGACAGCTGGCAGACCAAGTCCCAGAAGGATGACAGCGGCAGCCAGTTCAGCCTCAAGTCGAGCCAGAGCTTCAGCTTCTCGCTGGAGGGCAACCTGAGCAGCGAGGAGATGGACTCCATCGGCAAGTTGGTCAAGGGGATCGACGATCTGGCCGGCAACTTCTTCTCCGGCAATTTCGACGACCTGTTGAAGAAGGCGGGCGAGCTGAAGCTGGATGACAGCCAACTGGCCTCCTATTCGCTCAAGCTCAAGCAGAGTCTCAAGCTGAGCCAGACCTATCAGGGGGCGCACTCCCTGCAGGAGATGCTCAAGCCGCTGGCGGACTACCTGCCCAAGCTGGATCAGGTGCAGCAGCAGGCGGATTCTCTGCTGCCGGCATCCCAGCAGCAGGCGCTGACGCCGGCGGTGCTGGCGGCCCGTGGCCAGAGCGATCCGGCCCAGGTGGGCAGCTTTACCAGCTTCAACCAGCGGATGCTGGATGCGCTGCGGATGATCGGCCAGTTCCAGCCGGCGACGGATGCCAGCAGCAAGAGCGTCTGAACCGTTTCGAATCGAGGACCATGACCGGCCGTTTGCCAGCTCCTGCGGGGGCTGGCAAACTGGCCTTTTTCCCGATCCGGCCAGCCCATGAACCCGAAAAAGCCCAGAGACAAGCGCGAGCTTTGCTACCCCTTCATCTTCGAAACCCAGTTCCAGTGTGACTACGAGATCGCCACCGACGAGCTCTGCTGCCAGGTGGGCGCCGTGTTGTCACACCTGGCTCCGGATGCCGAGATTGCGCCCATGCTAGCGGATCTTGCGGCGCTGCAGCGGCTTATCTACAACCTCAATGGCTCGGTACGCGGCAGGCTCGGCATCTTCGAGGAGGATCTGGTGTGGCTGAAGGGGCGTTACGATCACTACAACGAGGCGAGCCGCGGCCGGGTCACCGGTTTCGTGCTGCCGCAAGGGCCGCAGCCGATCCCGACCCTGCACCTGTGCCGCTGCGGCAGCAAGAAGGTGGTGCGGCTGCTGGTGCGGCTGGAAGAGAGCGGGGTGCGTTTCGATCCCATCCTCTATCGGTTTGCCAACCTGCTGGCCAACTTCTTCTTCGTGCTGACCGTCTACCTCAAGCAGCTGTGGCAGGTGGACGAGGTGCCCTACGTCAGCATCAACTACTGAATACGGCCAAAAAAGCTTTTGTTTTTCATGAAGATCAAACACGATCATCCCATTTGTCGGTCGCCGGGATGGTTCCGGTAGCGCAGTGGGGAAGGTGATGACCATGCTTCATCTCAGTGGCAGTTCGTTCTTGATGCCGGGCAATCTCGCCTGGCGACCCCTGGCTGAATACGGCGAAGTGCAGGTGGCTCCCCACGGCCAGTGGTTGCAGACCCTGATGCATCAGAGCGCCGAGGCTGCGGCCGGGACCCACATCATCATCTGGCTGTGGGAAGATCTGGTGCCCGCCCGGACCCTGCAGGAGTGGGGCCGTCTGGCGCAGGACGAGCAGCAGCTGGCGGTTGCGGCCTTCGTCGACGCGCTCTGCCAGCCTCTGTTGCAGCATCTGCAGCGCCGCCCGCAGGATCATCTGCTGGTGGGGGCCTGCAGCCATGCCCCGCTCTGTGTCTATGGCCCGGCCCCTGCCGTGCTCGCCGCGCTGGCCAGTGCGTTCGAGCAGCAGATGGCCCGCCTGCGCCTGCAGCAACCCAGCCTGGACGACCTGCACCTGCCGCTCTGGCTGCAACAGCATGGCCGCCAGCACTGCTTCGATCGGCGCAACCTCTATCTGATGTCCTGCCCCTTCTCCATGGCCGGTCTGGCCAGCCTGGCGCAGTGGATTCTCCCCTTGCTGCAGCGGTTGCAGCGACCCGCCCACAAGGTGCTGGTGCTCGACTGCGACAATACCCTGTGGGGCGGCGTGGTCGGCGAAGACGGTGTCGGCGGCGTCCTGTTGGGACAGGACGGGATGGGCCGGCTCTACCAGGCCTTCCAGCAGGCGGCCAGCCACTGGCACGGGCAGGGCATAGTGCTGGCGCTCTGCTCCAAGAATCTGGCGGACGATGTGTGGCGGCTGTTTGACGCGCATCCGGGCATGGTGCTGACACGGGCGCAGATCTCCGCCGCCGAGATCGGCTGGGAGCCAAAATCCCAGGGGCTGCGGCGGCTGGCCGCCCGCCTCAATGTCGGGCTGGACAGCCTGGTCTTCTGGGATGACAGCGAGCTGGAGCGGGCCGAGGTGCGGGCCAACTGCCCCGAGGTGATGGTGATGACCCCGCCGGCCGATCTCTGGAGCTGGCCGGATGCCCTGCTGACGTTGCCGGCTCTGTGCAGTCGCCACCAGAGTCGGGATGACGGCCTGCGGCAGCACTCCTATCAGGCCCAGGCCGAGGCCGAGGCGGTGCGCCGGCAACTGGGCGACGAGCACGCCTTTCTGCGGCAATTGGCGCTGCAGGCCGACTGGCAGCCGCTCTCCCCGGGCAACCAGTTGCGAGCCGAGCAGCTCAGCCAGAAGACCAATCAGTTCAACCTCTCCGGCCGCCGCTATCAGGCGGCGGAACTGGCCCGGCTGGCCAGCGAGGGGAGCGACGTCTGGCTGGCCGGCCTGCGAGACCGATTCGCCGATCACGGCATGACGGCGCTGCTGGTGGTGCGCCCGTTCGAGGAGGGCAGGGCGCTGCTGGATACCCTGGCCATCAGCTGCCGGGTGCTGGGGCGCGGCTTTGAATACTGGCTGCTGGCGCAACTGGCAAACCATCTGCGGACGCAAGGCGTGACCGAGCTGGTCATCAGCCTGGTTGCCACCACCCGCAACCAGCCGGCCCGGGATTTTCTGGCGAGCCTGCCAACCCGGCCGATAACCACTCCAGCGGGGTTGCTGCCGCTGGCGGACGAGCTGTTCCTCACGCTTGATCTCTGCTCTCTTTCTCTCCCGTTTTTGGAGTTCTATGCCAATGAATGACCTTATCGCGCTGGCACACCAGCAGTTCCCCCAGGCCAGCGTCAATGCACAGTCTGCCCTCGGCAGTTTTCCCGAGTGGGATTCTCTGGGTCACTTCAACCTGCTGTTGCTGGTCGAACAGCACTATGCCGTGCGGTTCGAGCCGCACGAGCTGGCCGAGTTGAAGAGTCTGACCGACATCCAGCAAGCCCTGCTGCGCAAAGGGGTTGCCGTGTGAAACAGGCACTCGAGCAGGCGCTGACCGAGCTGGGGATCCCCAGAGGCGGCGTCCTGATGGTGCACTCGGATGCCATGGTGGTGGCCCAGTTTGCCGGCATGGGCAACGCCGCAGGCATCGCGGCTTTCTGGACATGCCTGGAGCAGTGGCTGGGCGGACACCTGCTGGTGCCGACCTTCAGTTACAGCCCGATGGCGGACGAGTGCTTCGACCCTGCGCAGACCCCGAGCAAGGTGGGCTTGATGACGGAGCTGTTCCGCCAGCGCGAAGGGGTGGTACGCACGCGGGATCCCGTCTTCAGCATGGCGATCAGCGGCCCGCAGGGACCTGCGCTGGTAGCCCGGGAGTGTCACGACTGTTTCGGTCAGGAGAGCCCGTTCGGCTGGCTGGCGGAGCAGGACGGCTGGCTGCTGGGGCTGGGTTGCCACCCCGACCGCATCACCTTCACCCACTACGTGGAGCAGCGGCTGGCCGTCTCTTATCGCTATCACAAGATGTTTGCGGGTCAGGTGCGCGTCGATGGCCGCGTGCGGGAGTGGCAGGCGGATTACTATGTGCGCGACCTGTCGCTGGCCAGCGAAATCGACCTCTCCCGGCTGGTGGCCCTGTTGCAGGAGCGGGGCGCCTGGCGCCAGACGCTGTGCCAGCGGGTGCCGGTCTGGGCTGTGTCGTGTCGCGACTTCATCCTGGCTGCCAGCGAGTTGCTGGCGGCGGCCCCATACGCCCTGATCCGGGCGGGAGGAGAACCCCATGCAGTTTGATCACCTCGGACTGGTGGTGCCGGACCTGGCGAGCGGTGTGGCCTATTGCCGCGACGTGCTGGGGCTGAGCCGCTTCTCGGCGGCGGTGGAAGATCCGCTGCAACGGGTCTGGGTGCAGTTCGCGCATGACGACCATGGCCTCTGCTACGAGCTGGTCGCCCCGGCCGGCGAAGAGAGCCCGGTCGCCCAGGTGCTCAAGACCCGGCGCAACGTCATCAACCACCTTGCCTATCGGGTGAACAACCTGCAGGAGAGTGCCGAACGGCTGCGCACACAGCGCCACCTGCCCCTCGGGCCCAGCCAGCCTGCCATCGCCTTTGGCGGCGCCCACGTCCAGTTTTTCCTGAGCCCCCTTGGCCACATTGTCGAATTGATCGAGGCACCCACCCCATGAGTTTTTCACCCAAGAGCGGCTATCTGCCCACCGACTGGGACGACCAGGCACAGATCGGTGAACAGCTGCATCGGCTGCTTACCCTGCAGTTTCCACTCAACCGCAGCCTGACCGGGGACGGGGTTCGGCAGTCGCTGGCCCTGTGGCGCGAGCATTGCCTGCCCGAGCTGCAGATCCATGAAGTGGCCAGCGGCACCGAGTGTTTCGACTGGACCGTGCCTGACGAGTGGAACGTGCGGGAGGCCTACATAGTGGGGCCGGATGGACGCAGGGTGGTGGATTTTCAGGACCACAACCTGCATCTGGTCGGCTACTCGGAGCCGGTGCGCTGCACCCTCTCGCTGGCCGAGCTGCAGCCCCATCTCCACTCTCTGCCCGAGCAGCCGGATGCTATTCCCTATGTGACCTCCTACTACAAGCGCCGCTGGGGTTTCTGTCTGCCCCATCGGCTGCGTGAGGCGCTGCCGGAGGGGGAATATCAGGTGGTGATCGATGCCACCCTGGCACCGGGCTCGCTCACCTATGGCGACTGGGTGCTGCCGGGGGAGAGCGAGCAGGAGATCCTGCTGTCGAGCTACACCTGTCACCCCTCCATGGCCAACAACGAGCTCTCCGGCCCCTGTGTCGGCGTCTTCCTGATGGCCTGGCTGGCGTCACTGCCCACACGACGTTACAGCTACCGACTGATGCTGGTGCCTGAAACCCTGGGGGCCATCGTCTATCTCTCCCGCCATCTGGATCAGCTCAAGCAGCGCACCCTGGCCGGGTTCAATCTGACCTGTCTTGGCGATGATCGCAGTTACTCCTTCCTGCCCTCACGCCAAGGCAACACGCTGGCGGATCGCATTGGTCGCCATGTGCTGGGTCATCTGGCTCCTGGCTACCATGCCTACAGCTTCCTGGAGCGGGGCTCCAACGAGCGGCAGCTGTGCGCGCCCGGCATCGATCTGCCGGTCACCTCGGTGATGCGCAGCCGATACGGCTGTTATGCCGAGTACCACACCTCGCTCGATGATCTCTCGCTGGTGACGCCGGCTGGGCTGGCCGGCGGCTTCATGGCGCTGCGCCGGGCCATCGAGTGTCTGGAGCTGGACGAGCGCTGCGAGGTCACCGTGCTGGGCGAACCCCAGCTCGGCAAGCGGGGCCTCTACCCGGACTTGTCGACCCGCTATTCGGGCTGGCAGGTACGGGAGATGATGAATCTGCTGGCCTACAGCGACGGCAAGCTGACCCTGTTCGAGATCGCCGAGACCATAGGGGCGCCGTTCTGGCGGGTGGAGCCGCTGGCGCGGATGCTGCTGGAGGCCGGGCTGCTGCGTCGCCTCAGCCCGCAACCGGACTACTCGATCACCAGATAGGCTGGATCTGGGTAATCACCAGCTCGGCCGCAGGCAGCGGGCTGGCGTGCAGCAACTCGCTGAAGGTCTGGCGGAGTGACAGCTCCTGCTCGGAGGCGTTGGACATGGCCTTGATCATCAATGGTCTCCTGTGGTGGTGTCGCCGGTCGGGGTCGACAGGCAGTGCACCACTTCATATTCGAGGTAGTCGGCCAGCCCCAGCCAGTCCTGGCGCTCCTGGCACTGCAGCAGGGCGGCCACCAGTCCGGGTGGCAGGTTGCCCTGCTCGGTGAGCACCGCTTGCAGCAGTTCCGGCAATGCCTGACTCGCGGCGACCGACTGCCCCAGCCGAAACTGGTGCGCCAGGGCGGTGAGGCGGGTGATCTGGCCGTTTTTCATTGCACGTACTCCGGGTGATAGCGGCAGCCGGCGATTTCCGCCCCTTCCCGGCTGCAGTTCCAGAACTGCACCTCGGGGTGGCGCGCTATGTAGCGCTCGAGCTCGGTGCGGTAGGCGGAAAAGTTCGGATTGGTCTTGACCCGCCGGCCATGGCCGTCGAGGGCCCAGCTGAGTGCCAGCGCAGCGCTAGGGCCGAGCGCACCGTCGGCCCAGCCCGAGTGGGTGAGCTCGCCGGGAAAGGCGAAGTCAGTGCCCAGCAGGATGACCTGGCGGCAACCCATCTGCACGGCGAGATCCACCGCGGGATGAATGACGCTGCCGCCCGAGTGCAGCACGCCCTTGGGGAGCGTCTGTCGCAGCTGCTGATACATGGGGCTGCGGGAGTAGGCGGTCTTGCGTGGCCCCTGCCAGGCCAGCAGGGCTGCCGTGGGAACCGTGGGGTAATAGACCAGGGTGGTCTGGGCCGACTGGGCGGCGGGCAGCCGGTTGCCGTCGATGGCGTCATCTATGGTGACGACGATGTCGGGCCGGATGCCATGGCCAAGCAAAAACGCCAGTGCGGTATCGACGCTGATCAGCAGGTAGTCCTGCCGACGGCGCTGCAACTGGGCCTGCAGGGTGGTCAGGTTGTGCTGCAGGGTTGGGCCGCTCGCCACGATCAGGGCCTGCTTGCCCTGAGCCAGACCAAACAGGGACGCCACATCGCCGTCGCCGGCCAGCAGATCGCGGTTTTCGGCCAGCCGCCTAGTGACGTCGGGGTGCTCGGCGTCGAACCTGGCCCGGGCGAACGGCAAGTCTATTTCACTCACCAGCCGGTCGCGGATGCGGGCGGCGGCATCTTCCACCAGCAGCAGCTCGGGCGGCAGGGCGAAGAAGGGCAGCCGCACCTCCCCTTCGTCGCCGGCCATCATCAGCTCGATCCTGGGGTCAGCCAGCCAGTCCTGCTGGTCCAGCAGCCGCAGCACCAGGGCAAACAGGGCGCCATTCATGATCTTCACTTCCAGCCGCTTGAGGCTGCTGCGCCCCAGCAGGGTGCGCGGCAGATCGCCGAGCCCGGCGCCGTAGAGGTGCAGCACCGGCTGCTCGGGCAGGCTGGCGGCCTGCAGCTCGGCTTCCTTCACCCGGTCGTGCCGGCTGGTGAGCTGGATGCCGTGGAGGCTGAGGGTGGAGCCGAGCCCTTCGGTCAGCTCGACCGGCAGGCTTTCCACGTCCTGTGCCAGCAGGCGGGGCCAGAGGGCGGGCCAGCGCTGGCTGATGAGCCTGCCGTGCTGGTTGAAGAGATCATCACTCATCGTTGTCGATCCACTCCCAGCTCAGCGGTTGATTGGCACTCAAGCTGCGGTTGACCCGCTTGCCGATGAGCCGATCGTAATCGGCGGGGGGCAGGCCGAGGGCGGGGCGCACCGACTTGATGTGCGCTGCGGTGAGCACCTCGCCGGCGGCCATCTCCTTGACCAGATAGAGGGAGCGGCGAAACGCGCGGTTGCCCTGTTCACTGGCGGTGAGCTGGTAGTCGGCTACCCCGAGGGCGGCATGGGCGGTGTTGACCGAGGCTACCAGCTCGGTGAGTTCGGCCGGTTCCATGGAGAAGGCGCAATCCGGCCCGCCGTCGGCGCGGGCCAGGGTGAAGTGCTTCTCGATGAGAGTGGCCCCGAGCGCGGTGGCGGCGATGGCCGTGGCCGATCCCAGGGTGTGATCGGAGAGCCCCACCTCGACCCCGAAACGCTGGCGCAACATGGGGATGGTACGCAGGTTGTATTCGGCTGCAGGCGCCGGATAGCCGCTGACGCAGTGCAACAGGGCCAGCTGGCCGTTGCCGTGCTTGAGTGCCATCTCGACCGCGGCGGCGATCTCGGCCTCGTTCGCCATGCCGGTGGACATGATGAGCGGCTTGCCGGTCTGGGCGGCATAGCGGATGAGCGGCAAGTCCACCAGCTCGAAGGAGGCGATCTTGTAGGTCGGGCAGTCGAGGGATTCCAACAGATCCACCGCGCTGAAGTCGAACGGACTGCTGAAGACCGTCAGGCCCAGCTCGCGCCCCTTGGCAAACAGGGCCTGATGCCACTCCCAGGGGGTGTGCGCCCACTCATAGAGGTCATAGAGGTTGTGGCCATCCCACAAGCCGCCGTGGATCTGGAACTCGGGTCTGTCACTGTTGAGGGTGATGGTGTCGGGCCGGTAGGTCTGCAGCTTGACCGCACTGGCCCCGGCCTCCTTGGCGGCGGTCATGATGGCCAATGCACGCTCCAGGTTGCCGTTGTGGTTGGCCGACAGCTCGGCGATCACATAGGGAGCCTGCGCCGGGCCGATGGATTGATGGGCGATCTGCATCTGTGTTCAGACTCCTGTGCCAAGTTGCCAGCCTTGCGGCGCCGGCTGCCAGGGGGCAGGGGGCGCTATCTGCGGTGGCTCGGCAAGATAGAGGGGAAATTGGGAGAGAATTGTCTGCAAGCGATGTGCCAGCTCTTGCCACTCCGTGGGCTGAAGTGGCCGGGCGGCTTGCCATGTCAGCCGCTGGCCGTTCAGCGTCAGGGTGAGCAGCAGTTTGTCATCATGGCGTAGTTGCCACTGTTGGCCATCTGGTAACAGCTGATAATCCGATTGTTGCAGCAACCGGGCGGTGAGCCGATCCAGCCCCAGCCCGTCCACCTGCTGCTGGCCACGGCGGCGGTAGTCGTCTGACTGTTGTTCCAGCCGTTGCAGAGCTTGCAGCAGCCGCTCAGGCTCGGCCAGCTCGCTCAGGGTCAGCCGCTCGGCCAGCTGAAAGCGGGCGATCACCTGGTCGTTGAACTGCTGGTTGTCGACGATGGGCACCGCCAGGGTCGGCAGGCCGAGACAGGCCCGCTCCCAGGTCATGCCGCCGGCGGCGCCGATGGCGAAGTCGTGCCGGCTCATCAGGTCGGCCATCTGGTCGCTCTGGCGCAGCAGCACCAGGTTGAGGCCGCTCAGTTCGGCCACTCTCTGCTCCAGCTCGGGCCAGAAGGGATTGGCGCCGCCCGCCACCAGGGTCCACTGGATGGTGCGGGCCCAGGGCAGCCGGGCTAGGCTGTTGAGGGTGATGAGGCAGGCGCCGGCCGGGTCGGCGCCGCCAAAGCAGACAAGGCCCCGTTGCCACTGACTGGTGTGTGGCCGCGCCAGCTGGCGATAGGCGGGGCGCAGCAGGGCATAGTCGGTGCCCAGCAGCAGCCGACAATCGGCGGGGGTGAGCGGCTGGTAATCGGCGGCGCGGCGCAAGGGGCCCTGATCCAGCAGCAGTTGGCAGTGGTGCGGTCGGTCGGCCAGATCATCGATCACCAGCACGCGGCCGCAGTGGGCGGCCAGCTGGGTTTCGAGCCGCCGGTCAATCCGGTAGTGGTCGACGATCAGCCAGTCGGGCTGCAGGCGGGGCAGGGCGCCGGCGTCATCGAGCGCGCTCAGGGGATGATGGTGATGGGGCCGCAGCAGCGCCAGCAGGTGCGCCGGTAGATCGTGGCAGAGGAAGTGGCACTCGGCCCCGGCGGCGTGCAGCCGATCGGCGATGGCCAGACAGCGCATCAGGTGGCCCAGACCAATATCGGCGCCGGCGTCGAGCCGGAAGGCAACTTTAAACGTCATCTTGGGCCAGCACTTGATAGAGCAGTTCGGCCAGGTGCCAATCTTCCGGCGTGTCGATGTCGACCACCCTATGCCGCGGCAATATGTGGCCGATCCCCTCTCCCCCCACCGGGCTGATCCCTCCCAGCCAGGCCGCGCGACTGCCCCAGTAGAACTGGCCGGCATCCTGATAGGCGGGCTCCAGATCCTGGGAGCGTTTCGCCATCTGCTCCGGCCAGAACGGCGTGACCCGGCCCTGTTCGTCCATGCGTACCGCCCGCTGGATCGGGAAGCCGAATTCGGCCACCGTATAGACGAAGGGAGCCTGGCTGGCGAGCAGGCGAGCGTGGGCGGCGCGCAGGTCGGCAGCCTGGATCAGCGGCACGGTGGCATAGATGCAGCAGTAGTGCTCTGTCTGGATGCCGAGCTGGTCGAGCCGCTGGATGGTGTCGATCACCACAGGGGTGGTGCCGGTATGGTCATCGGCCAGCGCAGCGCCCCGCAGGAAGGGCACGTCAGCCCCGAGGCGACGGGCCACCTCGGCGATCTCCGGGTCATCGGTGGAGACCACCACCCGACTGAAACAGCCCGAGTCTCTGGCCGCCTCAATGGCGTAGGCAATCATGGGCAAGCCGCAGAAGGGACGGATGTTCTTGCGGGGAATGCGCTTGCTGCCGCCCCGTGCCGGGATGATGGCGATGGCCATGATGCTCTCTCCCTGAGGAGCCCGACGTGGTCGCCGGGCCGGATAATTGATGACAACTCGTTGATTATTTTTGAGATTATACCGAGTTTTCATCTTATATTATTGAGCTTTGCTACGGAATTGCCCGGCGATGGTCGATAACATGGGCAAGTGATGGGACGTCATTGGTATTGAACATGAGTTATGGTGTCGAATTGCGCCCGCTCCAGCCCTGGGATCTGCCCACCCTGCGACGCTGGCGCAACCAGGACGAGGTGCGGTTGCAGATGGTGGAGCAGGCACTCATCTCCCCCCGCCAGCAACGGCAGTGGTTCGTCAGCAGCCTGGAACGGTCTGACCAGCAGCACTGGGTGCTCTGGTGCCGCGGCCTGCGGGCCGGCTACGTCAACCTGAAAGGGGAGGCGCGGCAATCGCTGCAGGGGCAGCCGGTGGCCGATGCCGGCCTCTATCTGGGCCGCTCCAGCGTGCGCCACCCCATGCTGGCCGTCGCCGCCGCCCTGTCACAGCTCGATCAGGGTTTCGATACCTTCGAGCTCGGCTGCATCCGCACCCTGGTGCGCATCGGCAACGACGCCGCCCTGCGCCTCAATGCACAGCTCGGCTATCGCCAACAGGGGCAACAGGGCGACTTCATCGCCCTCGAACTGCAGCCCGCCGATTATTATGCCGCCCGAGAACGGCTACGGAGATTTTTCAGATGACTACAGCGTTGGAACAGGTTTTTGCCGATGCCCTCGGCATCGATGTCGGCAGCGTCAGCGACCAGCTGGCCTACAACAGCATTCCCCAGTGGGACTCCGTCGCCCACATGGGCCTGATCGCCCAGCTGGAGGATTGCTACGGCGTGCTGCTTGATACCGATGACATCATCGACATGAGCTCGGTCGCCAAGGCGCGGGAGATCCTCGCCAAGTACGGGGTCGCCCTCTGATGCAGGGGCTGCTGCAAGGCAAGCGGGTGTTGATCACCGGTGCCGGGCGCGGTATCGGGCTCGCCATTGCCCGGCTGTTTGCCGCGCAGGGGGCCGAGCTGTGGCTGGCGGGACGTGACGAGGCGGCCATGAGCCGGCTGGCCAATGAGCTCGGCGCCGAGTTCGGCGTGCCTTGTCAGCCGCTCTGTGTCGACGTGGCACAGCCGCAGGCGGTCAAGCAGGCCTTTCAGCAGCTGTTTGCCCAGACGCGCCAGCTGGACGTACTGGTCAACAATGCCGGCATGCTGGAAGAGGGGCTGCTCGGCATGGTCAATCAGGCCCAGCTGGAGCAGACCTTCAGTCACAACACCTTCAGCGTGGTCTATTGCAGCCAGTATGCCGCCCGCCTGATGCAGCGCAGCGGTGGCGGCAGCATCATCAATTTGGCCTCCCTGATGGGGCGGGTGGGTGCCGCCGGCCTTTGCAGCTATGCCGGCAGCAAGGCGGCGGTGATCGGCATCACCCAGTCGCTGGCCAAGGAGCTGGCCGCCAGCCGGATCCGGGTCAATGCCATCGCCCCCGGCTTCATCGACACCGAGATGGCTCACGCCATCCCGGACGACAAGTTTGCCGAGCGACTCGCCAGCATCGCCATGGGGCGCATCGGCACGCCGGACGAAGTGGCCAAGGTCGCGCTGTTTCTCGCCTCCGACCTGGCAAGCTATGTGACCGGTCAGGTCATCGGCGTGGATGGAGGCATGACGGTCTGATGGATCACGCGCACGCACTGCTCGCCCACCTGCGGGAAGACAACCTGGCGCCGGCCTGGCGCGACCCGCAAGAGGGCTGGCTCTCCTACGGCGAGCTGGCACGGCGGGTGGCGCGGCTGGCGGCCAGCTATCCGGACGAGCTCAGCCTGGTCTATCTGCCCTTTTTCACCCGCACCGCCCACCTGCTGCACTACCTGGCCGCGCTCAAGCTGGGGCATGTCGTGATGCTGGCAGACCCCGCCCTCTCAGAGAGCCAGCACGATGCCAGCTGCCGGCAGTTTGGCGTGAGCTGGCGGGTCAATGACGCCGGCCAGCTGGAGCGGCTTGCCGCGACGACGCCTACCCTGCACCCGGAACTGTCAGTATTGCTGCCGACTTCGGGCAGCACCGGCAGCGCCAAGTGGGTGCGGCTGTCGGGGCGCAATCTGGCTGCCAACGCCACCTCCATCGCCGACTATCTGGCGCTGACGACGGCCGAGCGGGCCATCACCAGCCTGCCGCTGTACTACTCCTACGGCCTGTCGGTGCTCAACAGCCATCTGCTGGTGGGCGCCTCCCTGGTGCAGCACGAAGGGAGCGTGCTGGAGCGCGACTTCTGGCAGCAGGTCGATCTGCACGAGGTGAGCAGCTTTGCCGGGGTGCCCTTTACCTACCAGATGCTGGCCCGACTGCGCTTTGACTGGGCCCGCTACCCCTCGTTGCAGACCCTGACCCAGGCAGGTGGGCGTCTCGAACCCGCGCTGGCGCAGCAGTTTGCCGAGCAGGCCCTGCGGCTGGAGCGGCGCTTCTTCGTCATGTACGGCCAGACCGAGGCCACCGCCCGCATGGCCTGGCTGGCGGCGCCCGAGGTGGCCGCTCATCCGGATGCCATCGGTCGTGCCATTCCCGGCGGTCAGTTCGCTTTGCGCGCGCTGGAGGGGGGCAAGCTCGGGGAGGGGGAGCTGGTCTATCGCGGCGACAACGTCATGCTGGGCTACGCCGGCACGGCTGAGGATCTGGCGCTGGGTGCCCAGCTGCAGGAGCTGGCCACCGGCGACCTGGCCCGTTGCGACGAGGCGGGCCGCTACTACATCTGCGGCCGGCTCAGCCGTTTTCTCAAGCTGTTCGGCAAGCGGGTCAGCCTGGCGGAGGTCGAGAGCCAGCTCCATCGTTGGGGCTGGACGGGGGCCTGCGGCGGGCGTGACGACTGCCTGTTGGTGGCTGTCGAGCCCCGCGATGACTTGACGACCAACTGCTTGCAGCGCGAGCTGGCGCAGTGGCTGCAGTCCCCGCCGCGGGCGGTGCAGGTGGTGCAGGTGACACAACTGCCGCGCACCGCGAATCACAAGATTGACTATGCCGCCCTGGCCAGACTGGCGGGGGAGGCGTGATGGAGCAGTTGCTGAGCGCACCGGTCTTCGCGCTGCCCCAGGCCGCCAAACAGGCGCTGCTGCTGGCGCGGCTCAACGCGCTGACTGCGCACCATCAGGCGCACTGCACGGCCTATGACAATGTGCTGCAAGCCTTCGGCTGGACGGCCGCGGCGACCGACTACGATGCGCTGCCCTACCTGGCGGCCCGGCTGTTCAAACTAGCCCAGTGGCAGAGCGTGCCGCAGAGCGAGGTGTTCAAGGTGCTCACCTCGTCGGGCACCACGGGTTCACCATCACGGATCGTGCTGGACAGGGAGACCGCCGCCCTGCAGAGCAAGGTGCTGGTGAAGATCCTGCAGGAGTTTGTCGGCAAGCAGCGCCTGCCCATGCTGCTGGTGGAGCAACCCGCCCTCATCCAGAACCGCAGCGGCTTTTCGGCGCGCGGCGCGGGCGCGCTGGGGCTCTCTTTCCTCGGCCGTGATCATACCTATGCTCTCGACGAGCAGATGCGGCCCAACTGGCCGGTGATAGAGGCTTTTTGTGACAAATATGCCGGCCAGCCGGTGCTGCTGTTCGGCTTCACCTTCATGATCTGGCAATGCCTGCTGGAACCGCTGCGCGAGCGCGGCCTGCAACTGCCGCTGACGCAGGGTATTTTGTTTCACAGCGGCGGCTGGAAAAAGCTGCAGCACCTGGCGGTGGACAATCCCGCCTTCAAGGCCCGCTGCCGGGAACAGCTGGGGCTGGGCCGGGTACACAACTTCTACGGCATGGTGGAGCAGGTGGGCTCCATCTTCGTCGAGTGCGAGCAGGGTCACTTGCATGCTCCCGTGTTTGCCGATGTACAGGTGCGCGATCCGCTCAGCCATCAGCCGCTCGGGATTGGCAGCCCAGGCCTGCTGCAGGTGCTCTCCGCCATTCCCGGCAGCTATCCCGGCCACAGCCTGCTGAGTGAGGATCTCGGTGTGCTGCTGGGGGAGGATGACTGCCCTTGTGGCCGCCATGGCCGTTATTTTCACGTAGCGGGACGCCAGCACGGCGCCGAGGTGAGGGGATGCAGCGACACCTTTCAATGACCCCGTCCGGGGTGGCCACCGGGCTCTGGCAGGAGGGGCCGGCGGTCAGCTTCGTGGCGCCGGCTGCGGGCTGGCAAACCTTCTGCCCGCAGCCGCTGCCCTGCTTTGCCCCTGTCATCTGTGACTTCGTGGCGGCGCTGTCGACCCGCCTGCAACAGGAGGGTCGTCGTCACCCTGATCTGGCTGCGTTCGGTTTCTGGCTGCGGCCCCGTCAGCTGGCCAGAGAACAGCAGCGCTTGCAGGGGCGGGGGCCGCTGGGGGTCACCTTTCACCTGGTGCCCTCCAACGTGCCGACGGTGGCCTTCTACTCCTGGCTGGTGGCTCTGTTGATGGGTAACCCCTGCGTGGTGCGGCTTTCGTCACGCCGCGATCCGCAGCAGGAGGCCATGTTGACGATCCTCAACGAACTGTTCGACCTCGGTGAATGGCAAGAGATCGCCGCCCGTACCCGCTTCATTCGCTATGACCACGACGAGGGCATCACAACCTGGCTGTCGGCGCGCTGCCGGCTGCGCATCATCTGGGGCGGCGACGAGACCATTCGCCAGGTGCGGGCCATTCCCCTGGCACCAACGGCGCAGGAGGTGGTGTTTCCGGATCGCCGCTCGATGGCGGTGCTCGACAGTCGCTGGCTGGCCGGGCTGGATCCGCAGGAGTGGCAACTGACGCTGGCTGCCCTGCAGCAGGACTGCACCCGTTTCAACCAGCAGGCCTGCGCCTCGCCAACTACCCTCTGCTGGCTGGGCGAGCCCGACGAGGGGCTGCGCCGGCGCTTGCTGGAAGCCCTGTTTGCCCCCTTTGCTGCCGATCCCTCCCTGGCGATGGAGAGGCTCATCCACAGTCAACAAAATGCCGCCGAGCTGGGGGGAATGAAGGTGACCCGCTTGTCCGGCGTCACCTTATTGACTCCGGCGAGCGCGCTGCGGCTCGCACACGTCGGAGGAGGTACAGTTGCCGAATTTGTGGCCGATACCCTGAATGAGCTGCTGGTACAGCCCTGGGACATGCAGACCTGCGTCTGGGTCGGCGGTGACAGGGCCGAGGTCGAAGCGGCGCTGCCGACTGCTCCCACCTGCCGGATTGACCGGGTGGTGGCGCCGGGACAGGCGCTCGCGTTCGAATGGCACTGGGATGGCATCGACATGCTGCAACTGTGCAGTCGTGGCCTCAGCCGACGTGAATAATCGGGTGTGGCTCACATAAATCCAGCAGCTTCAATGGATTAGCTTGGTCAGGCATACCTCTTGCAGTAAAACCTGACAGAGAGGGAGAAGGGTTGACAGGGACCGTGCGGTAGCCTTGCCCATTTTCTTCCATCCGCTTCTTTTCTATTCATTTTCCCTTGGATTTCCCTATGAAAGTCAGCGTATTGGTGCCCGTCTACAATCTGGCGCGCTTCATCGAACCCTGCCTGCTCAGCCTGCTCGAGCAGCAGACGGATTTCGAGTTCGAGGTGATAGCTATTGATGACGGCTCGAGTGATGACTCCTGGTCCATCATGCAACGGCTAGCACGGCAGTGGCCGGCCCTGCGGGCCCTGCAAAACGAACAGAACATGGGGCTGGCCAGAACCCAGAAGCGGCTGCTTGGTGAAGCAAAAGGGGCCTACCTTGCCTATGTGGATGGCGACGATCTGGCCTTGCCGGGCAAGCTGCAGCGTCAGGTCGACTATCTGGACGCACACCCCGGCTGCACGCTTTGCTATCACGAGGCGGAGATGTTTGATGATGAGACCGATGCGCGCATCAAGCTCTTCACCCGCGATTACTACAATGCTCGTTACCTCGAACCTGTGATGACGCGGGAGGCGCTGATCCGCTTCGGGGTCTTCGTCAATGCCAGCTCCATCATGTTCCGCCGCTATGACGGCATGGCTGATGCCATCGATGAAGGGTGCAAGATCATTCTCGATTATCCCTGGCACATCCTGAATCTCTCCCTCAATCCGGGCACCCTGGATTTCGTCCCCGAGCTGTTGGGGCGTTATCGCTTCCATACCCAGAGCTTCGGCGGGCAGACCCGCAAGTCGGCAGAACGCCGTGAGCAGTCGCTGCGCGACCTGCTGCGCGCCTGTGACAATGCGGCTGCGTTTGGCGTGGACCCGGTGATCATTGCCCAGGGGCGTGCCCATCACTACTACTCTGCCGCGCTCTATTTTTTGCGGCAGGATGATGTCGCCCGCTTCACGCAGCTCATCGAGCAGTCGGTGGTAGAGGTTGCGGAGTTGGCGTCAGGCTGGTTCTTCGACGAGCGCCATCAACTGGCGTGGGCGCAGCGGGCCCATCCCGTCCGGGTCATGCAACAACTGTTTGGAGAAGCGGCGTGAGTTATCAGGCAATCGTCATTGGCGCCGGGCTCTCCGGTGCCGTCATGGCTGAACGAATGGCCAGCCAGCTTGGCTGGAAGGTACTGGTGCTGGAACAGCGCGACCATATCGGGGGCAACTGCTTCGACGAGTATGACGAGCATGGCGTGCTGATCCATCGCTATGGGCCGCACCTCTTCCATACCGACAGCAAGGAGGTGTGGGATTACCTGTCTCAGTTTACCGAGTGGTTGCCTTACGAGCATCGCGTGCTGTCACGCATCGATGGGCAACTGGTGCCTATCCCGTTCAACCTGACCAGCATCGAGCGCTGTTTCCCCGCCGACAAGGCCAGCGCCATGACTGAGGCCCTGCGTACCCGGTTCGGGGATGGCGCCAGAGTACCGATCCTCGAACTGCGCAAGGAGCAGTCTCCCCTGCTGGGCGAACTGGCGGATTTCATCTATCAGAAGGCGTTCGTCAACTACACCAGCAAACAGTGGGGAGTACCGCCCGAGCAGATCTCCCCCGAGGTGACGGCGCGGGTACCCGTGGTGGTCAGTCGGGATGATCGCTACTTCACCGACCCCTGGCAGGCGGTGCCGGCCGCAGGCTATACCGCCATGTTTGAGCGCATGCTTGCGCATCCGCTGATTGACGTGAGGCTGTCGACCCCCATGGCAGAGCACGTCAGGCTGGATTGGCAGCAGAAGCGGGTGCTGCTGGATGGCGAGCCGTTTGACGGCCCCTTGGTCTATACCGGGATGCTGGATCATCTGTTGCCGGCAGAGGGGAATTACCTGCCATACCGTTCACTGCGTTTTGAGCATCGCCATCTGGCGCAGGAACAATTTCAACCGGTCACTACCGTCAATTATCCGAATGAAGAAGCCTTCACGCGGATCACCGAGTTCAAGCATTTCAGCGGGCAGGTACATCCCGGTACCAGCATTGTTTACGAATATCCCTGTGACTATCAGCCGGAACAGGGGCTCGAGCCTTACTACCCGCTATTTACCGACGCGGCCAAACAGCATTATCAAGCGTGTCGTGATGAGTTGACCGGGTTCCCGCAGCTGATTGCCTTGGGGCGCCTTGCCGAGTATCGCTATTTTGATATGGATGATGCGGCTATGAATGCACTGTATTGTTACGAAAAAATATGTCTACGTTTGGAGATATGCCGGTGACAACAGAGTCTGAGCTTTTGAGAGAGCTCGAAGTATGTTTGAAGCATCCAGGGCTTGCTATTATATCATGTGATGTCTTTGATACTCTTATTTTCAGGGCTGCAGGGACTCCCGAACAATTCTGGCTATCTCTTGCAAGACAAGCTCATCAACAAGGACTATGGCCTGATGATGATCTTTGGACGTTTGTTGCTCTTCGCAAAGCGGCCGAAGAGAGAGCAAGAGAAGTTAGTATGAAACGCTATCATCATCAAGAGGTGATGCTGGCAGATATTTATGCTTGCTGGCCTAGTGCTGCATCAGATAAATTGCTCGCGTTAGAAAATGACCTTGAATATAAAAATTGGCGTTTGAATCGCTCTCTAATTGCATTGTTACTGCAGTACGTGGACACCGATAGAGAGCTTATTCTTGTATCTGATATGTATTTGCAGTCGGAATTAATTCTACGGTTCTTTCATGAAAATGAACCTGGATTATCTATCTCGACCATTTATGTTTCTGGTGAACGTGGCTTAAGTAAACGTAGAGGAGATATTTTTCCTTATATCATGAACCATCTGTCAGTCCCTGCAGATTCCATATTGCACATTGGTGATGACAAGATTGCAGATGAGCAGATGGCTATTGCTGCTGGGGTACGGTATTTTCATTCCTCATTAGGTGACGACTATGTTTCTCAAATTAGATATGAGCAACGATTATGTTCATTGCAGATCCATGAGTTAGAGTATCTCAGAAAGCTATGGATATGGAATACTAAGGATAATTCGCTATTTTCACGCCTGGGTGGATTAATCTATGGACCGGTATTATTTTCATTCGCGAGATGGGTTGTTATACGCTGTCAGCAACTAGGCGTTCAAAAAATATTCTGTTTGCTCCGTGAAGGTGAGATAATTTCCAATTTAATTAAATTAGTACCCGGTCACAACTTGGTTGTCAAAACGCTAGCTGTTTCACGACGTTCTAGTTTTTTACCATCACAGAATAAATGGTCGCCAGAGATACTTCACACATTAGCTCAACGCCGTGGATATACTCTTGGTGAACTATTTGAAGACGTTGGGTTAGATGCTCCTAAAAAGTGGCTTACAATAATGAGCCAAACTCTAGCAGAATTGATTGAATTACCGCTATGGTCTGATATTTATTCTTGGATCATATGTAAGCAGATAGATATCGAGAATCATCTTCAACAACAGCGCGTATGGTTACAGGCCTATCTTGAACAACAAGGTGTCGATAACTCATCCGAAACTGCAATTCTAGATTGGGGGTGTGGTGGCAGCTTGCTATTCAACTTATGTAATGTAGCTACGCTTGATCATGTAAATTATTTCATGTTTTATAGCAACAGGCGAGCATTGAAGTTTTCATTGTCTCAGCATCTAAATGTGTTTCAGCCTGGTTCGTCTTCACCATGGTCAGATGTAATAGCGAATTCACCTGAGTTGTCTGAAATTTTGCTGAATGGGTTATTATCATCAACGCGTTCTTATAAATTTAAAAATGAAAAAATATTGCCGGTTGCAGTGAAAAAACCAGTATTTAAGGTCGGTCTGAGGAGAGATTTTGAGCGTTTCCATGATGCTGTGTTATTATTCTCTCATTTAGCTAAAAATAATAACTGGTTATCAAATGGTATAAATGTTTTAGAACGTAAATATTTATTTGGGATACTTTATCGGTTAGTGCAGTACCCGACTTGGTTGGAGGCGACTATGCTGAAGTCCTTGCCTGTCCCTCTGAGTGGTGGCCAATGCGCGTTCCTAATCGATGATGCACACGTGAGTGGCTTGTTAAGTATCACCAATAGTGGTGTTAGAGCGTTTGACATTGGGTGTGAAGGGGTATTTCCTCTTGTACGTAAGTGCTGGTGGTATCCTGGTGTGGTAGCACTTGCATTTCCTGGACAGCTTCAGAGTATTGGTGAAATGATGTCTAGTCAGGATGATGAGAAGGTTGGTCCTTATCTATTGCAACAGTTGCAGCAACACGGCATTAAAGAAACAGCACTTTATGGGGCCGGTGAGTTAGGGTCTTCGGTGTATAAATTGTTGGTTAACCATGGTATCAGAATCAACTGTGTAATTGATAGAAGGGCTATAACAACGAATTTCAAACTTGCTGGTCATGATGTAATAACACTGGAAAAAGCAAAGTTACAAAATATAAAGTGCTTTGTGGTTGCATCACGAGCATATGCATACGAAATCGTGTCTTATATAAAAAGTGAATACACTGCCAGTGAAGATTTTCGTGTATTTTCATATTTATCTATAAGGATTTAACAACAGTATTAAAAGCTCTGATCGTAAATTTTAGTTGGTATGTGAGGTCCCATGGCGTTTACGTTACAAACATATTTATCTCCTTTACCAGCCATTGTTTCGAAAAACTACCATGATCAAGTTGAACCGTTTCAATGGCAGAATAAGAAAGTCATTTTCGCTCCACATTGTGAATTGGTTTTTAATCTTGTATATAGAGGCTTTTTTATTGGCTTTGAAGTATTGGGGGCTTTAGATAAAAGCGGCGCAAAACATGGTAAGTTTGGTAATGGATTACAAGTTTTTAGCTACGATGAATTGGAAGATATAAAACCTGATTTAGTTATAGTGGCAAATACTAAATATCATCGTGAAATTACTCTAGAACTTACGTCTGCTCCACATGATTTCTTGGTAATAGACCTTTGTTCTGGATATTCTCATCGGGTATTTAGAAAAGAGTTATCAAAAGAGTTAGACTGTCTAAACATTGCCAAACTACGCCCTGGTTGTATTAACGTTCCTGATTATATCAATCCAGTTGTTAATATGAAATTGGAAGTGATCGTTGAGACGGGGTGGGGGTTAGGTGATAGGATATGTGCTCTGAGTGCTGCTAGAGAGTTTGCAAGAAGGAATCCAAATCTCACTGTCTACTATAATTCATTATCAAGTATCGTTCGCGCATACAATGATCATCTTATTCATCTAGGTTCGGGTGCTTACCCATTACCAGAAAATTATGCTATTTTTCATCGAGAGAAAGAGTCATCACCAGCTGGAAATTATCTTGGTTCATATTACCTTGGTTTAGGTATGGACTTTGATGAGCTACCAAAAATAGACTTGCCGGACATGCCACTATTACCGGGGCTGGTTTCAGGGAAATATATTGCTTTACAGCCTACTGCAAATTGGGCACAACCAAATCTTACTCCTGCTCAACTTCGAAATATTATTCAGCATTGTCCACTTCCTGTAGTGCTCACAGGTTCATATATACCCGTAAATGCCAGAGCTAATATAAGTGATGAGGTTGAAATAGGTTGTAAAGATAAAAATAATCATCTAGGTGCCGATTCATCCTATCTTGGTGATGAGATCACAATGTTGAGTATCATTCGCCATGCAGCATTAGTTCTCACCCCTCGTTCAGCTAGTGCTCATATAGCTGCAGGCTATGGTATCAAGAGCGTGGTATGGGTGCCTTCCGATGGAGAGAACTGGCATCTTGATTATCCTGAGTGGGAGCATGTTCGTGTATCAGCTGGACAGCCTGATGTCGTCATGAGGATCATTGATGGTGTTAAATCTCTTCTCCCTACCGAGTCTATAATTACTTAATTGTAAGGCGGAATAATATGGGCTCATATTTAATAATCCTTAATTGTTCATATAATAAACCTCATGTTATCGATCAGCTTTTATCGACTTGGCCTCGCGAATGGGATTACTGGATAACGCCGACAGGATTAGAAAGTTACATATCCGATTTTCTTTATCATGAGTTTAATACTAGGTGCCAGGTATGTAGCATTGATAATCTGAGTAGGGATTTATTAATAGCAGCCGAGAGTTATGATTTCATAATTGTATGTTCAGATGATGGAGCTATTGTCTTGCCACAAGACAGTGAGTTGGAAGCCTTAAGTAATATGCCAAATACTATAGGGATTTTCCATCCAGGATCGATACGCTATGATAAAAGGAAGTTATATTCAATAGATGACTATGATACGCCAGATAATTATCTGGCGAGTGCAATTATTCCAGGACGATTTGCCCATTTTTATATTGAATCTATTGTTGAATCAAATAATAGATGGCTGGCTCATTTGGTTGCCTTACAGGCGATTGAAGGTAGTATGAAAATTTATGTGATGCGACAGCCAAAAAGTGTATTTCCTAACCCTTGGCAAATCTCTGGTATACATGTTTCAAAGAATCGAATTCTAGTCGCTTATCTGTTTGAAAAGTTTGAGCAGATGCTTTCTAAAATGATAAGTAGCCCGCAACCACTATTGAACATGATAAATAGTTATAAAATAAGTGGTAACTTATCTCTGGAGCAAAAAGACGAAATCGATAGCTACTTATCGATAATGACAGCTATGATTTTAAATATGGGGAATTTCTCACAAGTTATTCCTGCCCCTATAATACGTGACTTGAGAGGAAAGAATGTTGTCATCTTTAAAGTTGAATGTATTGGTGATGTCATCACTACTACACCTTTTTTTGAGTCCGTGCTAAGTAGCGGTGCGAGGAATGTGTTTCTTGTTACAACTGAGGCAATGAGGTCTATCTTTGAGCATGACGATCGCTATTCTGGCATCGTCTATTTACCAACTGAGCACAAGCGTTCTCGTTTCAATCATGAACATGGCCATGTCTTAGCTGAAGACCTAGACAGAATAAAAAACAATTTGCCTAACTGTGATATAGCATTATTCCCAAGATATTGTATTGATACTAACGTATCACGCTTTCTTGCGGTATTACTTAATATACCTGTCCGCATAGGATTTCAAAGTGAACCATTTTGTCACAGATACAATCTGTTATATGACCAAATGTTGACAGATTGTCTTTCTCCTCCTTTTGAGGTGCATGAGACGGCAAGAATGCTTTGGTTTATCGAGCAGCTAGGATTAGAAAGCAAAAAATTTAGTTGCCTAAAACTTCCTTTTGTTAAACAGAACGCCTCAAGAGAGCAGCGATTTGTAATTGGCTTAGGGGCAGCCTCACCAGATCGACGTTGGCCAAAAGAGTCCTATTCTAAACTTATAAATAAGCTCAGCCATTACTATCCGACCTATGAGTTCCTTTTGCTTGGGGGTAAGGATGTTGTTGATGATGCTATCTATGTTGAGGAAACAACAAACTCTATTAATCTAGTCGGTAGCTTGTCTTTATTTGAGTCTGCAAAAATAATCTCTGAGTCAGAGTTATATATTGGTAATGACAGTGGTCTTATGCATATTTCTGCTGCAGCGAAAACTCCTGTGGTAGAAATATCAAAGCACCCTATAGGCGGTTATATCTGGCATGCTAACTCTCCTAAACGCTTTGGCCCATGGGGTGTACCATTCATCAGCATTCAACCTGAATATGGTTTAGATGGTTGCTCTGATTGTTGCCAAGCAAGTGATGTACATTGTATCAGCCTAATAAATGTTGACTCTGTTATACGGAAAGTATTGACTTTTTTTGAATATCTTAGGAGTAATAACCAATGAATATGGATAATACCTTCCTTCCAGGTGGAGAGCCATCCAAGACACATGCTGAGCGTCTTAAAATGGGTTTTTATAAAAAATACTTATCTGGACGGCATATTCTTGATATTGGAGGGGGGAGAGGGCCTGCAGTGGTTCCCAATGCGACTATTATCGACATTGGTTTTCCGGGTTATGATGGCCTAACATTACCTTTTCCTACATCTAGCCAAGATGCCGTGCATTCCAGTCATTGCCTTGAGCATGTTGATGATCCGGTATTGGCGTTAAAGGAGTGGTTTCGGGTGGTTAAGATAGGGGGTTATCTGATAATCACTGTTCCTCATCAATTTCTTTATGAAAGGAAAATGACATTACCTTCACGCTGGAACCGCGAACATCTACGGTTTTATACATCGGCAAAGTTGATAGCTGATATTGAGAGCGCATTAGATATAAATACGTATAGAATCCGTAGTTTACAAGAGAATGATACTGGATTTGATTACTCTATATCTAATGCAGAGCATGCTAAAGGATGCTATGAGATTGAAATTGTAATAGAAAAGTTAGCCAATGAACCTCTACTTTCAATTGGGTTTCCAGATCTTATTGCTCAGTTGCGTCATAATGACAATGGCTCGGTAGCAATATGTGGGGCTGGAGAAGTAGGAGTGGAGGTTATAAATAGTCTTAAGAGTGCAGATATAAAATTCGACTATGTTACAGATAAAAATATAACTTCTATATATGTTGACAAATATATTGATGTAGTATCTATTGATGTCGCAGTGGACAATGGTTGTAATGTTTTTATTATTGCTTCATACGTATACAAGGATGAAATAGAGTCAGAGATTCGTAGTAAGTTTAATAACGAAGTCAGTGATTTGCGAATTTATACTGTTTAAATATTTTATCTAGATAGTACTTTTATAAGACGACTAAAATGAAACCAAAGGTTACTATTGGCGTACCTGTTTATAATGGTGAAAAGATCATTAGACAGTGTCTCAATGCAATGCTTGAACAAACATTCACTGATTTTGAACTTATCATATCAGATAATGCATCAAATGATAAGACTGAGCAAATCTGTCGAGAGTATGAGTCTCACGATAAGCGAGTAACATATATTAGACATCAAGAAAATATGGGGACTGCATTCAACTTTAAATTTCTGATGGAGAAATCTATCGGAGAATATTTTATGTGGGCCGCTGTTGATGATATACGATCGCCTGATTTTTTAGCTATTCACGTCAATTTTTTAGATAATAATCCTTCATATGTCTCCTCTACATCCCCTACAATTTTTGATGGGAAGAAAGTACCTGATGAAATGATGGGGGATTGGATGCTTGATCAAGATAGAGTTGCATTGCGAATGTTGAAGTTTTTTTCATGTTGGCATGCTAACTCCCATTTCTATGGACTTCATAGAAGATCCAGTGTTATCAAATGGCCAGAAATATATCAGCAGGGTTTCCATGGTGATGATTGGACGCTGGTTATGCATCTTGCCTCATTAGGGAAATTAAATCGTTCAAATCAAGGTTGGGTAAAATTTGGTCCATTTGGAATAAGTGCTAAACGAAATCTTTTTGCTTTTTATAGAAAAAATTGGCTAGATTATTTCATCCCATTTCATAAGACATCTCGTAAAGCAATAAATATTGTCAATGATGCAGGGGTTATAGAATGGATCAATTTATTGTATAAACTGATAAAGTTTAATATTAAAGGTTTCAAAGCACAGCTAAATCATGACAAATGGGACAAACGTCTAGCACAAATTATTGAAGTTATAAGGTTGGATGATAAAGATATACAGCCTAAATTTGTCATCTGTGGGGCTGGTGATATAGGTTGTCGCCTTTATAATTGCATGAGTGACCATGGTATAACCGCATCATTATTTACAGATAAGGCTCTGTCTGGTCAAGAATTGGTCTTTGATGGCGTTTCAGTTCCTGTTGTTCGGGTCAGCGATGCAATAGAGCTGGGATTTACATGCTTCATTATTGCCTCTAAAGAGTTTTCTACTGATATTACACATGAGGTGAGTAGCGAAGCTGAGTTGAGGAAATTACAAGTGACTATTATACAGCTATATAGCTAGAATGGAGGATGGATGAAAGTAGTTATTCTTGCTGGAGGCTTGGGTACTAGGATTAGTGAGGAGTCTCATCTTCGTCCAAAACCAATGATAGAAATTGGTGGCAAGCCAATTCTATGGCATATAATGAAAATATATTCACATTATGGCGTAAATGATTTTATTATTTGCCTAGGGTACAAAGGGTATGTAATAAAAGAATACTTTGCAAATTATTTCTTGCATATGTCTGATGTGACATTTGACATGCTTAATAATAGAATGGAAGTTCATCATAATCATGTAGAGCCATGGCGTGTAACATTAGTAGATACTGGGGAGAATACTCTAACTGGAGGGCGGCTACAGCGTGTAGAAGAATATTTAAGGGGAGAGTCAGAGTTTTGTTTTACTTACGGTGATGGCCTCAGTAACCTTAATATTAAGGAGCTAATAGACTTCCATAAATCTCATGGGAAAATTGCTACCGTTACTGCTGTCTCTCCTCCAGGGCGTTATGGTGCATTGACTCGCGATGGGGAGGTTGTTACAGGCTTTTCTGAAAAACCAAGAGGAGATGGTGGTCTGATCAATGGTGGTTTTTTCGTACTTTCACCAGCAGTATTCAAGTTGTTGAATGGTGACCAGTGTAGCTGGGAAGGTGACCCTTTAATAGAATTAGCTAATATTAAGGAGTTGGTTTCTTTTGAACACCATGGTTTCTGGCAACCAATGGATACTCTACGAGAAAAAAATCAATTGGAAGAATTGTGGATGAGTAATCAAGCTCCATGGAAAGTTTGGTAATGGATAAAATGCATGATTCTTATTTTTGGAAAGGTAAAAGAGTCCTTGTTACAGGGCATACTGGGTTTAAAGGTAGTTGGTTAACTTTATGGCTGCATAATTTAGGGGCCTCTGTCATGGGGGTGGGTTTAGCGCCATTGACCTCTCCTAATCTATTTGAAGCTGCAAATATATCAGAGCTATGTGAACATCACATTTGCAATATAAATGATAAATATAGCCTAGCATCTTTGGTTCGTTTATTTCAGCCCGATATTATATTTCATCTGGCTGCTCAGGCATTAGTTCGTGAGAGCTATCGTAACCCGGTAAATACTTTCGAAACAAATATCATGGGAACTGTACACTTGCTTGAAGCCGTTCGTGGAGTTAGCTCAGTCAAGAGTATGGTAATGGTGACAACAGATAAAGTATATTCAAATGCATCATCAATATGGCCTTGTCGTGAGACTGATACTCTAGGAGGTCATGATCCATATAGCGCTAGTAAAGCTGCCTGTGAGCTCGTCATAAATAGTTATAGAGATGCATTCTTGGCAGAACAAGGAATCGTTTTGGCATCTGCTCGTGCTGGCAATGTTATAGGCGGGGGGGATTGGTCAGCGGACCGCTTAATTCCCGATGCTATACGTGCTTGGCAAGGGGGTGGGAATCTGTTGATAAGAAACCCGGAGGCTATTCGACCATGGCAACATGTTTTGGAGCCGATATCGGCATACTTGACTTTAGCAAAGCATCTTTATGAATCCTCAGCTTTTTCGGGGGCGTATAATTTTGGCCCACATAGCCATGAACTCGCGAGTGTTAAGGATGTTATTATGGAGGCAAGAAATGTATTCGGAAAAGGTGAGGTAACTTGGTGTGGAAGCAGTGACGAGCCTTATGAGGCAGAATATTTGGCATTGGAAACAACCAAGGCCAATATTAGGTTAGGCGTCATACCACGCTGGTCATTATTAGATGCTATCAAGCAAACAATGACATGGTATAAAGATTGGTATCATGGTTATGAAGCTAGAGAGTTATGTCAACAGCAAATTGATTTATTTGAAAAGGGTGGAAGATGAGCTCGTTCACTACTTTGGCGCAACCTCTCCCTGGAGTTTTACTGTTACAAAGAAATGTGTTTCTTGATCACCGCGGTGAATTTAGTAGGCTGTTCTGTGAAAATGACATGTCCGCTTTAGGGTGGGACTCTTCTGCCATACAAATGAATATGACGAGAACTTTACTGAAGGGAACGTTGCGAGGGATGCATTTTCAACATTCACCATATGCAGAAAAAAAATTAGTCACTTGTATCCGTGGTCGGGTATGGGATGTGGTTATAGATATTCGGGCTAATTCTCCCACTTTTTTATGTTATCACGTTGAAGAGTTGTCATCTGATACGCATCATTCACTACTAATTCCAGAGGGATTTGCTCATGGATTCCAGACTCTATGTGATGATGTTGAGATGATATACTGCCATTCTACAGAATATCGTGCTGAAGCTGAGGGTGGGTTGAATCCATTTGACCCAGAGCTTGACATCAAGTGGCCATTAGCTGCTTCTGAAATATCAGAAAGAGATCGTATCCGTCCTCTATTAGATATTTCTTTCCAAGGAATCATAGTGCCATGAAATGCCGACATTGTAATAAACAATTGAAAAATTTTCCCTTTCTAGATTTGGGTTTTACACCTCCATCTAATGCGTATTTAAAAACCCATGATCTAAATGCTCCAGAAATAACATACCCTCTTCGCTTGCATGTATGTGATGAGTGTTGGCTGGTTCAAACAGAAGACTTCACTGATGCTAAGTCATTATTCAAAGCCGACTATGCGTATTTCTCTAGTACATCAGTTAGTTGGCTAGAACATGCTGCTAGATATTGCAAAAAAATGATATCTGAGCAAAGTTTGGATTCTAAAAGTCTAGTGGTTGAAATAGCCGCTAATGATGGTTATTTATTAAAAAATTTTGTGGCAGCAGATATACCTTGTTTTGGTATTGAGCCAACGGACTGTACAGCCGATGCTGCAGAAAAAATAGGTATTCCGATAATTAGACACTTCTTTGGTTCGGAACTGGCTCGTCATCTGGTTGCAGAGAATAAAAGTGCAGATCTATTAATCGGAAATAATGTGCTAGCACATGTCCCCGATATAAATGATTTTTGTCTTGGTATGAAAATTTTGCTTAGGCGGGATGGGGTTATCACTCTAGAGTTTCCTCATGTGTTGGAGTTATTAAATAAAATACAATTTGATACTATTTATCATGAGCATTTCTCTTATCTTTCATTACAAGTAGTTAAGAGAATACTCGACTCTGTAGGTTTGAGAGTTTTTAATGTTGAGAGATTGCCTACACATGGAGGTAGCTTGCGTATATATGCGGGTCATGCCGAGGAGTCTCGCTGTATTAGTTCTGAGGTTGGTAAGGTTCTAGCTGAAGAAGAGCATTTTGGTTTACAGAGTAAAGATATTTATGCTGATTTTCAGGAGAAAGTGAATAATATTAAGAATGAGCTACTTGGATTTTTATTATTACAGAAACATGCAGGTAAAACTGTGGCTGCATATGGTGCAGCAGCTAAAGGTAATACCCTTTTGAATTATGCTGGTATTAGAAAGGATTTATTACCTTGTGTATATGATGCAGCAAAGTCAAAGCAGGGATTATTTTTACCTGGTAGTCATATTCCAATTTTTCATCCTGAGGATTTATGTTTGTCGATCCCTGATTATGTACTGATATTACCATGGAATATCTCAGATGAAATAATCAATCAATTAGATTATCTCCGAGAGTTCAACACAAAATTCATCACAGCAATCCCCTCTCTGAGAATATTATAATGTGATTATAATTAGATTATTTATTTTTTGTGAAGTAAGTTCGAAAATAATTTCGTCTTTATAATTTGGGTTTGCGATCACCAAGATGTCTTCTTCTCTAACAGTATGAAAAAATTCATCCTTTGATTTGATGGGAACGTGTGAGCCAGGTAGATACTTCCCCCATTTTTTGGGATTAATGTCTATGGCGAATCCAATGTTATCTATTATCTTTGAACGGTCAAGGCAGTGTACGAGGAACATACAACCCTTGGTGGACGCACCCCAGATATATATTTTATTACTCTCTATTATCTTCTTCTCTATGTGGAGTATTTTTTCTGAGAGCATGTGAAATGTTTTATAAAAGTCTATATCAATCCATTGATTACTGAGATATTGCTCTTGGTAAGTATTGGAAAGTAATTGAAGGTCGGCTATTAAAAACTGATATTGATTGTTAAAGCACAATCCTGAATTATGTATTTGGTGATCGAAGAGATATGCTAAAGAATATGGTGTGAAATAATTCACATGCTCATAAGTTATATCATAGAATGCTTGGTTTTCTATAATCCAGCTATAATTAGGCACTTCTATGTATATTTTAACATGTCCGAAGACATGTTGCATAAGAACCAAAAAGGCGTGTGGATTTTGAATATGCTCTAGAACATGGCGTAGAATAACGAAGTCAGCATCTATTTTATCGTTAAATGATAGATATCTTTTTTCAATAAGAGGATTATCACCATCATAGGTTGCATCATAGCCAATTACTGAGAATGAGCTATCAGATTCCATTAGTTCAACAAAGTCCCCTTTGCCACATCCAACCTCTACAACTAAACCTCCTTTGGGGATGTATTTCTTAATAATCCCAAACATCCCTTTCATATGAGCATTGAATATATCTGAATGGGCTTGACTGTTCTGATAATTATTGTCATATGTAGCTTTTTTTGGATCAAAGGCATAATTTTCAATAAAGTCTAGTTCCGGATTAAATCTAAGATGTATCTCTCCATGTAAAGCTTCATCACTTTTTGACATAAGTGGACTATTTGGTAACGCAGGAACAAAAATACTCTTTGACATATAATTATTTTCCTCTGAAGTAATATCCTAAGTAATCCCTTTTTAAGGAGGAGAATTTTATTTCATTACCTGAAGATCTAACGAGACTATTATCAGGAACTATTCTGTTGTGTATTACAGTCCCAGCAGATATTACACAGTTAGAACCAATAATAGTCTTGCCTGTAATAACGCAGTTTGGATAGATTATCACATTATCTCCTATTTTTGGACTGTCATTTCCAACTCTGCCAATTGTTGTATTTTGAAAGAAAATGAGATTATTTCCATACTCTGCATTGCCTATTACACAGCCTAATCCATGGGCAATTATAAATATTGGTGGCATATTGTTTTTGTAAAATAGATCAATTGAATTTAATGACCTATTAAGGAGAAAAAGCCTATCACATAGTTCTATACTCCCATTCGTCAAGTATATAGTGTTTGCTATGATATAAAGAAAAGTACTATATTCCATAGAATGGTATGTGTAGAATATGTTTTCATCATATGGCATGGCGACTTTCTTTATTTCCTTCATTCTCCTAAGTGCTAATGGCAAGCTATTTTTGATTGCTAGTTTATCTTCATTTATTGATGTGCTTGGATAAAGAAAACTTAACTGTTGGATCATGTATTCAGAAAGATCATCTAATATTTTATCTGTGGTTTCCCTAATGTCGAACTTCATTCTTTGGTACCCCAGAAAGCCATTGGCTCATAACTTCTATATGGGAAGTGGCCTAACGATATAGAAATGTTGGACTCTTTTTCTAATATTCTTTTTTCTACGAGTCTTCTTATTGAAATCGGCTGGCCACTACAGATGTTAAATATTCCATTTTGATCGGAACTGAATATCTCTATAATCTGCATGATTGCTACATCAACTGGTAGGTAATCTCTTAGCTGTTCTCCTCCGCTCATATAAAATATAGGATCGTTTCTCTCAATTGCTGCATCTAGTTGAGTAATTATAGAGTTATTATTCTGTCCATGACCATATATATAAAAGAGTCGAGTCCATTGTAGAGTGAATGGGTGTTCCAGTTTTAAATTTTCTAGGAATAGTCTTAGGCAGTCTTTTGCTAATCCATATGGAGTGACTGGGGCAGTCTTGGTCGAACTTGATAACTGCCCATGTTGCATGCCATATTCATAGCATGTTCCTGTTATAAGGACATTTTTAACACCCAATGATATGCATCTTTTAATGAAATTGTAGCTTTTAGGAAGATCCTCTTCAAAATGAGAAAGCGACATATAGTTTGATAATCCTTGCCAAGCAAGGTGAATAAGGCTTGAGCCTTCCTCTGGAGTGAAATTGAAATCATCCTCATGATAGTCCATTGAAACAAATTGTACTTTTTCGAACCAATCGAATTGATGCCCTTTTTTAACGTTTCGGGAGATTGCTACTACACTATATCCCTGTTCTATTAGAGAGGGTATTAGATGCTGCCCTATAAATCCTGTCGCACCGGTAACTATAACTTGCTTTGATTTCATTATCGGCTCCTTAAAGTTACTACAATGAAATAATGATTTTGAGAGAGCTATTTATAGGGTGAATTTTATCTAGAGATGAGGCAGCAGCAGAGGTTAATATCTATTTATATTTTTTACATATTATCTAGCTTACAAATTCAATGTTACTAATTGAGTTTATGATTATCGATGGTTCAACATCTGGGTAGATCGGTAACGATATACTCTGAGCAGAAAAAATACTTGCTATTTTCTGCATACATTCAGCCTGATGATGATAAGGCTGGTTGTAGATAGGTACGTAATGCAAGTTTACACCAAGCCCACATGATCTCAGTAATTCAAACCAAGTCTTACGGTTTTCCGTCTGGACTTTGATAACAAACAGGTGCCAAGCTGAGAGTCGATTATTACGGTCTGATAAAACTTCCAAGCCAAGGCGTGGTAATTCAGCCTGATAACGCGCAGCAATTTTCCGTCGTTTAACCAAGAATTCCTCGAGTCGAGCCATCTGACTCAACCCTAATGCAGCCTGGATGTCGGTCATCCGGTAGTTGAAACCGAGCATTTGCTGCTCGTAGTACCAGGGGCCGTCCGGTTCGTTGATGAAGTCGGCCGGATCCCGGGTGATGCCGTGGCTGCGCAACATGCTCATGGTTTTGGCGAGCGCAGGGTCATTGGTCATCGTCATGCCGCCTTCGCCGGTGGTGATGATCTTCACCGGATGGAAGCTAAAGACGGTGATGTCACTGTAGCGGCAGTTGCCGGTGGGTTCACCCTGATAGCGGGCGCCGAGAGCGTGACAGGCATCCTCGATGATCCGAAAGCCGTACTCTTGTCCCAGACGATGGATCTCCTGCATGTCGCAGGGCAGGCCTGCGAAGTGTACCGGGATGACCACCTTGGGCAGACATCCTTGCGCCTTGGCGGCTACCAGCTTGCGCTCCAGCTCCATGGCGCACATGTTGCCGGTATCGGGCTCGATGTCGACGAAGTCGACCTGTGCTCCGCAATAGAGTGCGCAGTTGGCCGAGGCGACAAAGCTGATGGGGGAGGTCCAGACCCAGTCACCCGGGCCGACACCCAGTGCCAGACAGGCGATATGCAGGGCGGCTGTACCTGAGTTGACCGCCACCCCGAAGCGGGCACCACAGTAATCCGCCACTGCCTGCTCGAAGCGGGGTACCACTGGCCCCTGGGTCAGAAAATCGGACCTCAATACTTCGACCACGGCTTCGATATCCGCTTCGCTGATCGACTGTCTGCCGTACGGGATCATTCCATTACCACCTTGCTGTTCAATGCTTTCAGCTGTTCAACCGTCAGGAAATCCTCGTTGTCACGGGAGTTGTACTCGAATCCCTGGGTCACCATAGTTCCCTTTTCACCTGAGGCGGTGACAGAAAAGTCATTGTTGCGATTGTTGAAATTGATGGTCGGTCCGATGATGAAGAAGTCGTCGAACTCGAAGGTGTGGTAGGAGTCGTCACACGGGCACATCACTTCATGCAGTTTTTCACCCGGCCGGATGCCGATGATCTCCTGGTCCAGCTGAGGGGCCATGGCGGTAGCCAGGTCGGTGATCCGCACCGAGGGCAGCTTGGGCACGAAAATCTCACCCCCCTTCATGCGCGGGAAGTTGTTCATCACGAAGTCCACCCCCTGCTGCAGGGTGATCCAGAAACGAGTCATCTCGGTGTGAGTGATGGGCAGGGTGGTGGCGCCCTGATCGATCCGTTTCTGGAAGAAGGGCACCACAGAACCGCGCGATCCCACCACGTTGCCGTAGCGCACCACCGCAAAACGGGTTGGATCCTGACCGGCGATGTTGTTGGCGGCGACGAACAGCTTGTCGGAGGCCAGCTTGGTGGCGCCGTACAGGTTGATGGGGTTGGCGGCCTTGTCGGTGGAGAGGGCGATCACCTTCTTGACCTGATTGAGCAGGGCGGCCTGGATGACGTTCTCGGCCCCGTGGATGTTGGTCTTGATGCACTCCATGGGGTTGTATTCGGCGGCCGGTACCTGTTTGAGCGCCGCCGCATGCACCACATAGTCAACCCCGCGCATTGCCATGGTGAGCCGGTTGGCGTCCCGCACGTCGCCGATGAAATAGCGCATGCAGGGGGCGTTGAAGACCTGCTGCATCTCGAACTGTTTCAGCTCGTCGCGGGAGTAGATGATCAGCCGTTTCGGCTTGTAGCGTTCCAGCACTGTCTTGACCAGCATCTTGCCAAACGAGCCAGTGCCGCCGGTAATCAATAGGGTTTTATTGTCGAACATGACGGATTCTCGCTAGTGATGCCAAGTGACAAGCAATTTATGTGCCTTGGGCCAGTTTAGCCGAAAAGGGTCGGAAGCGGTCTTGTATGATGCCAGTTTTATTCCACTCTGAGTGAACTAACTAGATGATTCATAGAGAAATCCAACCCAGCTCAAACAACTTTATGCGATCTCGGGGGCTTTAACAAAAAGCGGAACACAGGGGGGCCGCTTTTTTGACGCCTAGCTGGAGAGCAACACTCTAGCTGAGTTTGCGGGGATGGTGAGCTGTACTTCTCCCTGCACCACTTCGAATTTGTCGCCGTTGAAGGCGTCAGTGAAGCGGCTGGCCGGGCTCGCGGTCTGCCACAGGGGCAGGCTGATGGTGCGCGGCTCGCTGGGATGACGGTTGCAGGCCACCACCACCTGATCACTTTGCAGGGTGCGGGCAAACACATAGCTGTGTGGACCGGCATAGAGGGTCTGGATGTCGCCGCGACGCAGTGCTGGACGCTGGCGGCGGATCTGGATCAACCGGCGGTAATGGTCGTGCAGTACGTGATCCCAGGCGGTGGTCTCCCACGGGAAGCAGCGGCGGCAGTCCGGATCGTTGCCGCCAGAGAGTCCCACTTCATCGCCGTAGTAGATGGAGGGCACGCCGATGTAGGTGAGCAGCAGGGTGGCCGCGAGTCGCATCCGCTGTTTGTCCTCCCCCAGCAGGTGGAGGAAGCGGGCGGTGTCGTGGCTGTCCAGCAGGTTGAACTGGGCCAGCTGGTTCTTGAACGGAATGTGGGCCCGCGCCAGCTTGAGCCAGCGATCGAGCTCTTCGGCGCTGATCTTGATGGGGTGGTAGGCGATGTCCTGTCCCGCCAGGAAAGCGCGGATCGGGTGGGCGAAGCCGTAGTAGTTCATGGCGCCGTCCTCCTGATCCCCCTGTAGCCACTGGCTTGCCTCGAAGAAGTGCTCGCCCAGCACGTAGGCGTCCGGGTTCTCCTGCTTCACCGCGCCGCGAATGGCACGTACGTGGCCGCGGTTGCCCTCGGCGGTGCCACGCTCCCCCAGCATGTGGATGACGTCGAAGCGCCAACCATCGATCTGGTAGGGGGCACGCATCCAGTAACGCAGGATGGCGTCGTCGGCGCGGTAGACGGCGTCCTGCACCTGTTCGCTGGAGAAGTCGAGCTTGGGCAGGCTGCGGATGCCCTTCCAGCTGACGTAATCCCCTTCGTTGTCAAAGGTGTAGAAGCTGCGCCACGGTGAGTCCGGGTTGCGCTGGGCGCCCAGCGGCGGGCAGAACCAAGGGTGCTCGGTCGAGGTGTGGTTGACCACCGCATCCAGGATGATCTTCATGCCGCGCTGGTGCAGGTTGCGGGTCAGCTCGGCAAACTGGGCGTTGGTGCCCAGATGCGCATCCACCTTGAAGTAGTCCTGGGTGTCGTACTTGTGGTTGCTCGGCGAATCGAAGATGGGGTTGAGATAGAGCGCCGTCACCCCGAGAGATTGCAGGTAGTGCAGCTTGGCATCGATGCCCGCCAGGTCGCCACCGTAGAATTCGCAGGCGCCGTGGCCCTCTTCGTGGCGGCTGACCGGCTCGCCCCACGCCTTGCTGATCACCGCCTTGCCCCTGTACTCGTACTCGTGATGTTTGACGCTGAGCGACGGGTCGCCGTTGCAGAAGCGCTCGGGGAAGATCTGGTAGAATACCTGGTCCTGCACCCAGGCCGGTGGCTGGTGCAGGCTGTTGAAGCGAAAATGCTGCTCGCGCGGCGGCATGGCGGCGCTGACGCCGGCCCCGTGCAGCCACCACTGCTCCTCATCGGTCAGACACTTGAAACAGTAGAGGTGAATGTCCTGCCCTTTGATGAGCGGCAGGGTCGCCTGCCATACCTGCAGCCGGTCACGGGTGGAGACCGCCGTCATCGGGATCAGGTACTCCTCGTTGTCCGGCTCGTGGCGCAGCCACACCTCACGGATCGGGGCATCCAGCTCGCTGAACAGGGTCAGTTGCAGGGCATCGGCGCTCTCTTTGAACCAGGGCGCCACCTGGGGATGAAACAGAAATGGATGGGTCATGATGCTTATTGAGTCAGAAGATCGGCGAGGGCATTGCCCTGTTCATGCAAGGTTTCGAGCTGGCCGGCGAGCGACTTGGGATCCAGCCCCAGCTGGTCGGCCAGTGGCTTGGGGAAGCGGGCGATGATGGCCTGGGCCGGCACTCCCGCGTTCCAGGCGAAGGAGATGAAGACCGCCAGGCGGATCAACACCGCCTCCTTGCTGACCGGGTCGTGGGAGAGGGGATCCAGCTGCTGGGAGATGGCATCGACGAAGGCCTCGGAGAGATTCCAGCGCCGTGCCAGCTCGGCGCCGAGCTGGGCATAGTCGTAGCCCAGCATCTCGCGCTGGGCCTCGACCCGGCTGCTCCCCTTCTGGATCGCCAGACTGATGAGCTCCGCCTCTTCCGGCAATGTGCTCTGGATCAGCAGTTCGCCGATGTTGTGGATGAGGGCGCAGGTAAAGGCGGTCTCGGGGTCGAGCACCTTGGCCTCCTGGGCCAGGGTCTTGGCGATGGTGGCGACCTGGAAGGTCTCGGTCCAGAACTTGTTCTTGTCGAAGCTGGGAGGCGCCTTGAAGCTGCCGATGATACCGGAGGCGACCACCACAGAGCGCAGCCGGTTGAAACCGAGGCGGATGACCGCCTGTTCGATGGAAGTGACTTCGTTGCCACGGCGCAGGGCGGCCGAGTTGGCCATTCGCAGCACCTTGACGCTGATCACCTGGTCCATGGCGATCTTGGCCGCAATCTCGTCGATGCGGGCATTTTCATCGCTGAAGCTCTGCATCAACTCATGCAGCAGTTGCGGGATAGTGGGGAGTTGTTTGATCTTGTCAAACAGACGGTCCATCGACATGGCTGAGGCAGCCTCCATTGCGAGCACTGCCTCATATTGTGCCACAGGCGGGGCACATGTTCCTGTTTGTGATGCCGGTTTGTGAGCCCTAGAGCACCCAGTCGCGCAGGGTGTATTCCAAACGATGCCGTTTGCCCTGCAGGATCAGGGTCTGGGTAGTACCGTTCAGGGTGGCCCCTTCGGTAAGGGTGGTCAGCACCGCCTGCTCCACGGCATCGAGCGGGGCCAGACAGGCCATCTCGGTGCTGCCCAGACTGGTCACCCAGAACTTGTTCCCCTCGAGGTGGCCCTGCCCGAAGTAGCGGTTGCAACCGGCGATGCCGTTGACGGTGAAGTGCTCACCTATCTCGAAATCGGGCGGGTTGTCTCGCGGCGCGGCAACGGGCTGGCCATCCAGCTTGTCGAGCACCCAGTGGTGGTGCTGCAGGTCTTGCGAGGCGAAGCGGGGAGTACTGCTGCAGGCGCTGAGCAGAAGCAGGGCGAGCAGCAGTAGCAAGAATCTGGGCATGAAAGGGCTCCGGTAGTGGGAGTGACAAGCATACCCTCTGTGCGCGCCCTCAGGCAGGGCGAGGGGGAGCGCCCCCGACTGCTTCTGTCGCCCTGTGGGTGGGGCCTGTGTCGTTAAATGGCAACACAGACCCTCCGCCAGATTTCATTTGGGTCAGATCGGGGTGGGTTGACCGCTGCCAAACAGCCGCTCGGCGTAACGGGCCAGACCGGAGGCGACCGAGCCGAAGTCATCACCCCCTTCCAGCGGCACCTGGGGCAGCTTCTGGCGGATGAAGGCCTGGATCAGCGGGGAGCGGGCGCTGCCGCCGGTGATGAAGACCCGATCCGGCTGCACGCCGGCGGCGGCGATGGCTTCATCCATCAGCTCGCCAATCTTCTCCAGCAGCAGGGCAGAGGCATTGGCCAGCTGTTCGCGGGTCAGCTCCGCCTCCAGCCCTTTTTCCAGCTCGCTCAGCGACTGGTGATTGGACTCCTGCGTCGAGAGGGCGATCTTGCCCTGCTCGGCACGCCACACCAGCTGGTGGCTCAGCTTGTGGGCGCGCAGACTGGCGAGGCGGCCCAGCTTGCTGCCGGGCTGGCTGTCGAGTTGCAGATCCTGCAGCTGGCGGGCGGTATCCAGGCTGTAGAAGCGGCTCTGGGCGCTGACGTCGTTGATGGCGGCAGCGTCCCAGAACAGCGGGTGGGGCAGCGGCTTGCCGGTCTTGAGGGTCTCGTGCATGCCGAGCAGCGGCATCATGCCCTCCACCGTCAGCCGGATGTCGAAGTCGTTGCCACCGATGCGCTGGCCGCTGTGGCCGAGCAGATCGCCGTCGCGATCGAGCCGGTCGCGGTGGCTCGGGCCCATCCGCAGCACCGAGCAGTCGGTGGTGCCGCCGCCGATGTCCACCACCAGTACCACCGCATCTTCGGTCAGGCGGGCCTCGAATTCGAAGCCGGCCGCCACCGGTTCATAGAGAAACTCCACCTGCTCGAACCCGGCGAGGCGGGCCGCTTCGCTCAGGATGGCGATGGCCTGACGGTTGCTCTCTTCCCCCGCCAGCCCCTGGAAGTTGACCGGGCGGCCGACCACGGCCCGGCGGATCGGCGCGCCGAGTTGCTGCTCCGCCTCGCGCCGCACGTGCAGCATCATGGCGCAGACGATGTCTTCGAACAGGGCGATCTGCGGAGCCTTGAGGCCGTAGGCGCCAAGGAAGGATTTCGGCGACTTGAGGTAGTAGCCGTCGTCCGGCTCTTCCAGATAGCGCTCCAGCGCCGCGGCGCCAAAGCTGAGCTCGTCGATCAGCCCCTCTTCGCGCATCTGGCGGCGTACCGCCTGGGCCCGGGTGACCACGGGGCCGCGCAGCTTGAGGTACTCGCTCTGCTGGGCGGGGGCCAGCCCTTCGGCCAGCAGGCCGGCGATGGCATCCCGGTGGGGCGCGTGCAGGGTGGAGGGGAGGTAGTGGGCACCGCTCAGGTTCAGCAGCCTGGGGCTGCCTTGTTCCATCACGGCGACGGCACAGTTGGAGGTACCGTAATCAAATCCGATAAACATGGGCAGCCAGACTCCTGAGCAAAAAAGGGCTGGTAGCCTACCCGAAGGCGCCGGGTCTCACAACCCGGCGCCTCGCTTATTGCGCGGTGGTTTACTCCACCTCGTTGTCAGAGCGGCCTTGGCTGTCGATGGCGCGGATGTTGCTGAGGGTGGTGTCGGCGATGGCGTGCAGCGCCTCGCGGGTCAGGAAGGCCTGGTGACCGGTGAACAGCACGTTGTGGCAGGCCGATAGGCGGCGGAACACGTCATCGGTGATCACCTCGTTGGACTTGTCGGCGAAGAAGAGATCTTCTTCTTCCTCGTAGACATCCAGCCCCAGCGCGCCGATGCGGGCGGTCTTGAGCGCCTCGATGGCGGCGTTGGAGTCGAGCAGGCCGCCCCGGCTGGTGTTGATGATCATCACCCCGTCCTTCATCTTGGCGAACGCCTCCTTGTTCAGCAGGTGGTAGTTCTCCTTGAACAGCGGGCAGTGCAGGCTGATGACGTCGGACTGGCGGAACAAGGTATCGAGATCCACGTACTCGGCACCGAGATCGATGGCCGCTTGGTTCGGATAGGGATCGCTCACCAGCAGGCGCATGCCGAAGCCCTTGAGGATGCGCAGGGTGGCGATGCCGATCTTGCCGGTGCCGATGATGCCGGCGGTGCGACCGTGCATGTTGAAGCCGACCAGCCCCTCCAGCGAGAAGTTGGCATCGCGGGTGCGCTGATAGGCTTTGTGGATGCGACGGTTGAGGGTCATCATCAGGCCCACCGCGTGCTCGGCGACCGCTTCCGGGGAGTAGGCGGGCACTCGCACCACCTTCAGCCCCAGCTCCTTGGCAGCGACCAGATCCACGTTGTTGTAGCCGGCACAGCGGAGGGCGATCACCTTGGTGCCATGGGTGGCCAGCTCGGTCAGCACCTCGCGGTCGGCATCGTCGTTGACGAACAGGCACACCACCGGGAAGCCGTGGGCCAGCCGGGCAGTCTTGGCCTCCAGCCGCACGTCGAAGAACTCCAGTTCATAACCGTACTGGCTGTTGGCCTGATTGAAGTGCTCTTTGTCGTAGCTCTTGGTACTGAAAACGGCGACTCTCATGGTGTGCTCTCCGCAGATAATGATGTAGTTAAATTACAGCAAATATGGGTCGTCATCACGGGATAAATGGTGGGGATTCAGCCCCACGGCATGATGGGCACGGCGCTGACCGCGCTCTTGTAAGAGCCATCCACCAGCTTGGTGCTGTAAGTCAGATAGACCAGCGCGTTGCGCTTCTGATCGTAAAAGCGCACCACTTTCTGCTCCTTGAACACCAGCGAGGTGCTGACGTCGAACACCTCTTCCCCCGCCTTCAACTTGGCGGGCAGGGTGATGGGGCCAATCTGGTGGCACGAGAGGGAGGCGTGGGAGGGATCTTCCGCCAGCCCGAGTCCGCCCTTGACGCCGCCGGTCTTGGGACGCGCCAGATAGCAGGCGACGCCGTCGATGCGGGGATCGTCGAACGCCTCCACCAGGATCTTATGGTTGGGGCCAAACAGCTTGAAGGCGGTGCTCACCTCGCCGACGGGGTCGGCCTTGTCGGCCAGCGCCGGGCCGGCAATCAGTGCGCCCAGCAGCAGCGGCAGGGCGCGAGCAAGGATCTGAGGATGTCTCATGGTCTCTCCTGTTGGCTTCCCTCAGTAGGGAATGCCCAAACGACGATAGAGGCTGGCCAGCACCCAGGCGGGGCCGATCAGCAAAAATTGCAGGTCGGCGAGGAAGGAGGGGCGCTTGCCCTCGATCTTGTGACCGACGAACTGGGCTATCCAGAGCAGCACGAACCCGGCCAGCGCCGGCCACAGCAAGGGGCCTTGCCAGCTGTGGCAAATGACCAGTCCCAGTGCGGTCAGCACCGTCATGCCCACAAACAGCGCAAATGACAGCCGCAGATAGAAGGCCAGCACGGGGATGGCGACCAGCGCGGCCCAGTTGAGCGACGGCGGCAGCGGCCCGGCCGGCAGGCACCAGAGCAGGGCCAGGGCGCAGAGATAGATACCGGGCACCGCCAGCTTGTGGATCGCCACATTGACCGGGTGCCGGTGGCTCTGGCCGTACAGTTCAAACCACTCCTCGATTCCCTTCATGGCACCTCCCTGGCGCGCTGTGGGTGCCACCCCGGTTGAGGTGGCCGACTCTTATCCCTGCGGGGGATACTCCCAATATTGGGCCGGAATGGATTTTAGCAACGGTGTCATGTCGGGATTGGGCAGGGAGATGGTGACCCGCCGCTCGAGATTGGCGCTGGCCAGGGCCTCGCGGATCTTGGGGTTCTCCCGAAAGAACTTCATGAAGCTGCCGTCGGCATAGGCCCGCTCAAGCCCGGTCTGGATCGCCTTGGCCAGCTTGGGGGATTCCGGGCTGACGAAGAAGAACTCGGCGAAGGGGTAGCGGATCAGCAGGTGCTGATCGATGACCAGGTTGGGATATTGCGCCACCAGCTCGCTGCGCTCGGCGAAGATCTCCACCAGGTTGCGCGGGAAAAAGTCCAGCTTGTCACCGTCGTTGATCAGCCGAAACAGGTTGCTGTAGCGCCCCGAGTAGGTGGGGATGCCGGCGTTCTCCAGGATCTTGTTGTCGGCCCAGCCCACCCCTTGCGCCGCCTTCAGCTGCTTGAGGTCGGCCAGCGAGTTGATCTGGTTGAACTTCTCCTGGGCATCGGCGTGGATGAAGGAGAGCCGCAGCCCTTCCAGACCGCGAAACAGCGGGATCGGCACGGCGATGAGCGAGGATTCGAGGGCGCTGGAGGTCCCCATCCAGAACACATTGATGGTTTGGCCCTTGCTCAGCTGTTGCTGCAGGCTGTACTGGTTGAGGTTGAGTTCGACCTGCTTGATGCGAAACGGCTGGCCAGCATGGGTCAGCGCCAGTTCCAGCAGCTTGAGCTGGTACTCTTTGTCGAGGTCGTTGATCGGCCGGCTGGGAACCTTGACCGTGAGGGTCTGTGCTTGTGCCAGCAACGGCAGACACAAGCACAGTTTGAGGAACCATTTCACTCTCTGCTCTCCTGTAGATTCCGGGCTTGCCCGGAGTCTAACAGAACTTGTCACTCTCTTGCTGCGTAGCCGTGATCCGCCAGGGTGAGCAGCCTGGTGTCCTCATTGTCACCTGCATGCCCACCCCGCTGGCAACGCTCGCCGCACGAATGTGAGCAGGCAGCGAGGCGTCAGGCGACGCGACGATACACGTGGGTATCGTTGAACTCCTTGGTGCTCTGGCATTCAACGCAGAAGCGGGACTCGGGACGAGCCTGCAGCCGCTTGAGGGAGATCTCGTCACCGCAGGATTCGCAGTAACCGAAATCCCCTTCGCTGATGCGCTTGAGGGCACCACGCAGCTTGCGCAGATGCAGCTTGTCATGCTCGATGCGGTTCAGCTCCAGACGACGGGCTTCCTCGATGCTGGCACGGTCAATTTCATCAGCCATCTCGTTGGTATCGGTGGCGATGGCCTGGCTGGCCTGGGAGTTGAGGCGATCTTCGAGTTCGAGGATCTGGCGCTCGATCTGTCCCTTGTAAAAGGCCAGTTGGTCTTCAGTCATGAAATCACACATACGATTTACTACCAGTCAGTTTACTAACCCAATTATCCCTGTTTATGGGGGCTGTCTGCCTGCAGACCAAGCCCTGTGTCCTGAATTTGCACCAAATCCAAGCAGGAGAGTGCAAATCAGGGCGGGCCTTGTACCAAAAAAATGCAGGCATGCAAAGCAAAGAGGACAAGTATTGTGCGCCCTTGCAAAAAAATGACCCGATTCAGACAGGGTCTGACTGAGAACATGGGGGATCCTGCAAGCTTGTTGGCACCGGGCTTGCAGTGAGTCGTTATCACGCCAGGGTGTTTAGTATTTGTCCCCGCAATGGTCATTATATGCGCCGTTATTTATAGTTTTTTAAACACCACCGCTTGACATTGCCCCTGATGGCGGGCTTTTATGGTGGTGTTGATTACAATTTGATAACAAGGGTGTTCCATATATTAGACACCCTTGCCAATGGCAACCGTAGAGTCGGGGTTTAACATGGACAGTATCAAGGGCTGGATGGAGAGCAATCGCATCACGGAAGTGGAGTGCCTGTTTCCGGATTTCACCGGCAATGCCCGAGGCAAGATCATTCCAGCCAACAAGTTTCTGCGCGAGGGGGGTATGCGCCTGCCCGAGGTCATCTTCACCCAGACGGTGACCGGCGAGTATCCGGATGACGACAGCATGATCGACCCGCTGGAGCGGGACATGCAGCTCTATCCCGATCCAAACACCATTCGTTTCGTACCCTGGGCGCTGGAGCCGACCGCCCAGGTGATCCACGACTGTTTCGACATCAATGGCAAGCTGATCGACATCGCGCCGCGCTCCGTGCTGCGTCGGGTCCTGTCATTTTACGAGAAGCAGGGCTGGAAGCCGGTGGTGGCCCCCGAGCTGGAATTCTACCTGGTCAAGCGCAACGAAGACCCCGACTATCCGCTGGTGCCGCCAGTGGGGCGCAACGGACGCCCTGAGACAGCCCGCCAATCGTTCAGCATCGACGCGGTCAACGAATTCGACCCCATCTTTGAAGACATGTACGACTACTGCGAGGCGCAGGAGCTGGAGGTGGACACCCTGATCCACGAGTCCGGCGCCGCCCAGATGGAGATCAACTTCCTGCACGGCGATGCCGTCGATCTGGCGGATCAGGTGTTCCTGTTCAAGCGCACCATGCGGGAAGCGGCCCACCGCCACGGGATTTACGCCACCTTCATGGCCAAACCGATGAGCGACGAGCCCGGCTCCGCCATGCACATCCACCAGAGCCTGGAAGATGTGAACGGCCGCAACCTGTTCGGCACCGAGAACGGCGGCCACTCCGAGCTGTTCATGCACTTCATCGCCGGCCTGCAGAAATACACGCCGGCGGTGACCGCGCTGCTGGCCCCCAACGTCAACTCCTACCGCCGCCTCACCTTTGGCGAGAGCGCGCCACGCAACGTGCAGTGGGGGGTGGAGAACCGCACCTGCGGGCTGCGGGTGCCCTTCTCCGAGGCCAGTGCCCGCCGGGTGGAGAACCGCTTCGCAGGCGCCGATGCCAACCCCTATCTGGCGCTGGCTGCCACCCTGGCCTGCGGCTACCTCGGCATGATGGAGAAGCTGGAACCGCTGCCGGAGATGAAGTCGAGCGCCTATGAGCTGCCCTACAGCCTGCCCCGCTCGCTGGAGGAGGCGTTGAGCCACCTGGAGCAGTGCGACCCCATCAAGGAGATGCTGGGCGAGCGCTTTACCCGGGCCTTCGTGGCGGTCAAACGCAAGGAATATGAGACCTACTTCGGGGTGATCAGCCGCTGGGAACGGGAGTTCCTGCTGCTGAACGTGTGACCCGGATGCGCGCCGGTCGCGCATCACCCTGCCCGGAGGGGCCGCCGGCCCCTCCCGCGTGAATCGAGACAGTTGGGGTGCAGGCACTGCATGACACCCGGTGCGTCACCGTGACCGGGAGAGCGTCTGCCCCTCATCAACTGACCAACAAACATCGCTTAAATCGAAGGAACCGAGGAGCAAGCAATGCAGCATACCACCCGTGAGTGGCAGCAACTGGAAGCCAGCCATCACCTGCATCCGTTTACCGATTTTCAGGCACTGAACAAGAAAGGCAGCCGCATCATCACCCGGGCCGAAGGCGTCTATCTGGAAGACTCTGAAGGCAAGCGCATTCTGGATGGCATGGCCGGCCTGTGGTGCGTCAACCTGGGCTATGGCCGCCAGGAGCTGGTGGACGCCGCTACCCGCCAGATGCAGCAATTGCCCTACTACAACCTCTTCTTCCAGACCAGCCACCCGCCCGCTGCCGAGCTGGCGACCCTGCTGGCCGAGATCACGCCGCCGCACCTCAACCACGTCTTCTTTACTGGTTCGGGCTCCGAGTGCAACGATACCGTGCTGCGCATGGTGCGCCACTACTGGGCCAGCAAGGGGCAGCCGGACAAGCAGGTGATCATCAGCCGCCACAACGCCTACCACGGCTCCACCGTGGCGGGCGCCAGCCTGGGTGGCATGAAGGGGATGCACGCTCAGGGCGGGTTGCCGATCCCCGGTATCGTGCACATCGACCAGCCCTATCATTTCGGCGAGGGGCAGGGGATGAGCGCCCACGAATTCGGGCTGGCCCGTGCCCGTCAGCTGGAGGAGAAGATTCTGGCGCTGGGGGCGGACCAGGTGGCCGCCTTCATCGGCGAGCCGATCCAGGGTGCCGGCGGCGTCATCATCCCGCCCGACAGTTACTGGCCGGAGATCCAGCGCATCTGCGACAAGTACGGCATCCTGCTGATCGCCGACGAAGTGATCTGCGGCTTTGGCCGCACCGGCCACTGGTTCGCCAGCGAGGGCTTCGGCATCAAGCCGGATCTCATGTGCCTGGCCAAGGGCATCACCTCCGGCTATCTGCCGATGGGGGCCGTGATGGTGGGGGACAGGGTCGCCAAGGTGCTGGTGGAAGAGGGAGGCGAGTTCAACCACGGCTTCACCTATTCCGGTCATCCGGTGGCCTGCGCCGTGGCGATTGCCAACATTACGCTTATGCAAAACGAAAGCATAGTTAAGCGAGTTCATGATACCATCGGCCCCTATTTGCAGCGCCGCTGGGCGGAGCTGGCGGACCATCCGCTGGTGGGCGAAACCCGTGGCAAAGGCCTGGTGGCCGCGCTGGAAATAGTGCAGGACAAGCAGACCAACAGCCGCTTCCCGGCTGGGCTGCAGGCCGGTATGACCTGTCGAGAGTTCTGCTTTAACAATGGCTTGGTGATGAGGGCTGTCGGCGATACCATGATCATATCGCCCCCCTTGGTGATCACCGAGGAACAGGTGGATGAATTGGTCAATCTGGCCAGGCTCAGTCTCGATCTGACGGCGGCAAAGCTGCGGGGATAGGCGGACGCCGGGCAGGTTGGCTTGCGCATACAATTTGCTTAGGAGACAAGGACGATGTCTTTCAAAACGGGAATGATTGCAGCCTCTGTGGCACTGGTCATGATGAGTACCGGGGCGATGGCCGAGGACAAGGTGTTGCACGTCTACAACTGGAGCGACTATATCGCGCCAAACACGCTGGAAGACTTCCAGAAGGAGACGGGCATCAAGGTGGTCTACGACGTGTTCGACAGCAACGAGGTGCTGGAAGCCAAGTTGCTGGCCGGCAGTTCGGGCTATGACATCGTCGTGCCGTCCAACCCCTTCCTGGCCAAGCAGATCAAGGCGGGCGTGTTCCAGAAGCTGGACAAGTCCAAGCTCTCCAACTGGCAAAACCTGGATACCTCGTTGCTCAAGGCGCTCGAACCGAGCGACCCGGGTAACCAGTACTCCATTCCTTACCTGTGGGGCACCATCGGTTATGCCTACAACCCGGAGAAGGTGAAAGCCGTGCTGGGTGACAAGGCGCCGGTGGATTCCTGGGATCTGGTGTTCAAACCGGAAAACATGGCCAAGTTGAAGGAGTGCGGTGTCTCCTTCCTCGACTCGCCGACCGAAATGCTGCCGGCCGCCCTGCAATACCTGGGCTTCAAGCCGGACAGCCAGAAGCCGGACGAGCTGAAGAAGGCGGAGGAGCTATTCCTCTCCATCCGTCCCTATACCGCCTACTTCCACTCCTCCAAATACATTTCGGATCTGGCCAACGGCAACCTGTGCGTGGCGGTCGGTTACTCCGGTGACTTGCAGCAGTCCAAGTCACGGGCGATCGAGGCCAAGAACGGCGTCAACCTGACCTACGTGATCCCGAAAGAGGGGGCAGGCAGCTTCTTCGACATGCTGGCCATCCCGGCCGATGCCAAGAATGTGGAAGCGGCCCATGTGTTCCTGAACTACCTGATGAAGCCTGAGGTGATCGCCAAGATCTCCGACGCCGTCAGCTACCCGAGTGGCAACAAGGCTTCCGTGCCGCTGGTGTCCGAGAAGATCCGCAACGATCCGGGCATCTACCCGAGCGACGAGACGCTGGCCAAGATCTACACCTTCCCGGATCTGCCGGCCAAGGTGCAGCGTCTGATGACGCGTAGCTGGACCAAGATCAAGTCAGGCAAGTAAGTGACGAGTGCCCCTCCCGGTCCGCAGTTCGGCCGGGAGGGAGGTGACCCACCCGACAGGTTGGACGGCGCGTAAGGATGCGCGACTGGCAAATCACACATTAAGAGGACTGAGTAAGTGCACACAACCAAGATAGTGACGATGGCCCTGGCTCTGGGGTTGGCAAATGTGGCTCAGGCAGCCCCTGTGGTCCACTTTTACAACTGGTCCGACTATATCGGCGAGACCACCCTCAGCGACTTTCAGCGGGCGACCGGGATCCAGACCGTCTATGACGTGTTTGATTCCAACGAAACCCTCGAAGGCAAGCTGCTGACCGGACGCACCGGTTACGATCTGGTGGTGCCCTCCAACAATTTCCTGGCCAAACAGATCAAGGCGGGAGCCTTCCAGAAGCTGGATCCCGCCCTGCTGCCCAATCTGGCCAACCTGGATCCCGTGCTGCTCAAGCAGCTCGACAAGGTGGATCCGGGTCATCAGTACGCCGTGCCCTATCTGTGGGGCACCAACGGCATCGGTTACAACATCGACAAGGTCAAGGCCGTGCTGGGGGTCGACAAGATTGACTCCTGGGCCGTGATCTTCGAACCGGAAAACATGCAGAAACTGGCCCGTTGCGGGGTCGCCTTCCTCGATTCGGCAGACGAGATGATCCCGGCGGCGCTCAACTATCTGGGGCTCAACCCCAACAGCCAGGATCCGGCGGATCTCAAGCGCGCCGAGGAGCAGCTGCTCAAGGTGCGCCCCTACGTGGCCTATTTCCACTCCTCCAAGTACATCGGCGATCTCGCTAACGGCGACATCTGCGTGGCGGCCGGTTTCTCCGGCGACATCCTGCAGGCGGCGGCCCGTGCCGACGAAGCCGGCAAGGGGATCAAGATCGCCTACAGCATACCGAAGGAGGGCGGCAACCTCTGGTTCGACATGATGGCGATCCCGGCCGATGCCACCAACGTGAAAGAGGCGCACGCCCTCATCAACTATGTGCTGCAGCCCGAGGTGATTGCCCAGATCAGCAATCATGTGGGCTACGCGAACCCCAACGCCAAGGCGGGGGAGTTCATGGAGGAGCACGTGCGCAATGACGAGTCCGTCTATCCACCCCAGGCGGTGCTGGAGCGGCTGTATGTGCAGCAGGCACATCCCCGTGCGGTGCAGCGCCTGATCACCCGGAGTTGGACCAAGATCAAGTCCGGAACCTAACCTTGGCGCCCATCCCGGGGCGCCAGACTGTTTTATGGATCGGCCCCGGCCGGTATTACCTTTGGGAGTTTGGTAATGGCGATAGCCTCCAGTGCCTACAAGAAAGCCCTCGAGGGCAGCCAGCAACGCAAAGAAGTGCTGGTCAAGATAGACAGGGTAAGCAAGCAGTTCGATGAAACGCTGGCGGTCGACAACGTGTCCCTCAACATCCACAAGGGCGAGATCTTCGCCCTGCTGGGCGGGTCCGGCTCCGGCAAGTCGACCTTGCTGCGGATGCTGGCGGGGTTCGAGCGTCCCACCGAGGGACGCTTGTTCCTCGACGGGGTCGACATCACCGACATGCCGCCCTATGAACGCCCCATCAACATGATGTTCCAGTCCTACGCCCTGTTCCCCCACATGACGGTGGCGCAGAACATCGCCTTCGGCCTCAAGCAGGATGGCCTGCCCAAGGCGGAGGTCGATGCCCGGGTGGAAGAGATGCTCAAGCTGGTGCAGATGACCCAGTATGCCCGTCGCAAGCCCCATCAGCTCTCCGGCGGCCAGCGCCAGCGGGTGGCACTGGCGCGCTCGCTGGCCAAGCGGCCCAAGCTGCTGTTGCTGGATGAGCCCATGGGGGCGCTGGACAAGAAGCTGCGCTCCCAGATGCAGCTCGAGCTGGTCGAGATCATCGAACGGGTCGGGGTAACCTGCGTCATGGTGACCCACGACCAGGAAGAGGCGATGACCATGGCCGAGCGGATCGCCATCATGCACCTTGGCTGCATCGAACAGATCGGCAGTCCGATGGACATCTACGAAACCCCGGCCAGCCGGCTGGTGTGCGAGTTCATCGGCAACGTCAACCTGTTTGACGGCCTGCTGGTGGAGGATGAGCAGGACCACGCCACCATCGCCTGCGCCGATCTGGAGCAGCCCATCTACGTGGGCCACGGCATCAGCTCCCGCGCCGAGAACAAGAAGGTCACCTACGCCCTGCGGCCGGAAAAACTGCTGATGAGCCTGCAAAAACCGGTGGAGATCGAGCATCCGGACTTCAACTGGACCAAGGGCGAAGTCTATGACATCGCCTATCTGGGCGGTCATTCGGTTTATCACATCCAGTTGCCTTCGGGCAAAATCGTTCAGGCTTTCATCGCCAATGCCGAACGCCACGGCAAGCGGCCGACCTGGGATGACCAGGTGTTCCTCTACTGGGAAGATGACAGCGGCGTGGTGCTGCAATCATGATGGCATTGAGACGACTGAAGGCACTAGGGGGGCGGCAGCTGGTGATCGGCATCCCGTTCTTCTGGCTGTTCCTGTTCTTCCTGCTGCCCTTCATCATAGTGGTGAAGATCAGCTTCGCCGAAGCGGACGTGGCGATCCCGCCCTACACCGACGTGGTGAGCTGGGCTGACGATCAGCTCACCATCTTGCTGCACATGGGCAACTATCTGTTGCTGCAGGAGGACGAGCTCTACATCGCGGCCTATCTCGGCTCCCTCAAGATGGCCTTCATCAGCACTGTGCTCTGCCTGCTGATCGGCTATCCGATGGCCTACTCCATCGCCCGGGCCAACAAGGAGACCCAGACCGTTCTGCTGCTGCTCATCATGATGCCGACCTGGACCGCGATCCTGATCCGGGTCTACGCCTGGATGGGCATTCTCAGCAACAACGGCCTGCTCAACAGCCTGTTGATGGGCATCGGCCTCATCAACGAGCCGCTGCAGATCCTCAACACCAACCTGGCGGTCTACATCGGCATCGTTTACTCCTACCTGCCGTTCATGGTGCTGCCGCTCTACGCCAACCTGGTCAAACACGACCAGAGTCTGCTGGAGGCGGCCTCCGACCTCGGCGCCCGCAACCTGACCCGGTTCTGGCAGATCACGGTGCCGCTCTCCAAGAACGGCATCATCGCCGGTTGCATGCTGGTGTTCATCCCGGTGGTGGGCGAGTTCGTCATTCCGGAGCTGCTGGGTGGCCCCGAGACCCTGATGATCGGCAAGGTGCTGTGGCAGGAATTCTTCAACAACCGTGATTGGCCGGTGGCGTCCGCCCTGGCGGTGGTGATGCTGGCGGTGCTGATCATTCCGATCATCCTGTTCAACCGCAACCAGGCCAAAGAGCTGGAGGGGAAAGTATGAGGCGCTTTGGTTTTGCCAAGCTGATGCTGTGGCTGGGGCTGCTGTTCATCTACCTGCCGATGATCATCATGGTGATCTACTCCTTCAACGCCTCCAAGCTGGTGACGGTCTGGGGCGGCTGGTCGCTGAAGTGGTATTTCGGCCTGCTCGACAACAAGCAGTTGATAGGTTCGGTACTGCGTTCGCTGGAGATCGCCTTCTATACCGCCATCGCGGCGGTGGCGCTGGGGACGGTGGCGGCCTTCGTGCTGACCCGGATCCCGCACTTCCGTGGCCGGACCCTGTTCGGCGGCATGGTGACGGCGCCGCTGGTGATGCCCGAGGTGATCACTGGTCTCTCCTTGCTGCTGCTGTTCGTGGCCATGGCCCAGCTGGTGGGCTGGCCCGCCGAGCGGGGCATGGTGACCATCTGGATCGCCCACACCACCTTCTGTACTGCCTATGTGGCGATCGTGGTGTCGGCCCGCCTGCGGGAACTGGATCTCTCCATCGAGGAGGCGGCCATGGATCTGGGGGCCAAGCCTTGGAAGGTGTTCTTCCTGATCACCATCCCGATGATCGCCCCCTCGCTGGCGGCGGGCGGCATGATGTCGTTTGCCCTGTCGCTGGATGACCTGGTGCTGGCGAGCTTCGTCTCCGGCCCGGGCTCGACCACCCTGCCGATGGAGGTGTTCTCAGCGGTGCGGCTCGGGGTGAAACCCGAGATCAACGCGGTGGCCAGCCTGATCCTGCTGTCGGTATCGCTGTTCACCTTCGGCAGCTGGTATCTGATGGCCAAGGCGGAGAAACGTCGCCGCGCCGAGATCGCCATGACCACCCAGATGCAGGCAGTCGCCTGACCTCGTGTTAAGATCCGCATTCTCTCGTCAATCCGGAGGATGAGAATGCGGATCTCCATCTTTAGCGGCCAGGGTACCGAACTGGTTCCCGGCCTTGTCAGTGCCATCCACAAACAAGCCACCTCCATACCGCTCTGGTGCGGTCCCAATGGTCTGGCTGGCGACGAACAGTGCGACCAGCGCCACCATGGTGGCCCTGATCGGGCGCTGCACTACTATCCCGCCGATCACTACCCCTGGTGGCACAACTGGCAGACGGCGCTGGGCCTGCCGGCCCCGCGTACTCCCTGGCAACCGGCTGCCTTCGGCGAGAACCTCTCCGGGGTCGGGCTGACCGAGGCGCAGGCCTGCATCGGCGATGTCTATCGACTCGGCGAGGCGCTGATCCAGATAAGCCAGCCCAGATCCCCCTGCTTCAAGCTCAACCAGCGTTTCGGCTATGGCCAGATGTCGCAGGTGATGCAGCTCAGCGGCCGCTGCGGCTGGCTGTTGCGGGTGCTGGAGGAGGGAATGGTGATGCCGCAGGAGCGGCTGGAGCTGGCGGACAGGCCCTACCCTGAGCTGACGGTAAAGCGCACCGCTGACATCCTGTTCAACCAGCTGCGCAACGAGGCGGACCTGCTGTTGCTGCTGGAAAATCCGGCCCTCTCGCCCAACTGGCGCAAGCATGCGGCAGACTGGCTGGAGCATGGTGTGGTCGCTGACTGGCGTCGCCGCTTGCTCGGCCCGGCCGAATTCCAGCTCGCCTCGTCATAAGCGTTGCCAGGCCATTTTTTGGCCGCTGACGGCTCAGGACGGATAGAACTGACGAATAGTTGAGCGAACAGCCATTTTTTTCCTTCCAAACGTAAAAAAGGCTTGTGTCGAGTCGGGGCTTTCGGTAAATTCCCGTCCCGCAGACATCGGTGTGTAGCGCAGCTTGGTAGCGCACTTCGTTCGGGACGAAGGGGTCGGAGGTTCGAATCCTCTCACACCGACCACATTAGAAAAGGCCGCTCAATAGAGCGGCCTTTTCGCATTTGGCATTCGCGCAAATGGAGGCGATATTCAGGCTGGCGGCTTGCTAGGGTAACTGCAATGCTCCTCTGTCCCTCTGTCCCTCTGTCCCTCTGTCCCTCTGTCCCTCTGTCCCTCTGTCCCTCTGTCCCTCTGTCCCTCTGTCCCTCTGTCCCTCTGTTTCATCCATCTTGTCAGTTCCGTTGCTCGGCACTGGGCAATAAAAGGGCCACCGCTCGGTGGCCCAGGGTGGAGTCTGATCCTGACTCCGGCACTCTAGATTGTGGCAATCTCTGGTTGGGTTCTGTCTATGGTGCCCTCCTTGCGCGCCAGGCGCCTGTTAGATATGCCAGTGCTGATGCCGCAATGCCTTGAAGCCGTGCTGAGGTTGCAAGGCCGCGTGCTTGGGGTACTCACTAATGAAATGTTCGATTCCCTCCATCAGTTGTTCACGTAATGAAGACACGGGCTCATGCCAAGCTTGCAGGCATAGATGGCCGGGGATCAGCTGCTCCTGATAATCTTCCAGCAGCTGTTCTGGCCAGGGCTCAATACCGGAATTGCGTTGCAGCAAATAGTGGGCGGCGGGTTCACGGGCATAGATGAACTGAATTTGGGCCAGGTCGCGTTGGCTTAGCGTTTGACTGTTGATATGACAAGTCAGGTATTTTCCCGTCTTCAGGTCCAAGAAGTGACCGCGTTGCCGGCAGGTTATGATGCGATACCAAGGCAGGGGCGAGCAGAGAGAGTATCCCTCAAGCTCCTGTTCCAGCCAGTGGCGACACTCGGGTGTCTGCACCTCGTCGAGCATGGACTCGAGCTGCCTCAACAAGGCTCTGGATGGTTTGGTGGCCGGTTTCGCGCTCATCGCCTGCAATCCTCCCTCTGCACACAATCCCGACTTTCAGTATGAACCTGGTGGCGGCAGAGGGGGTAAGGTTTCTAATGATTAAAATCAGATTAGCAGCGTGGTTTTTATGCAATAGGCTGGCTCAGCCCACCAGGTAGGTGCCGGTACCGAAGGCGATATGAGTCCCTTCTTCGTTGTGCAGTTCCATGCGGGCAACCGCGACCTTGCTGCCGGCCCGGATGATGTGGGCGGTGGCGATGAACTCGTTGCCGCGCCCCGGCCGCAGGTAGTCCACCCGCAGATCGATGGTGCCGAGGCGGGAGAAGCGCTCCTTGAGGTAGCTGGGGGAGAAGTCTTCCAGCTCGTCGATGCAGGAGGCGGCGACTATCATGCCGCCGGCCACATCGAGCAGGCTGGCGGTGACGCCGCCGTGCAGGATGTTGTGGAAGGGGTTGCCGATCAGCTTCTCCTCCATCTTGATGCGCAGCTCCACCTTGTCGAAGTCGTAGTGCGTCACCTGCATGCCGATCAGCTTGTTGAACGGCATCCTCTCGGCGAACAGGTTGGCAATGCCACTGAGCGCCATCTTCTTGAGCATCTGTTTCATTCCTTGAGTCCGATCCTTGGCAGTACGACCGAGTAAAAACTCCAGCCAGTCTGCAACACTTCCTTAACAGTCGCAATGGCAGGTTTATTGTGGGCGGCGGCTGCTTTAGAATGGCGACCCCAAAGGAGAGCCCATGACCGCCATTGCCGAAACCCTGCCTGACCCCCAGCCAGAGAATCCGCTTGCCCTGCTGCAGGCGGTGTTCGGCTATCAGCAATTCCGGCCGGGCCAGCTCGAAATCATCGAGCAGATCGTGGCGGGGCGCGATGCGCTGGTGCTCAAGCCCACCGGCGGCGGCAAGTCGCTCTGCTACCAGATCCCGGCGCTGTTGCGCCCTGGGCTCGGGGTAGTGGTCTCTCCCCTCATTTCGCTGATGAAGGATCAGGTGGACAGCCTGCGCGCCAACGGCGTGGCGGCGGTCTACATCAACTCGGCTCTCAGCCGGGAGGAGATGATCCAGAACTTCGCCGCCATGCGGCGCGGCGAGATAAAAATCGTCTATGTCTCCCCCGAACGTCTGCTGCAGCACGAGTTCATGGATCGGCTGGCGGAGCTGCCGCTCGGCCTGTTTGCCATCGACGAGGCGCACTGTGTCTCCCAGTGGGGGCACGATTTTCGGCCGGAATACGCGGCGCTGGGCCGGCTCAAGCAGTGGTTCCCGCAGGTGCCCGTGGTGGCGCTCACCGCCACCGCCGACGAGGCGACCCGCAGCGACATGCTGCATCGGCTGGAACTCCACGACCCCTTTATCCATACCGCCAGCTTCGATCGGCCCAATATCCGCTACAGCCTGGTGGAGAAATTCAAGGCGGCGGAGCAGCTGCTGCGCTATGTGCAGAGCCAGAAGGGCAACTGCGGCATCGTCTACTGCTCCAGCCGCAATCGGGTGGAAGAGGTGGCCGAGCGGCTCTCCCGCCACGGCTGCAAGGCGGCGCCCTATCACGCCGGCCTGCCGCTCGAGCTGCGCCAGTGCACTCAGGAGTCCTTCCTCAAGGACGACATCGAGATAGTGGTGGCGACGGTGGCGTTCGGCATGGGCATCGACAAGCCCAACGTGCGCTTCGTGGTGCACTACGACATTCCCAAGAACATCGAGTCCTACTATCAGGAAACCGGCCGGGCCGGCCGTGACGGTACCCCGGCCGAGGCGCTGCTGCTATACGATCCCGCCGACATCGGCCGGGTGCGCCGGCTGCTCGACAACATCGAAAACCCCCAGCAGTTGCAGGTGGAGCAGTACAAGCTCAACGTGATGGCGGCCTTCGCCGAGGCGCAGACCTGCCGCCGTCAGGTGCTGCTCAACTACTTCGGCGAGTACAACGACAAGCCGTGCGGTAACTGCGACATCTGCCTCGACCCGCCCCAGAGCTATGACGGCACCGAAGATGCCCAGAAGGCGCTCTCCTGCGTCTGGCGGGTGGGGCAGAATTTCGGGGTGGGTTATGTGGTGGAGGTGCTGCGCGGGTCGCTGAACCAGCGCATCAAGGATCACGGCCACGACAAGCTGTCGACCTACGGCATCGGCAAGGATCAGAGCCACGAGTACTGGATGAGCGTCATCCGCCAGTTGATCCACAAGGGGTTGCTGACCCAGAACATCACCCGCAATCTGGTGCTGCAGTTGACCGAGGCGGCCCGTCCCGTGCTGCGCGGCGAGGTGAAGCTGGATCTGGCGGTGCCGCGTCTGCAGCCCATCTCCAGCCGCAAGGAGAAGCGCAATGGCCTGCTCGATAACGCCAACTACGACAAGCGGCTGTTCAAGGAGCTGCGCGCCCTGCGCAAGCAGATCGCCGAGGATGAAGAGGTGCCGCCCTACGTGGTGTTCAACGACGCCACCCTGGTCGAGATGGCGCAGCTGATGCCGATGACCGAGGCGGAAATGCTGGCGGTCAACGGCGTGGGTCACCGCAAGCTGGAGCGCTTCGGTGAAGCCTTTATGGACCTTATCATCGACTACTGCCGGCGGTAAAAGGTTGGTGAAGTCGCGCCGGGCGGGTGCGTCGCCAACGGGCGCGCCAGCTTATTTGAGGCTGGCGTAATAGGCCGCCAGGTTCTCCATGTCGGCATCGGTGAGCGGCGCCATGAAGGGCACCATCAAAGGCTCCTTGCGGCTGCCATCCTTGAAGGCCTTCAGCTGTTTCACCAGATAGGCGGCGTTTTGTCCCGCCAGATGGGGATAGTTGGGAATAAGAGCCTTGCCTTCGACCCCGTGACAGGCGGCGCAGACGGCGGCCTTGGTCTTGCCGGCCTCGACATCGGCCGCCTGGGCCGGCCCCAACAACAGCAACAGGGGCAGGGCGCCCAACCATCTTTGCATCTTCTTCTCCTTGAAATGAAATAGCGCATCGTCCGTTAGCCAGTGCTGGCCGACGGCGGTATAAAGAGTGACACGAGCATACGCAGGGACGAACCGCACCACCATGAAGCTGATCAACACTTTTGCCACCGAACTGCCCTGGGCCTGTGAGCCCGTTGCCCCCCAGCCATTGCATGCCCCCGGTCTGCTGCACCTCAACCGTGCGCTGCTCGGCGAGCTGGGACTGGGGGCGGTGAGCGAGGCCGACTGGCTGGCCTGCTGTGGCCATGGGATGCCCTTGCCCGGCATGCAGCCGGTGGCCCAGGTCTATGCGGGTCACCAGTTCGGCGGCTACAGCCCGCGTCTTGGCGATGGTCGTGCCCTGCTGCTGGGGGAGCAGCAGGCGCCGGATGGCAGCCGCTGGGACCTGCACCTGAAAGGGGCGGGCAAGACCCCCTTCTCCCGTTTCGGCGATGGTCGCGCCGTGCTCCGTTCCAGCATTCGCGAGTATTTGGCGTCCGAGGCGCTGCATGCCCTCGGTATCCCCACCACCCGGGCACTGGTGCTGGTGGGCAGCCAGGAGCCGGTCTACCGCGAACAGGTGGAGACAGGCGCGACCGTGCTGCGTACCGCCCCGAGTCATCTGCGCTTCGGCCACGTCGAGTATTTCGCCTGGAGCGGGCAGGGGGAGCGGATCCCGGCCCTTATCGATTATCTGCTGCGCCACTATTTCCCCGAGCTGGCCGATGGTGCCGAGCTGTTTGCCGAAGTGGTGCGCCGCACCGCGCGGCTCATCGCCAAGTGGCAGGCGGCAGGCTTCTGCCACGGGGTGATGAACACCGACAACATGTCGCTGCTTGGGCTGACGCTGGATTACGGTCCCTACGGCTTCATCGATGCCTATGTGCCGGACTTTGTCTGCAATCACTCGGATCCGGGCGGCCGCTATGCGCTGGATCAGCAGCCGGCGGCCGGTTACTGGAATTTGCAAAAGCTGGCGCAGGCGCTGGCCGGCCACGTGGATGGGGATGCGCTGGCTGCGGCCCTGGCCCAGTACGAACACCAGTTGATGCTGCACTACTCCGAGCTGATGCGCGCTAAACTGGGGCTGGCGGTGTGGGAAGAGGACGATCCGGCGCTGTTCCGTGAGCTGTTCCGGCTGCTGGCGGCGCACGGGGTGGATTACCACCTGTTCCTACGCCGTCTCGGTGAGGTGACGCGAGAGGGGGTGTGGCCCGCCAGCCTGCTGGCCCTGCTGCCGGATCCTGCCGCCTGGCAAGGGTGGCTTGAGGCCTATCGGGCGCGCCTGGCCCGGGAAGGGAGCGAAGATGGCGTGCGCAAGGGACTGATGGATTCGGTCAACCCCAAGTATGTGCTGCGCAACACGCTGGCTCAGCGGGTGATCGAGGCTGCCGAGCAGGGCGACATAGCACCGTTCGAGCGGCTGTTTGCGGTCCTGCAGCACCCCTATGATGAGCAACCCGAATACGAGGAACTCGCTACTCCGCAACCGGCATGGTACTGCGGTGGCGAGCTCTCTTGCAGCAGTTGAGGAGCGGCAGATGAACTGGCATATCGCGCAGACAGACAGGGACGCCGGGGTGGTGACGCTGGTGAACCCCGCGCTCGACTGGGACAGCTTTCCGACCCTGGCCGAGGCTCTGTTGCAGGAGTGGGAGCTGGTGGCGCTCGAGCGGGAGTGCGGCGCCGATCGTCACAGCTGGTTGCTGGAGTTTGAGGAGAGTCGCTTTCGGCTCGAATACGAACACTACAGCGGCTGCTGGCTGGCGGCTGAGCAGCCGGCCGATGCCGAGGTACTGCTCTGGCTGGCCCGACAGCATCAGGGGTTAGGATGGTACGGCAGCCTCAACCAACCGCATAAAGATTGAACTATCAGTGTGGGGGCGTATAATCTCGCCCCTCAATTATCGCCAATGGTGGCGGTATGGGTTCCCTAACCCCATTAACCAAAAAGGTCACAATATGAATCTGACCCCTGCTCAGCACCAGACGGCGCTGGTGCGCCTCTCGTTGTTCCACATCCTGATCATTGCCAGCAGCAACTACCTGGTGCAGCTGCCGATCACCATTTTCGGCTTCCACACCACCTGGGGTGCCTTCAGCTTCCCGTTCATCTTTCTGGCCACCGACCTGACGGTGCGGATCTTCGGTGCCGGTCTGGCGCGCAAGATCATCCAGACCGTGATGTTGCCGGCGCTGGCTATCTCCTATGCCCTGTCGGTACTGTTCTTCGAGGGCAGCTTCCAGGGCATCGGCAACCTGGCCGAATTCAATCTGTTCGTGGCGCGCATCGCCCTGGCCAGCTTTATGGCCTATCTGGTGGGCCAGTTCATGGACGTGGTGGTGTTCAACCGGCTGCGGCTGCTGAAAGCCTGGTGGGTGGCACCGGCTGCTTCCACCCTGTTCGGCAACCTGGTGGACACCATCGCTTTCTTCACCATCGCTTTCTGGCGCAGCACGGATCCCTTCATGGCCGAGCACTGGGTCGAGATTGCCACCGTGGACTACGTGTTCAAGCTGCTGATAAGCCTGGGATTGTTTGTGCCGCTCTACGGCGTGCTGCTGCGTTATCTCAGCCGCAAGCTGGTGGGCGAGGCCGGATTGGCCGGCCTGCAAACGGCCACGCGACAAGCCTGACGAGATTGACCACCCCCAGGGGTGGTCAATTTTTTTGCATTTTTGGCAAATAAGAGTTGCCAAGTTAAATGAGAATGATTATTGTTACCTTGTTTTCCGGGAAAGACTTCATTCGTTCCAACGTGATGGACTTCTTGTGAAGGCACGACATTGCTCACATTGCTTCCAGTTAAGGGGCCAGTTTTTACTGGCCCTCTTTTTTTGCGTGTTTTCGGCCAGCGACGGGCATAAAAAATAGGAGCCTTGGCTCCCATTTTCACTCTGCTCTGCTTACTCGATGTCGAGCGCATCGGGGGAGAGGATCACCCCTGTGGTATCGGCGTAGAGATGGTCGTCCGGCAGGAAGGTGACGCCACCGAAGTTGACTGGCAGATCGGTCTCGCCCACGTCCTTGCTGTCGGCACCCACCGGAATGGCTGCCAGCGCCTGAATGCCGATATCCAGATCTTCCAGAATGTCGACCTCGCGCACGCAGCCGTAGCAGACGATCCCTTCCCACTCGTTTTCGGCCGCCGTGGTGGCGATCTCGCTGTCGATCAGGGCGCGGCGCATGGAGCCACCGCCATCGATCAGCAACACCCGACCGACGCCGTTCTCTTTGACGAGTTCACGGATCAGGCCGTTTGATTCGAAGCATTTGACTGTGGTGATGACGCCGCCGAACGAGGCGCGGCCGCCGAAGGAGCAGAGCATGGGTTCGAGCACATCCACCATGTCCTGATAGATGTCGCACAGTTCTGAAGTGTTGTATTCCATTGTGTCAAATCCACCGCTGGAAACAGGTGGGATCCAGTATAAGGAGTGGGACCGGCATTTCAATGAATATTCCTTGAACAACAACGGGGATAACGTTTTCCGCATAAGCTCAATGCAGTCCATCCCTTGCTTGTGAGAGGTTCATCGTGCTGATCCGTCATAAATTGATCCTGAATACCGCGCTGGTCGCCGTTGCCATGCTGGTATTGAGCGGCCTGTTTCTCTACTCCAACCAGGTGAGCCGCCATCTGACCGAGGCCCAGCGCAACGTGGACGGGCTCGAGATCGCCATGCTAAACCTGCGACGGGCCGAGAAGGATTTCCTGATCCGCAAGGATCCGGCCTTCGTGACCCGCTTCAACGAGGTGCTGGCCAATTTTCACCAGCTCAACCAGACCCTGGGTCAGGATGACAACCTCAGCGCCGTGCAGGGCGAGCTGACCCGGCTGGATCAGCAGATGGGAGCCTATGGCAAGGCCTTCAACGATCTGGTGGCCCAGCAGCAGATCATCGGGCTGGGGCCGGAAGACGGCCTCTACGGGCGTTTGAGAACCGCGGTGCATCAGGTGGAAGAGGGGCTCAAGCAGCTGGATGAACAGGGGCTGCTCATCACCATGTTGCAGCTGCGGCGGGCGGAGAAAGACTTCATGCTGCGCTCCGACATCCAGTATCTGGAGCGCTTCCAGACCCTGCACAAGGACTTCCAGCAGCGGCTGGCAACCTTGCCGGAGGCTGATCGCAGCAAGCTGGAGCAGGCCAGCGAGCAGTACCGGCAGGACTTCGTCGCGCTGGTGCAGGGCATGCAAGTGCTGGGGCTGAGTGAAGATGAGGGGCTGCGCAATGAGATGCGGGGCCTGGTGCACCAGACCGAGCAGGGCTTTACCGCCGTCGGCAAGCACATCGCCGATGAGCTGGTACGGCAGACCTCGCGCCTCAATACCCTGATGCTGGTCTGCGGCGGCATCATCATAGTGCTGATCGGCATCATGAGCATGCTGCTGGGCCGCAGCATCGACCGCCCCATCTCGCGGGTGAACGACACCGTCAACCGCATCCGGCAGGACAACGACCTGCGCCTCAAGATAGAGCTGCAGGGGGCGGACGAGATGGCGCAGCTGGCAGGCAATCTGGACGTGATGCTGGGGGGCTTTCGCCACCTCATCGGCGACGTGAAGCAGAGCGTGCACACCCTGACCGAGGCGGCGGATCACCTCTCCGGCAACGTCCGCCGCACCAGCGAGGGGGCCGCTCGTCAGCTGCAGGAGACCGACATGGTGGCGACCGCCTCCACCGAGATGGGCTCCACCATAGAGGAGATCGCCCGCAACACCGAGCAGGCCGCCAACAATGCCCAGACCACCAACAACAAGGCGATGGAGGGACGCAGTGCGGTGGAGAATACCGTCAGCCAGATCCGCTCGCTGGCCGACAATCTGGAGAACTCCTCCCGCGAAGTGGCCCAGCTGCAGCAGGAGAGCGAAACCATCGGCTCCGTGCTGGACGTGATCCGCGGCATCGCCGAGCAGACCAACCTGCTGGCGCTCAACGCGGCCATCGAGGCGGCGCGGGCGGGGGATCAGGGGCGCGGCTTTGCGGTGGTGGCGGACGAGGTGCGCAGCCTCGCCATCCGTACCCAGAAGTCGACCCAGGAGATCGCCGGCATCATCAGCTCGCTGCAGAAGCAGACCGGCAACATAGTGGGCATGATGGCAACCTGCCGCGAGCAGGGCAACAGCAGCTCGGAGCAGGCCAGCATGGCGGGCGAACTGCTGGAGCAGATAACCCAGGATGTCACCCACATCATGGACATGAGCACCCAGATTGCCGCCGCCATCGAACAGCAGAGCCTGGTGGCCAACGAGGTGAACCGCAACGTCAACAACATCCGCGACATCGCCCAGGAGTCGAGCCTGATGGCGGAGGAGAACGCCAAGTCGAGTCACGGCCTGACCGAGCAGGCCAAGCTGCTCAACCAGGCAGTGGCCAAATACCGGGTATAGCGGCCGCGCCGAATGAAAAAGGGAGCCATAAAGGCTCCCTTTTTATTGCCGAGCGGATCAAAGCAGGAACAGGGTGGCCAGCCCCAGGAAGATGAAGAAGCCGCCGGTGTCGGTGATGGCGGTGATCATCACGCTGGCCCCCACCGCCGGGTCGCGGCCCAGCCGGCTCATGGTCATGGGGATGATGACCCCCATCAGCGCCGCCACCAGCAGGTTGAGCATCATGGCGAGCGTCATCACCGCGCCGAGTGCGGCATCCTGATAGAGGATGTAGGTGGCCACCCCCATGGTGCCGCCCCATACCAGACCGTTGATCAGGGCCACCCCCAGCTCGCGCCACAGCAGGAAGGAGACGTTGCCGGTCTGGATATGCTGCAGCGCCAGCGCCCGCACTATCATGGTGATGGTCTGGTTGCCGGTGTTGCCGCCGATGCCGGCGACGATGGGCATCAGCGCCGCCAGCGCCACCAGCTGGGAGATGGTGTGCTCGAACAGGCCGATCACCCGCGATGCCACGAAGGCGGTGCAGAGGTTGATGGCGAGCCAGGCCCAGCGGGTCTTGACCGCCTTGGAGACGGGCGCGAACACGTCCTCCTCTTCACTGATCCCCCCCATCCGGCGCAGGTCGGTGTCGCTCTCCTCATAGACCAGATCCACCACCTCGGCGACGGTGAGCCGGCCCATCAGCTTGCCACGGCCATCGATGACGGCGGCGGAGACCAGGTCGTCCCGCTCGAAGGTACGGGCGGCGGCTTCATCGTTGTCTTCCGGATCGAAGGTGACCGGATCCTTCTCCATCACGTCGCGCACCAGGGTCTCGGGTCTGTGCAGCAGCACTGTGGTGAGCGGCAGCTCCCCCTGCAGCCGGTTGCGCCGGTCGGTGACGAACAGCTTGTCGGTGTTGGCGGGGATCTTGCCGCGCAGGCGCAGGTAGCGCTGCACCGTGGCCAGGCTCACCTCGGCCCGCACCGTGATGAGCTCGAAGTCCATCATGGCGCCGACCGTGTGCTTGCCATAGCGGATCACCTCCCGCACCCGGTCGCGCTGGGCCGGGGCCATGGAGGTGAGCAGCCGCCCCATCAGGTTGCGGGGCAGGTACTGGCCCAGATAGATCTGATCGTCGATGTCGAGGGTGCGCAGGGCGTGCAGCAGCTCCTTGTCGCTCATGCCGCTGATGAGGCTGTCCCACACCGTCTCCGACGCCTCGACCAGGATCTGGCCGTGTTTCTCCTCGTCTACCTGCTGCCACAGCACGTGACGCTCGTCCGGCGGCAGGGATTCCAGCGCATCGGCGATATCGGCGGCGGGCAGGCTGTTGACCAGCCGGGTGAGCTCGCTGGTCTGATCCCGCAGGGTGGCATCCTGCACCCCTTGCGGGTCGAGCAGGCTGTCGGTGAGGGCATCATCGGCCAGCAGCAGGGTGAGAATGCGCGATCTGTCTTGTTCACGCTGTTTGGCGCTGTTCTTGGCGGGGAGGGACATGAAGCAGAATTCCTGAATTCGGTGGTCCGGCTGACACACCCCATAGGATAACAGACTCAAAACAAGAGGTTATGACAGTAAATGCAGAAAAAGAAACGCCACCCGAGGGTGGCGTTGGAATGGATGCCGCGATCAGGCCGAGGCCAGGGCTGCGTCGGCGGCGCATCCTTGCCCGAACCAGGCAAGCTGGTCCGCCAGGGTCACCACAGATCCCACCATGATGAGGGCCGGGCTCTCGACCCCCACCGCCAGTTCGGGCAGCTGATCGAGGGTGCCGCGAATGACCTGCTGGCTTGGCTGGGTGCCGCGCTCGATCAGCGCTACCGGGGTGTCGCCCGCCTTGCCGTGGGTCAGCAGCTGCTCGCGGATGGTGGCGCAGGAGGAGAGCCCCATGTAGAACACCAGGGTCTGCTTGTCTTTGGCCAGCAGCGGCCAGTCGAGATCCTGGGCGCCCCCTTTGCCGTGGGCGGTGACGAAGCGCACGCTCTGGGCGTGATCGCGGTGGGTCAGCGGAATGCCGGCGTAGGCGGCGCAGCCGCTGGCCGCCGTGATCCCCGGCACCACCTGAAAACCGATGCCGCTGCCGACCAGCGTCTCCAGCTCCTCGCCGCCACGGCCGAAGATGAAGGGGTCACCCCCCTTCAGCCGTACCACCCGCTGGCCCTTCTTCGCCTCGTCCAGCAACAGCTGGTTGATCCCCTCCTGCGGCACGCAGTGGTTGCCCGCCTGCTTGCCAACGAAGATACGCTTGGCGTCGCGGCGCACCAGCGCCATCACCTCGTCGGAGACCAGGCGGTCATAGACCACCACGTCCGCCTGTTGCATCTGGCGCAGGGCGTGCAGGGTGAGCAGGCCCGGATCGCCGGGGCCGGCCCCCACCAGCACCACCTCGCCACCGGTCTGGCTCTCGTCGGCAAACAGGCTGTCGGTCAGCTGATTGGCAGAGGCGTGATCCCCCCGTGCCAGCGCCTGCCCGAGTCGATCCGCCCCGAGCAGCCGTTCCCAGAAGCGGCGCCGCTCGCCCATGCTGGCGAAGCGAGCCTTGACCCGCTCCCGCAGGCTGCCGGCGAAGGCCGCAACGGCGCCCAGATGCTGGGGCAGCAGGGCTTCGAGTTTTTCCCGCAGCAAGCGGGCCAGCACCGGGGCCTTGCCGCCGGAGGAGATGGCCACCATCAGCGGCGAGCGGTCGATGATCGACGGCATGATGAAGCTGGAGCGTTTCGGATCATCCACCACGTTGGCGAAGATCCGCGCCTGATTGGCGCTCTGGTAGACCAGGGCGTTCACCTCGCGCCGATCGGTGGCGGCCACCACCAGCCACTTGCCCGTCAGTTGCTGCGGCGCGAATTCACCGGCCAGCCACTCGATGCTGCCGTTGGCAGCCAGTTCCGCCAGCTCGGGGTCGAGCTCGGGCGCGACCACGGTGAGCTGGGCACCGGCATCCAGCAGCAGGCGCGCCTTGCGCTCCGCTACCTCGCCGCCGCCGACCAGCAGCACGGGCTTGTTGTCGAGTCGGCAAAAGATGGGCAAGTAGTCCATGGGGCCTCCTGATCAGGCGGTTTGGGTCTGGTTGGCAGTGGTGGTGGTCTCGCTCACCGCGACCGGGCGCTCAGCCTTGGGGGTGGCATACCAGTAGCCGAGGCCCATGAAGAGGGCGCCGGAGACGGTGTTGCCCAGGGTCACCCACAGCAGGTTGTGGCCGATGCCGCCCAGGGTGTAGGCCTCGGAGTGGGCACCGAACCAGGAGAGGGCGAACAGGGTCATGTTGGCGACCGAGTGCTCGTAGCCGGAGGCGATGAAGGCCAGCAGGCACCACCAGATGGCGATGAACTTGGCGGCACCCTCGGTGCGCAGCGCCATCCAGATGGCGAGGCAGACCAGCCAGTTGCACAGCACGCCCTTCATGAACAGGGTCAGCGCCGGTGCCTGGGTCTTGGCCAGCGCCACCTTGTGCGCCAGGCTGCCTGCGTCCGGCAGCAGGCTGCCGCCGTAGGAGTAGATCAGCGCCACTGCGATGGATCCGAGCAGGTTGCCGGCCCAGGTCTGCGGCAGGATGCGCAGCAGATCCCCCATGGAAATCTTGCCGGTCTTCACCCCGAAGGTGAGGAACATGGTGTGGCCGGTGAACAGCTCGGAGCCGGCGATGATGACCAGGGTCAGGGCGATGCCGAAGGTGGCCCCCATCACCAGCGGACGGATGCTCGGATCCACCAGGTTGCCCAGGGTGAAGATGAGGATGATGCCAAGGCCCACATAGGCCCCCGCCATGGCGGAGCTGAGCCAGAAGCCGAGCTTGTCGCTGCGCTCGAAGCGGTTGATGCGGGCCGCGTTGGCGGCACACTTGTTGATGGTTTCGGTATACATCTTTGGTTCCTTCAAGAGGGCCGCCCGCGGGCAGCCCTGATATGCATGGTGTTAGCCGATGACCCAGATCTGCGGATCACGTACTTTGACGGGGACGTAGCCCTGTACCGACATGGATCTGGGGTTTGTCGACATCAGACGGCAACCCAGACCTGTTGGTCGCGCACTTCGACCGGGTAGCTCTGGACAGACATGGCTGCATTTTCGAGGCAGTGGCCGTCGCGCAGACGGAAATGCTGCTTCTTGAGCGGGCTGGCGACCCAGAGCTCACCCTCGTGTTCACCTACGATGCCGCGCGACAGCACGTTGGCGGCGAAGAAGGGATCCCGGTTGTCGATGGCGAACACCTCGGCCGCCGCGCTCGGGCGGAACAGGGCGATCTGGCGCCCCTCGAGCAGGGCACAGACGCCGGTACCAGGCAGGATGTCGTTGAGTTGGCAGGCTAATTTCATCATTTGGTTTCCACCTCGATCTGGTAGACGGGGATGCGCTCGGCCGGGGTGGCCGGTCGGTGCTGGTCGCGTTCGCTGACGAACTGAACGTCCGGGTCGCGCTTGTCGCTGTTGATGAAGTGGCTGAAGCGCTGCAACGCTTGCTCTTCGTTGAGGGTGCGCGACCATTCGCACTCGTAGCTGTCGATGAGGGTCTGGATATCGCGCTCCAGGGTGTCGGCCAGCCCCAGCTTGTCGTCGACGATCACTTCGCGCAGGTAGTCGACGCCCCCTTCCAGATTGCCGAGCCAGACCGAGGTGCGCTGCAGTTTGTCGGCGCTGGTGACGTAGAACATCATGAAGCGGTCGATCAGCTTGATCAGCGTCTCGCGGTCGAGATCGGAGGCCAGCAGATCGGCGTGGCGCGGCTTCATACCGCCGTTGCCGCCCACATAGAGGTTCCAGCCCGCGTCGGTTGCGATGATGCCGACGTCCTTGCCCTGCGCTTCCGCACATTCACGGGTACAGCCGGAGACGCCGAACTTCATCTTGTGTGGGGTGCGAATACCCTTGTAGCGGTTCTCGAGGAAGACCCCGAGGCCGACGCTGTCCTGCACGCCGAAGCGGCACCAGGTGCTGCCGACGCAGGTCTTGGCCATGCGTAGCGCCTTGGCGTAGGCTTGACCGGTCTCGAAGCCCGCCGCCAGCAGTTTGCGCCAGATGGCGGGCAGATCATCCTTCTGGGCCCCGAACAGACCGATGCGCTGGGCGCCGGTGATCTTGGTGTAGAGCTTGTAGTCGCGGGCCACTTCGGCCACCGCCAGCAGCCCTTCCGGGGTCACTTCACCGCCGGCCATGCGCGGGATAACGGAGTAGCTGCCGTCCTTTTGCATGTTGCCGAGGAAGATGTCGTTGGTGTCCTGCAGCTGGGTGTTGAGCGGGCTCAGCACATAGTCGTTCCAGCAGGAGGCGAGGATGGAGCCGACGGTCGGTTTGCACACCTCGCAGCCATGGCCGTGGCCGTGCTTGGCCAGCAGCTCGTCGAAGCTCTTGATCCCCTCCACCTTGACCAGGTGGAACAGCTCCTGACGGGAGTAGGGGAAGTGGCCGCAGAGGTGGTTGTTGACCTCGATGCCCTGCTTCACCAGCTCGGCGTTGAGCACCTGGCTGATGAGCGGCACGCAGCCGCCACAGCCGGTACCAGCCTTGGTGTGCTGCTTGATGGCGGCCAGCGTGGTGTGACCCTCGGCCACCGCCTTGGCGATGTCACCCTTGGAGACGTCGAAGCAGGAGCAGATCTGGGCGCTCTCTGGCAGGGCATCCACCCCCAGGGTCGGCTTGGCACCGGCGTAGGCGGGCAGGATCAGGGTGTCCGGGTGGCTCGGCAGCGGCAGGGCGTTGAGCATCATCTGCAGCAGGTTGCCGTAATCTTCCACGTCACCCACCAGCACGGCGCCGAGCAGGCGGCTGTTGTCTTCGCTCACCACGATCTTCTTGTAGACGCCGGCCTGGTCATCCTGGAATACATAGCTGTGGCTGCCCGGGGTGCGGCCATGGGCATCACCGATGGAGCCGACGGAGACGCCGAGCAGCTTGAGCTTGGCGCTCATGTCCGCCCCCTCGAAACGGCTGTCGCCGCCGAGCAGATGGTCGACGGTGATCTGGGCCATCTTGTAACCCGGCGCCACCAGCCCGAAGAAGCGGCCCTGCCAGGCGGCGCACTCGCCGATGGCGTAGATGTCGGGGTCGGAGGTGAGGCAGTGATCGTCGATCAGCACGCCGCCACGGTCGGCGATGGCCAACTCACAGTAACGGCCGAGGGTATCCTGCGGGCGGATGCCGGTGGAGAAGACCACCACGTCTACTTCCAGCTGGCTGCCGTCGGCGAAGGCGAGGCGGTGCTGGGCGTCGCGGCCGCCGTGCATCAGGATCTCGCTGGTGCTCTTGCTGGTGTGCACCTGCACGCCCATGGATTCAATCTTGCGGCGCAGCAGCTGGCCGCCCTGACCGTCGAGCTGCTCGGCCATCAGCACCGGAGCAAACTCCACCACGTGGGTCTCGAGACCCAGTGCCTTGAGGGCGCCGGCGGCTTCGAGGCCAAGCAGGCCGCCCCCGATCACCACCCCGCTCTTGCCGCTCTTGGCGGCGCTGCGGATGGCTTTCAGATCCTCGATGGTGCGATAGACGAAGCACTCGTGGTGCTGACTGCCCTGGATGGGCGGCACCCAGGGGTAGGAGCCGGTGGCCAGCACCAGCTTGTCGTACTCGACCACAGTGCCCTTGTTGGAGTGCACTTCGCGGTTGGCCCTGTCGATTTTTTTCACCGCTTCGCCGAGCAGCAGGCGGATGCCGTGCTTGTCGTAGAAGCCGGGTTTGACGAGGGAGAGATCTTCGCTGGTGTGATGGGAGAAGTAGGAGGAGAGATGGACGCGATCGTAGGCGGGACGGGGTTCTGCACCGAAGACGGTGATCTCGTAGCGGCCCGGGTCGGCCCGCTCGATCAGCTCTTCGATGAAGCGGTGCCCCACCATGCCGTTGCCCACAACGACCAGTCTGACTTTGCTCATAGTTGCCTCAAGTTTGGAGTAATAAAACATCATTCTGAGGCTAGGCTACCCAGTCGGCAGGGGCAGACGATTGATGCAAATCAAGTGTCTATTTATATATCCCCTCAGGGGTAATTCCTGATAATTCAAAGCTATACATAAATAGGTATACCAGTGGTGCAATTGGTGGCGGAATGCGGATCGGGACAACCGCCGCAGGGGCGGCCTAGCTGACCACGCAAAGCAATGCCCGTACCGCCAAAAGACGTGAAAGATTCCTTCATTGGCAGGTTGGCAAGACGAGGGGCCTACGGCAGGGGGCGGTAGGGGTTCTGGGCACAGATGTCGCGGATGAGGGTGCGCAGCCAGCGGTGGGCCGGATCCGCGTCCAGCCGGGGGTGCCAGAGCAGGGCGACCCGGATCCCGGGCAGCGTGAAGGGCAGGGGCCGCACAACCAGATCGCCCAGCAGGGCGGCGCAGTGGTGTTCCGGCACCGTGGCCACCAGATCGCTGCCGCGCACCAGCGCCAGCGCGGTGGCAAAGCCGGGGACCAGGGTGGCGACGGTGCGGGTCAGCCCCAGCTTGGCCAGCGCCTCATCGACCGGGCTGTGGGGCTGGCCGCGGCGGGACACCAGCACGTGGCGCGCCTCGGCGTAGCGGCTGGCGGTCAGCGGGCCGTCGCTCAGTGGATGGCCTGGCCTCACCACCGCGACGAAGTGGTCCTGAAACAGCGCCTGGGTACGCAACTCGGGCGCCGTGGTGGCGCTGATGACTCCGGTCTCGAAATCCAGCTCGCCGCTGCGCAGGGGGCCGCTCTCCTTGTCGGGTTTGGTCAGAAAGTGCAGCCGCACCCCCGGCGCCTCGGCGGCGAGTCGGCTCAGCAGGGCGGCGCCGAACAGTTCCACCAGCCCCTCGCTGGCGCGCAGGGTGAAGGTACGCTCCAGCCGCGTCGGGTCGACCTCCAGCCGGGGGCGCAGCACCTCCTCGGCCTCCTGCACCAGCCGGCCGACCTGTTCGCGCAGCAGCAACGCCCTGGGGGTGGGCACCAGGCCGCGGCCGGCCCGCACCAGCAGCGGGTCGCCGGTGGTCTCCCGCAGCCTGGCCAGGGCCCGGCTCATGGCGGAGGGGCTCAAGCCCAGTCGCCTGGCCGCCCCCGCCACGCTGCCTTCGTCCAGCAGGGCATCCAGGGTGATCAGCAGGTTGAGGTCGGGAGTGCTCATGTGCATGCCTTCATCGAGGTGGGTGCAAGGGGCCAGCTTCATCATACCCGAGAATGGACTCCCTCATATGGCGTCCAGTGCATTGATAAGCTGCAACGGGTGCGTCTTCCGCCTGTTCACCGGCCCCACTAGCCTTGTCGTCATCACCCCCTTGTGGAGCCCGGATCATGTCACCCTTCACCCGCGTTTTACCTCCCGCTGCGCGCCGCCTCGGTCTGCTGGCGCTTGGCCTCGCCACCCTGTTGCCCATGTTGGCGGGGAGCATGGCCAGCATGCTGCTGCCGGCACTGGGCGCGGACTTTGCCGTTCCCTTCGCCAGTCTGCAGTGGGTGCTGGTGGCCTATCTGCTGGGACTCACCTGCCTGACGGTGGTGGCGGGCCGGTTGGGGGACAGGTTCGGCCGGCGCCGCCTGCTGCTCTGGGGCATGGGGCTGTTTGTGCTGGCCAGCCTGCTCTGCGCGCTGGCCCCGACCATCGGCTGGCTGCTCGCCGCCCGGGTGCTGCAGGGGACGGGAGCGGCCTGCATGCTGGTGCTGTCGCTGGCCATGGTGGGCCAGCTGGTGTCGCCGGCTCGGCGCGGCCGGGGCATGGGGCTGCTCGGTACCCTCTCGGCCTGCGGCACGGCCCTCGGCCCCTCGTTTGGCGGTCTGCTGCTGGATGTTGCCGGCTGGCAGCCGGCCTTTCTCGCGCTGCTGCCGATCGGCCTGCTGGCGCTGGTCTGTGGCCTGTTCGGCCTGCCTCGGGATGCGGCGTGCACAGAGGGGGAGGGGCTCAATCTGGCGAGTCTGTCACTCTTGCTGGTGGCGCTGCTCTGCTACGGGCTGGCCCTCACTTCGACGGGGGCGCTGGCCCTCTGGCTGGGGGGCGGGGCACTGCTGGCCACCGCCTGGCTGGTGCGCAGCGAGCTGGGTGCTGCCACCCCCCTGTTGCCGCTGGCGCTGCTGGGTACCCGTCGGCTGCGCGGTGGTCTGGCGGCCAGTGCACTGGTGGCCGGCATCATGGTGCTGACCCTGCTGATCGGCCCCTTCTATCTGCAGGGGGCATTCGGGCTCGATCCGCTGACCAGCGGGTTGCTCATCTCGGGTGGGCCCCTGCTGGCGGCGCTGACCGGGCTGCCCGCCGGCTGGCTGGTGGACAGGGTCGGCGCCATCACAGTGGTGCGGCTGGGATTGTCGCTGATGAGCGGCGCCGCGGCCTTGCTGGCGGTGCTGAGCCCAGCCCTTGGCCCGCTCGGCTATCTGCTGCCGATCCTGTTGCTGACCGCCGGCTACGCCCTGTTTCAGACCGCCAACAACAGCGCCGTGATCGGTGGCTGCGGCGGACAGGCCCGCGGGGCCGTGGCCGGGTTGCTGACCCTGGCGCGCAATCTGGGTCAGCTGACGGGGGCGGCTGGACTCGGCGCCCTGTTTGCTGGTCTGGCGGGCGGGGGCAATCCGGCCGTCGCCAGTGCCAGCGAGCTGCACTTCGCCATGCAGGCCAGCTTCGCCCTGAGCGGTGTGTTGTTGCTGGCCGCGCTCTGGCTGGCGGGAAGAGACCAGTGCAGTACGCCGGGCGAAGCGACCCGGGCAGGCTGCGAGTCGGGAGGAGGCTGAAAACAAAGACGCCTCCACAGGGGAGGCGTCTTGCTATGAGATTAAGCGGCTCGTTTACAGGAGATTAAACCGCTCAGCTCCTCGCTTTCGATCAGTCTGTTACAGGAGTAAACCGCTCAGATCCTCGTCTTCGATCAACCTGTTACAGGATAAAGCGGCTCAGATCCTCGTCTTCAATCAGTTTGCCGAGGTGGGCGTTGACGTAGTCGGTGTCGATGACGAAGGTCTCGCCGGACTTCTCGGAGGCGTCGTAGGAGATGTCTTCCATCAGGCGCTCCATCACGGTGTGCAGGCGGCGGGCGCCGATGTTCTCGGTGCGCTCGTTGACCTGCCAGGCCGCTTCGGCCAGACGGCGGATGCCATCCTTGGTGAACTCGATCTTGACCCCTTCGGTAGCCATCAGCGCCTGGTACTGATCGGTCAGCGAGGCGTTCGGCTCGGTCAGGATCCGCTCGAAGTCATCGGTGGTCAGCGCGGTCAGCTCGACCCGGATCGGCAGGCGGCCCTGCAGCTCGGGGATGAGATCAGACGGCTTGGCGATCTGGAAGGCGCCGGAGGCGACGAACAGGATGTGGTCGGTCTTGACCATGCCGTGCTTGGTGTTGACGGTGCAGCCCTCGACCAGTGGCAGCAGGTCGCGCTGTACCCCTTCACGGGAGACGTCGGGGCCCGAGCTCTCGCCGCGTTTGCAGATCTTGTCGATCTCGTCGAGGAAGACGATGCCGTTGTTCTCGACTGCGGCGATGGCTTTCTGCTTCAGCTCTTCCGGATTGACCAGGCGGGCCGCTTCCTCTTCGATCAGCGCCTTCATGGCCTCTTTGACCTTGATCTTGCGCTTCTTCTTCTGGTTCTGGCCCAGGTTCTGGAACAGCCCCTGCAACTGGTTGGCCATCTCTTCCATGCCCGGCGGGGTCATGATTTCGACGCCCATCGGGGAGGCGGAGAGCTCCAGTTCGATCTCCTTGTCATCCAGCTGACCTTCCCGCAGTTTCTTGCGGAAGATCTGGCGGGTGTTGGAGTTGTCGGCTTTCTCTTCCTCGCCCCAGCTGTTGCGCGGGTTGGGCAGCAGGGCGTCGAGGATGCGCTCTTCGGCGGCTTCCTCGGCGCGGTATTTCATCTTCTCCATCTCGGTTTCGCGCACCAGCTTGATGGCGGCATCGGTCAGATCGCGGATGATGCTGTCCACTTCCTTGCCGACATAGCCCACTTCGGTGAACTTGGTCGCTTCCACCTTGATGAAGGGGGCGTTGGCCAGCTTGGCCAGACGACGGGCGATCTCGGTCTTGCCGACGCCGGTCGGGCCGATCATCAGGATGTTTTTCGGGGTCACTTCATGGCGCATCTCTTCATCGAGTTGCATCCGGCGCCAGCGGTTGCGCAGGGCGACGGCGACCGCGCGCTTGGCATCGGCCTGGCCGATGATGTGACGATCCAGCTCGTGGACGATTTCTCTCGGGGTCATCTCGGACATGATGGCGTTCCTGTATCCGGGGCGGGCAGGGCCCACCCCTTGGAAAATGGGGTGTCTGGCAAGGCGGCCTTATTTGGCGGCCCTATTTCGCCGACTTATTTAGCTGAATAATCCAGCACTTCGATGGTGTGGTTGCCGTTGGTGAACACACAGATGTCGCCCGCAATCTTGAGGGACTTCTCGACGATGCTCTTGGCGTCGAGCTCGGTGTTTTCCAGCAGGGCGATGGCGGCGGACTGGGCAAAGTTGCCGCCGCTGCCGATGGCGATGAGATCGTGTTCCGGCTGCACCACGTCACCGTTGCCGGTGATGATGAAGGATTTGTGCTCGTCGGCGACGGCCAGCAGGGCCTCGAGGCGGCGCAGGGCGCGATCGGTGCGCCAGTCCTTGGCCAGCGCCACGGCGGCGCGCTCCAGGTTGCCCTGATGGGCCTGCAGTTTGGCTTCGAAGCGCTCGAGCAGGGTGAAGGCGTCGGCGGTACCGCCGGCGAAACCAGCCAGTACCTTGCCGTTGTAGAGGCGATGAACCTTGCGGGCATTGCCCTTCATGACGGTGTTGCCAAGGGAAACCTGGCCATCGCCACCGATGACGACCTGACCGTTGCGGCGAACTGAAACTATGGTAGTCACTTTACTTACCTCGCTTGAGCCGAATGACGGCCTGACTGTGCATGGCAAGAAAGATGGGGATGGCGAACCGGCTTTTCAAGCCTGCGGTGTGGCGAGACAAACGGGGCGGGAGAGGAGCGGTGGCAAGTGGCACCAAAAGAAACAGGGCCGGGTGTCGCCACCCGGCCCTGTTGTATGCATGCGGCGATCAGCCCTTCTTGGGGATGCAGCCGCTGATGCCGGAGCCCTGCAGCTTGCGGTTGGCCGCATCGGCCGCCGCCTTGCCGCTGAAGGGACCGACCATCACCTTGTAGACGGCGCCACCGGCCCCGTTGACCACCTGCAGGCTGGAAGAGAGCCCGGCGGTGAAGGCGATGCGCGCCTTGAGCGATTCGGCGGAATCCTGCGAGCGCAGGGCGGCGCACTGCATCATGTAGCGTTCGTTGTCGGCCGTCGCGGGCGGGGTTGCCGCCTTGGCCTTGGCGGCTTCGGCTCGTTCCCGCTCCAGTTCGGCACGCAGCTCCCGCTCCATCCGATCCCGTTCGGCCTTGCGGTCGATCACCTGCTCCTGAGCACTGGCCACCGGTGCGCCAGTCGCCGGCTTGGCCGGTTGTACCGGTTGCGGCTTGTAGGGCTGCACCTGACCGATGGGGGTGCCCGGTTGGGGAATGTCGGTCGGTACCGGTTGCGGCAGCTTCTCCGGCTGCAGGGTCATGGTTTCCGCCGGCGGTGGTGGCAGCACGCCCGGCTGGGGCGGCGGCTCGGTGATATCGACCTGCTTGTTCTCCAGCCGTTCGATATAGCTCCACTTCTCCTGCGGCAGACCGTTGTTCTGTGCCTTGGGCTTGTTGGCTTTCACCTGCTCTTCGATGGTCGGGGCATCATGACCCTTGCCACTGATGGTGTAGAGGAAGCCGCCGAACCCTGCCAGCAGCGCCCCGGCCAGCAGGGCCGGGATAACAGGAAAGCGGCGAGGTGCCGCTTTCTTGGTGTTGCGACCACCCGCCCGACGTCGCGGGCGGCTGCCGACATAATCCCGGGTCGCCATCTATTACATGCGCTCCAGGGTGTGGATGCCCAGTACGCCCAGACCCAGCTTGAGGACCTTGGCGGTGGCGGCGCACAGCAGCAGACGGCTCTGACGGGTCGCTTCGTCGACGCCATCCTTGTTGATCGGGCAGGCTTCGTAGAAGGTCATGAAGTTGCCGGACAGCTCGTACAGATAGGTACAGAGCAGGTGCGGCATGCCCTTGTCCGCCACGCCGTTGACCGCGTCGGAGAACTGGATCAGCTTCTGGGCCAGCACCTCTTCCGCTTCCTCGTTCAGGATCACATGACCGCTCAGGGTGTCGGCATCGACGCCGGCCTTGCGGAAGATGGACTGGATACGGGTGTAGGCGTATTGCAGGTATGGCGCCGTGTTGCCTTCAAAGGAGAGCATCAGGTCCCAGTCGAAGATGTAGTCGGTGGTGCGGTTCTTGGAGAGATCCGCATACTTGACCGCGCCCATGGCGATGGCGTGCACCACCTGGGCCTTCTCTTCGGCGGAGAGGTCGCTGTTGCGGCTCTCCAGCAGGGCGCTGGCGCGCTCTTCGGCTTCGTTCAGCAGTTCGACCAGCTTGACGGTACCGCCGGAACGGGTCTTGTAGGGACGGCCGTCCTTGCCCAGCATCATGCCGAAGGCGTGGTGCTCGAGCGGTACGGATTCCGGCACATAGCCCGCCTTGCGGGTGATGGTCCAGGCCTGCATCAGATGCTGGTGCTGACGGGAGTCGATGAAGTACATCACCCGGTCGGCGCCCAGGGTTTCGTAACGATACTTGGCACAGGCGATGTCGGTGGTGGTGTAGAGGAAACCGCCATCGCTCTTCTGGATGATGACGCCCATGGGCTCGCCATCCTTGTTCTTGTACTCGTCCAGGAAGACGACGGTGGCGCCTTCGCTCTCGACCGCCAGGCCGCGCGCTTTCAGATCGGCGACGATCTCCGGCAGCATGTCGTTGTACATGGACTCGCCCATGATGTCCTTGTTGGTCAGGGAGACATTCAGGCGGTCGTAGTTGCGCTGGTTCTGCTCCATGGTCATGTCGACCAGCTTCTTCCACATGGTGCGGCAGTACTCATCGCCGCCCTGCAGCTTGACCACGTAGTTGCGCGCGCGCTCGGCGAAGGCTTCGTCTTCGTCATAGTGGCGCTTGGCCTGGGTGTAAAAGGCTTCCAGATCGCGCAGCTCCATGTCGGAGGCGTGCTCGTTGGCCATCTTCTCCAGATAGGCGATCAACATGCCGAACTGGGTACCCCAGTCACCGATGTGGTTGGCACGCACCACCTTGTGGCCGAGGAACTCCAGCGCGCGGGCGGCCACGTCACCGAGGACGGTGGAGCGGATGTGGTGCACCGCCATCTCCTTGGCCACGTTGGGGGCGGAGTAGTCCACCACCACGGTCTGCGGCGCCGGCAGCTTCACGTTGGCGTTGGCAGAGGCGACCATGGCTTCCACCTGACCGGCCAGCCAGCTCGGGTCGAAGAAGAAGTTGATGAAGCCGGGGCCGGCGATCTCGACCTTGGCGATCAGATCGGAGGCGGGCAGGTGCTCGATGATGGCAGCGGCCAGCTCACGGGGATTCTTGCGGGCCGGTTTGGCCAGCAGCATGGCCAGGTTGGTGGCCAGGTCGCCGTGAGCCTTCTCCTTGCATCGGTCTACTTGCACGCGGGCTTCCAGGTCCGCCGGCAGGACGCCCGCTGACTTCAGATTGGCTACCGTTTGTTCAAGTAGATGATGAATATGCTCTTTCATAACTGACCACCAAGGTTGCGCGTCGAAAAATGACTGATATATAAGGGCGTGAATTTTACCCGCATCGGCCCGAGAAAACTATAGGGACGGCCCGCCGGAGTTGGACGGGCGGATATTTCACTGCATTTGGCACCGTAATCCAGAATATTGGACGGAAATTGTGGTGCTTATCCATTTCTACTGCATATCGAAGCGGCTTGTCCAGGCTATTTTCCCCTGATTGTTAAGGGGTTTTTTATTCCAACTCGTTCTGAATGATCTGCCCCGTCGGTACGGTCGTATCAACAGGGACCTTTTACCGAGGAATCTGTCGATGAAACTGGCGCTGTTTCCCCTCTCGGCCCATCTGCTGCCCGGTGGCATCATGCCGCTGCGCATCTTCGAGCCCAGATACCAGCGCATGATCGCCCAGGCGGGAGATCAGGGCTTCGCCCTCTGCATGCTGGATCCCCGCCAGCCCGATGCGCTGCGCAACATGTATCCCATCGCCACCCGGGTGCGGATCGTCGACTTCGATCAACTGCCGGACGGCCTGCTCGGCATCACGGTGCTTGGCATGGAGCGGGTCAGGATCACCGATCTGTGGCAGGAGGCAGACGGCTTGCGGCTTGGGGAGGTGGAGCAATTGCCCGCCTGGCGCACCGGCCGGCTCAATGCCGACCAGCACTCGCTGGCCAGGGCGCTGCAGGAGGTGTTCGAGGACTACCCGGAATACGCGGCCCTCTATCGCAACCCCGACTGGGGCGATGCCAGCTGGGTGGCCCAGCGCTGGCTGGAGGTGCTGCCGATCCCGGTGGAGCAGAAGCAGTGGCTGGTGGCGGCGGAAGACAACCAGCCGGCGCTCTCCCTGCTGAGCGGGTTGCTGGTCGCCAGCCATTGAGCCCTCTTTGATACGGCGCAGGTGATCCTTTTGCCGCGGCGCACGTATTGGCACTCATCACCCTCTTCAAGGTACGGCGCCATGGCATATACTGGCCAATCACAATCGACTCCGCACAGGATATCGCCCCCCATGGATGACTCCGCCGGCGATCTGAAATCCCTGCTGGTGCGGGTGGCCGAGCATGGTGACAAGGCCGCCTTCGCCACCCTGTTCCAGCACTTTGCCCCGCGCATCCGCAGCTACGGGCTGCGCCACCTCGGCAGCGAGGCCAACGCCATGGAGCTGGTACAGGAGACCATGCTGCTGGTGTGGCAGAAGGCCCGGCTCTATCACCCCGACAAGGGGGCTGCCACCACCTGGATCTACACCGTGATGCGCAATCAGGGCTTCGACATGCTGCGCCGACGCCGCGCCAGCAAAGAAGAGCTGTGTGCCGAGGAGCTGTGGCCCATGCTGGAGTTCAGGGCGGAAGAGGAGCACCTGAGCGGCGGCGAAGACGCCGTGCTGACCCGCCAGATGGCCCATTACGTCGGCACCCTGCCGGAACCGCAGCAGCAGGTGGTGCGCGGCATCTACCTGCAGGAGCTCTCCCAGCAGGAGCTGGCGGACCGGCTCGGCGTGCCGCTCGGCACCATCAAATCCCGCCTCAGACTGGCATTACAAAAATTGAAGGAACAAGTGGAGCAAGGCCATGATTAAAGCCCATCCCGTTCAGGCCATGTTGCGCGCCTTTGCCGCCGACGAACTGCCCCTGCCGCTGGCCGTCGGCGTTTCCGCTCACTGCGAGCTCTGCCCCGATTGCGCGGCCCGGCTGCGGGCCTGCGAAGAGGAGCTGGCCCGGCAATACCTGGCGCCCGCCGAAGAGTGCGAGCCGCTGCCGGCGGCGTTCGATGCCATGCTGGCCGGCATCCTGCAGCAGCCGGTGGCCAGTGCCGCCGCGTTGAGTCAGTCGGCGGCGGTCCAGCCCGAGCTGCAGGTGGCGGGCCAGTCGTACCGGTTGCCGCGGGTGCTGGCCCGTCACCACGCCCCCAGCTGGCGCCACATCGGTGCCATCCGGCAGGTGAGCCTGCCGCTCGACGAGCAGGGGGCCCGCGCCAGCCTGCTGCACATAGAGGCAGGCGGCCGCATCCCGGAGCACACCCACAAGGGTTACGAGCTGACCCTGCTGCTGGCAGGCACCATCGAAGATGGCGACACCTGCTATCAGGCCGGGGACTTCATCTGGCGCGATGCCAGCCACGCCCACAGTCCGCACACCCCGGACGGCTGCCTCTGCTACACGGTGCAGGATGCGCCGGTACAGTTCACCAAGGGGCTGTCGCGGCTGCTCAACGGCATCAGCCATCGTCTCTACTGAGTCATGGCGACAATAAAAAAGGGACCCTCGAGGTCCCTTTTTGCATGGTGTCGCGGCCGGATCAGGCGACGAACACCAGATAGACGGCGAAGGCCACCACGAAGCGGTAGATGGCGAACGGAATGAAGTCGAGGCGACGGATCAGCGCCAGGAAGGTCTTGATGGCGATCATGGCCACCACGAAGGCGGTGATGAAGCCCACCGCGAACATGGGGAAGTCGGCCATGGAGAGCAGATCCCGGCTCTTGTAGAGATCCAGTCCGCTGGCCGCCACCATCATGGGTACCGCCAGGATGAAGGAGAACTCGGCCGCCGCCTGGCGGCTGATCCCCATCAGCATGCCGCCGCTGATGGTGGCACCGGAGCGGGAGAAACCGGGCCAGAGCGCCAGACACTGGAACAGACCGATGCCGAGCGCCTGCTTGTAGCTGATGTCGTCCAGGGTTTCGGAACGCACTGCCGGGCGGAACTTCTCGGCGATGATCAGCAGGATGCCGCCGGCCACCAGGGCGTACATCACGGTTTGCGGGCCGAACAGATTAGCCTTGATCCAGCTGTGGATGGCGAGGCCGATGATCACGGCGGGCAGCATGCCGAGGATGATGTGTACCAGCGAGAGGGTGGCGTGTCCCTGCGCCGGTTTCTGGCCGAAGTGGATGCCGATCAGGCCAAACAGGCGGCGCCAGAACACGGCGACCACCGCCAGGATGGAGCCCATCTGGATCACCACTTCGAAGGTGGCAGCCTTGGGGCCGTCGAAGCCAAGCAGGTGGCCGACGATGATCATGTGGCCGGTGGAGGAGACGGGGAGGAACTCGGTCAGGCCCTCCACTATGCCCAGCACGAAGGCGACAAACAGGGCGTAAGACTCTGTCATGTTTCAGATCTCTTGATTATTGGTCCGGATGAAGTCGGCCCCGAGCCGAGCCAGGGGCGACCAATGATGGAGGAAAATCGGGCGGGCAACCAGTGAATATTGTGTCGGTGGCAGGCCCCGCTGGCGGGATCGACGGCGGGGCCATGGGTTTTCGTTCGAGTCAGATTTGTTTGCCGTCGGCATCGGCCCCGATCAGGCGGTGCCCTGGCTGGCCAGGATCCCCTCGATTTGCTGCAGCAGCGCCGCATCCAGCGGGGGTTGGGCCTGGGCTTCCACCGCGCTGACAATCTGCTGCGGGCTGCTGGCACCGATCAGGGCGCAGCTCACCACAGAGTCGCGCAGCACCCACTGCAGCGCCAGTTGCGACAGCGGTTGGCCCCGCTGCTGCGCCAGCGCATGCAGGGCTCGGATGGTGGCCAGCTTGCCGGCGGTGATCTGCTCGGGTTTGAGGAAGGGGCTGGCACTGGCGGCGCGCGAATCCGCTGGAATGCCGGCCAGGTAGCGATCGCTCAGCAGCCCGCCGGCCAGCGGGGAGAAGGCGACCACCCCCATGCCGTGCTCGCGGCAGACCGGCAGGGTGTCGGCTTCAATATCGCGCTGGAACAGGGAGTATTTGAGCTGATTGACCAGACAGGGGGTGCCCAGCTCCGCCAGCCGGGCGGCGGCCTGCGCGGCGAGCGGGGCCGGGTAGTTGGAGAGGCCGACGTAGAGCGCCTTGCCCTGACGTACCATCAGGGCCAGCGCCTGACAGGTCTCTTCCAGCGGGGTGCGAGGATCCGGCCTGTGGTGGTAGAAGATGTCCACGTAGTCGAGGCCGAGCCGGCGCAGGCTCTGGTGCAGGCTGGCAAACAGGTATTTGGCGCTGCCGCCATCGCCGTAGGGACCATCCCACATGATGTACCCCGCCTTGCTGGCGATGATGAGCTCGTCTCGATAGGGAGCCAGGCTCCCCTTGAGCAGCTTGCCGAAGGTGATTTCGGCCGACCCCGGCGGCGGCCCGTAGTTGTTGGCCAGATCGAAGTGGGTGATGCCCAGATCGAACGCCTGGTGCACCATGGCTTTCGCGGTGGCGGGATCGCACTCGGCGCCGAAGTTGTGCCAGAGCCCGAGACCGATACCGGGCAGACGCAGGCCGTGGCGACCGGCGGGTCGATAGACCTGGCGCTGATAGCGGTCGGGGGCGGCGAGGTAGTGATCATCCATAACGACTCCTTGCGTGGACTTGTGTGCGAGCGGATGTGACGGGTGACCCCGCGCCCTCTTCATCCGCCATGTCGGCGTGGAGCAGAGTGCACGGGGCCAGCATGTAGCCAGAGTGCCGCGAAACGGTGACGCCGCCCCGGCCTCGCCTGTGGTAGTCAGCGCAGGCCTGGCGGAGGGCGCCGGGTCAGCCGGCGGCGATAAAGCGATAACGGGTCTGGTGACGATAGGTCTGCCCCGGCAACAGCCAGGGGTCCCCCAGCTCGGGCCGGTTGGGACTGTCCGGCAGCTGCTGGGCCTCCAGACAGAAGCCGGCGTGATCCTGATGGAGTTGGCCATCGCGTGCTGGCGTATTGGCCAGCCAGTTGCCGGTGTAGAACTGCAGCGAGGGCTGGTTGGTGTAGACCTCCATCGCCAGCTGGCGATCCCCCGAGACCATCCGCGCCGCCCACTCGGCGCTCGGCCCGTTGAGCACGAAGGCGTGGTCATACCCCTTGGCCTGTTGCTGCTGCGGATGGCTCAGCCACTCTTGTCCGATAAGGCGTTCGTGGCGCAGATCGAACGGCCCCTCCACCGGTGCGAGCGCGAGCGGGAGCCCGCTCGGGTCGGTCGGCAGGAAACGGTCGGCATTGAGGCGGATGAGGTGATCGCGGACATTGCCATCGGCGGCTTGTCCATCGAGATTGAAGTAGGTGTGGCTGGTGAGGCTGACCGGGGTCGGGGCATCCGTGCTGGCGACGAAATCCACCACCAGATCGCACTGCTCCAGCCGGTACTCCAGCGTGACCCGCAGGTTGCCGGGAAAGCCCTGATCCCCCGCCCGGGAGAGCAGGGTCAGCCTGACCCGGTCCGCCTCCCGCTCCTTGAGCTGCCACTGCTGGCGATGAAACCCCGCCCGTCCGCCGTGCAGGCAGTGGGGTGACTGGTTGGCATCCAGCGGCCAGCGCTGGCCGTCGCGCAGCAGCTCGGCGCCGCCGATGCGGTTGGCAAAGCGCCCCGCCACTGCCCCCAGCCACACCTGCTGAGCGGGGTAGGCCTCATCGGCACAGCCCAGCAGCACTTCGCGGCGCCCGCCCGCCACCGGCAGGGTGAGGGAGGTGAGGGTGGCGCCAAAATCGAGGCCGCGCAGGCGCAGCCCCTCCTCATTTTCCAGCTCGAACGGGATCATGGCGTCGTTCATAGTCTGCCTGCACCTGTATTGCCGATCAGGCAGACGTCGCCGTCGGCCTGCATCATCAATGGGCTCATAGTTTTCCCGCCCCCGCGCTGGCGCGGCAGACGTAGCTGTCGGCCTTGAGGCCGAAGCGGGCCGGGTACTCGACATCGACCGCGGCGATCACCTCGGCCACCTTGTCGGGGTGCAGCAGGGCGACCACGCAGCCACCGAAGCCGCCACCGGTCATCCGCACACCGCCCTCGGTGCCGATCCTGGCCTTGATGATCTCCACCAGACCATCGATGGCGGGCACGGTAATTTCGAAGTCATCGCGCATGGCGGCGTGGGAGTCGGCCATCAGCTCGCCGAGGCGCACCAGATCCCCTTGCGCCAACGCGTCGGCGGCGGCCAGGGTGCGGCTGTTGTCGCCCACCACGTGACGGGCACGGCGGTAGCAGACCTCATCCAGCCCGGCCTTGCCCGCTTCCAGCGCCGCCAGATCCAGATCGCGCAGCGCCTTGACCCCGTAGTGACGAGCGGCTGCTTCGCACTGCTGGCGGCGGGTGTTGTATTCGCTGTCCACCAGGCCGCGGCGCACGTTGGAGTTGACGATCAGCACCGCCAGATCGGTGGGCATGGGGATGAGTCGGGTCTCCAGCGAACGGCAGTCGAGCAGCAGGGCGTGATCCTGTTTGCCGCTGGCGGAGATCATCTGGTCCATGATGCCGCAGTTGCAGCCGACGAACTGGTTCTCCGCCTGCTGGCCGTTGAGGGCAATCTCGGCCTGCGTGATGGCGAGCCCCAGTGCCTCCTTGAAGGCCTGGCCGATGGCCACCTCCAGCGAGGCGGAAGAGGAGAGGCCGGCCCCCTGCGGCACGTTGCCGGAGACCACCAGATTGAGGCCGCGCAGTGGATAGCCTCGCTCCTGCAGGTACTTCACCACCCCGCGGATGTAGTCGCTCCAGCGCTGATCGGCATGGTGGCCGATGGGCTGGTCGAGATCGAACAGGTCGCGCTGGTTGCCGTAGTCGGCGGCGATCACGTGCACCAGGCTGTCATCGCGCAGGCCGATGGCGACGCAGGTCTCGTAGTCGATGGCGCAGGGCAGCACGAAGCCATCGTTGTAGTCGGTGTGCTCGCCGATGAGGTTGACGCGGCCGGGGGCCCGCACCAGCAGGTCGGGTTGTTGCTCAAACTGCTCGGCAAACACGGCGCTGACGCGCTGGCTCGGGGTCATAGGGCCTCCTCGTTGGCCTGATTGGTTTGGTTGTAATGAATGGGGGAAAGCGCCCGCAGCCGTTCCGCGGCTTGCTCCGGGGTAAGGTCTCGCTGGGTCTCGGCCAGCATCTCGAAGCCCACCATGAATTTGCGCACCGTGGCGGAGCGCAGCAGCGGCGGATAGAAGTGGGCGTGCAGTTGCCACGCCTCTGGGCAGTCGGAGCGGGGCGGGGCAAAGTGCCAGCCCATGGAGTAGGGGAAGCTGCACTCGAACAGGTTGTCGTAGCGGCTGGTGAGCTCCTTGAGCGCGATGGCCAGATCCTGCTGCAGCTCGGGGGTGAGGTCGAGCAGAGAGGGAACGTGGCGCTTGGGCAGCAGCAGGGTCTCGAACGGCCAGGCCGCCCAGAAGGGGACTACCGCCAGCCAGTGGGCGGTCTCTACCACGATGCGGGAGCGATCCTGCAGCTCCCGCTCCACGTAGTCGACCAGCAGCGGGCGGCCGTGCTCCGCCAGCCAGTCGCGCTGGTGCTGCTCTTCGCGGGCAATTTCATTGGGCAGGAAGTCGCTGCCCCACAGCTGGCCGTGGGGATGAGGGTTGGAGCAGCCCATGACGGCGCCCTTGTTTTCAAACACCTGCACCCACTCCCACTGGGCCGACAGTTCGGCCACCTGCTCCATCCAGGTGGTGATCACCTGCTCGATGGCAGGCAGGGGCAGCTCGGGCAGGGTCTTGCCGTGATCCGGCGAGAAGCAGATGACCCGGCTGGTGCCACGGGCGGCTTCCAGCTTGAGCAGGGGATCCTGCTCGCCACTGGCGGCCGGGGTGTCCTGCATCAGGGCGGCGAAGTCGTTGGTAAAGACGAAGGTGTCCCGATAGTCGGGATTCTGGTCGCCGGTGACGCGCTTGTTGCCGGCACAGAGGAAGCAGTCGGGGTCATGGGCCTGGCTCGGCGCCTGGCTCACCTTCTCTACCTGGCCCTGCCAGGGGCGCTTGGCCCTGTGAGGGGAGACCAGCACGTATTGGCCGGTCAGCGGGTTGAAACGACGGTGGGGGTGATCAACCGGGTTGAACATCATCACTCCTCAAGCTCAATAAAAGGAATTGCGGGCAGTGATGAGGGCAGGTGCGCCGCTCATCTGTGGCCCCTCTCCCGCGACGGGAGAAGGGAGCAAAACGGACATCACGCCTCGTACCCCTGGGGGTTGGCAGATTGCCAGCGCCAGCTGTCGGCACACATGGCGGCCAGATCCCGCCGGGCACGCCAGCCCAGCTCGCGCTCGGCCTTGGCGGGATCGGCCCAGCATTCGGCGATGTCGCCGGGACGTCTTGGTTCGATGCGATAGGGCAAGGGGCGGCCGCTGGCCGTCTCGAACGCCGTGACCATCTGCAGCACGCTCTGGCCCTGGCCCGTGCCCAGGTTGTAGACGTGCACGCCACCCTTGCTGGCGCAGTGCTGCAGCGCCTTGACGTGCCCTTCGGCGAGATCCATCACGTGGATGTAGTCGCGTACGCCGGTACCGTCGACGGTGGGGTAATCGTTACCAAAGATGGAAAGGCAGTCGCGCCGGCCGATGGCGACCTGGGTCAAAAACGGCATGAGGTTGTTGGGGATCCCCTGGGGATCTTCCCCCATGGTGCCCGACTCGTGGGCGCCAACCGGGTTGAAGTAGCGCAGCAGGGTCATGCTCCAGTGCGGCTCGGCCCGTTGCAGATCCTCGAGGATCTCTTCGATGATCAGCTTGGAGCGGCCGTAGGGGTTGGTGGCGCTGCGCGGGAAATCCTCCCGGATGGGGGTGCTGGCCGGGTCGCCGTAGACGGTGGCCGACGAGCTGAACACCAGGTTATGGACGCCGGCCCGCTGCATCGCTTGCAGCAATACCAGGGTGCCGCTCAGGTTGTTCTCGTAGTATGCGAGGGGGAGGCGGGTGGACTCGCCGACCGCCTTGAGGGCGGCGAAGTGGATCACGGCGTCTATCCGTTGCTCGCTGAAGATGCGATCCAGCAGAGCCGGGTCACGGATGTCCCCCTGATAGAAGCGGGGCTCGCGCCCGCTGATGGCGGCGATGCGAGCCAGTACGCCCGCCTTGCTGTTGCAGAGGTTGTCCACCACCACGGGCTCCATGCCAGCCGCTTGCAGTGCCAGGCAGGTGTGGCTGCCGATGTAGCCGCAGCCGCCGGTGACCAGTACTTTCATCCTCATCTCCACGCTGAAAAAAGCCTGTGAAGGAGTCTAGCCGAGGGGCCGGCGGGCAAACTGTGAACTGGCTAACAAATATGTGTAAACGATTACACTTGTTTTGATGGTCATCATTTCAGCAATATGGTTTTCCCCCCTGTTATCAGTGACATTGCTCGGTATAATGGCGCCATCCCGAGCCGTGAAATAAGTGAAAACAGCATGAGTACCATCAAGGATGTCGCCCGTTTGGCCAACGTATCGGTGGCAACGGTTTCACGGGTGATGAACAACTCACCCAAGGCTAGCGCCGCCTCCCGCGAGGTGGTGCAGAAGGCCATGGCCGAACTGGGCTACACCCCCAATGCCAACGCGCGGGCACTGGTCAGCCAGACCTGTGACACCATGGGGGTGCTGGTGGGCGACGTGGCGGATCCCTTCTTCGGCGCCCTGGTCAAGGGGGTGGCCGCGGTGGCGGTGGAGCAGGGTCTGCACCTGTTGATGGGTAATGGTTTTCACAAGGCACGGCAGGAGCGCGAATCCATCGAACTACTGATCGGCAAGCGCTGCGAGGCGCTGGTGGTGCACAGCAAGGCGCTGAGCGACGAGGAGCTGATCGACTACGCGCTGCGGGTGCCTGGCATGGTGCTGATCAACCGCGACATCCCGGCGCTCAAGGGGCGCTGCATCGCCCTCAACAACCGGCAGGGGGCCGCCACGGCGACCCGCCATCTGCTGGAGCTAGGCCACCGCCACATCGCCTTCCTGAGTTCGGATCACGCCATCGAGGATGCCATCCTGCGGCTGCAGGGCTATCAGGATGCGCTGGCCGAGGCGGGGCTACGGGCCGATCCCGAGCTGGTGGAGAGCGGCATGCCCAACGAGGAGGGCGGCGAGCGCGCCATGCTCAACCTGTTGGCCAAGGGGCTGCCCATCACGGCCGTGGTGGCCTACAACGATGCCATGGCGGCGGGGGCTATCTCGGTACTGGCGGACAACGGCCTCAAGGTGCCGGAGGAGGTGTCGGTGGTGGGCTTCGATGACATTATCTATGCCAGATACCTGCGCCCCAAGCTCTCCACCATGCGCTACCCGGTTGAACTGATGGCAGCCCAGGCGGCCAAGCTGGCACTGCAGCTGGCGGCGGGGGAAAGCGAGGCGGTGCAGAGCCGCATTTACACCCCGACCCTGATCAACCGCCACTCGGTGGCGCCCGTTCGAAGCTGATCCCTTTCATTTACCTCTGTTTGTCGCTCCGGATCGCCGTTTTTGCGGCGCCTGATCCGGAGCCTTGGTCTTTTACCTGCATTTAGCGCATTTTTACCCTGTTTTACTTAACAAATTCAGTGTAATCGTTTACATCTGTGTGAGCGAGATCGCCGATCACCGGGCAAAACTCCCCTACACTGCATACGTTTTCGGCGTTCATGCAGGGAGAGAGAAGAATGCTCAGGGAGATAGTGGCCCGTCAGGACTGGCAGACCCAGGCGATTACCGCAGTGAATCGGTTGCCTGCCCATACCCCCTTGTTCAGCTGGCGCAGCGAAGCCGCGGCGCGGGATGATCTCGCCTCGCCATCGCGCACCCTGCTGGACGGGGAGTGGCGTTTCTCCTTCTTCGCGGCGCCCGAGCTGGTGCCGGAGCACTGGCTGGTCAAGGATCTGCCGGATGCCTGTCCCATCAAGGTGCCGGGCAACTGGCAGCTGGATGCGGCCTACCCAGGGTTGCGGCCTGCGACAGATGTGCCCATCTACACCAACATCAAATATCCCTTCCCGTGCGATCCACCGCGGGTGCCGGCCGAGAATCCCACCGGCTGCTACTCCCGCGAGTTCAGCGTGCCGGCCGACTGGCTCGCCAGCGGCCAGACCCGGATCATCTTCGACGGGGTGGACAGCGCTTTTCACCTCTTCTGCAACGGCCGCTGGGTCGGTTACTCCCAGGACAGCCGGCTGCCTGCCGAATTTGACCTGACCTCTTTCCTCTGCAGCGGTGACAACCGGCTGGCAGTGCTGGTGCTGCGCTGGTCCGACGGCTCCTATCTGGAAGATCAGGACATGTGGCGCATGAGCGGTATCTTCCGCTCCGTCAGCCTGCTGCACAAACCGGCTCGTCATCTGATGGACATCCGGGTCACCCCAGAGCTGGACGCCTGCTATCGGGATGGCCGACTCAAGATCGCGCTGCAGGCGGCCAATGGGGCCGGTCTGTCGGTGGCGGCCAATCTCTATGACGGCGGTGAGCGGGTGGCGACCCTGCGCCAGCCGATCGGCACGCAAGCCATTGACGAGAAAGGGGTGTATGACGATCGCGCCGAGTGCTGGCTCGAGGTGGCGGCCCCGCGCAAATGGAGCGCCGAGACCCCCCACCTCTATCGGCTCACCCTGACCCTGCTGGACGAGCAGGGGGAGCCCATCGAGAGCGAAGCCTATGACGTGGGCTTTCGGGCGGTGGAGATCCGTGGCGGCCTGCTGCGGGTCAACGGCCAGCCGCTGCTCATTCGCGGCGCCAACCGTCACGAACACGATGCGGCCAGCGGTCATGTGGTGACCCCCGCAGCCATCGAGCAGGATCTGCTGTTGATGAAGCGGCACAACTTCAACGCGGTGCGCTGCTCTCACTACCCCAATCACCCCGAGCTTTATCGGCTGTGCGACCGGCTCGGTCTCTATGTGGTGGACGAGGCGAACCTGGAGACCCACGGCATGACCCCCATGGGGCGGCTGGCGCGGGATCCCGCCTGGAGCAACGCCTTCCTGGAGCGGGTGACCCGCATGGTGGCCCGCGACTTCAACCACCCCAGCATCATCATCTGGTCCCTTGGCAACGAGTCGGGCTACGGCCCGGCCCACGATGCCATGTATGGCTGGGTCAAGCGGGCGGATCCGAGCCGTCCGGTGCAATACGAAGGGGGTGGGGCCGATACGCCGGCCACCGACATCATCTGCCCCATGTATGCCCGTACCCATCAGGATCAGCCCTTCCCGGCGGTGCCCAAGTGGGCGCTGGCCAAGTGGATCGGCCTGCCGGGAGAGACTCGCCCGCTGATCCTGTGTGAATACGCCCACGCCATGGGCAACAGCCTGGGGGGCTATGCCCACTACTGGCAGGCATTTCGCGATCATCCACGGTTGCAGGGTGGTTTCGTCTGGGATTGGGTCGATCAGGGACTGGACAAGCTGACCGATGACGGCCGCCATTTCTGGGCCTATGGCGGTGATTTCGGCGATACCCCGAATGATCGCCAGTTCTGCTGCAACGGTTTGGTGTTCCCCGACCGCACCCCCCATCCCGCCCTGTTTGAGGCAAAACGTGCCCAGCAGCCGTTCGGGTTGAGGCTGCTCGAGCGCCAACCGCTGACGGTCGAAATCCGCAGTGAATACCTGTTTCGCGAGACGGACAACGAGCGGCTGCAGTGGCGGCTGTGCGAAGACGGCGTAGTGGTGAGCCAGGGTGAATGCCCACTCACCCTGGCACCGCAGGAAAGCGTGACGCTGACTCTGCTGGATAGGTTGCCGGCCTTTGCGCCGGGGGCGCTCGCCTTGCTGGATCTCGCCATCGTGCAGCCTGCCGCCACGCCCTGGTCTGCGGTCGGTCACGAGGTGGCGCGCCAGCAATGCATGTTGCCTGCGCCGCTGGCGCTGCCTGTCGCCCGCACGCCAGCCACCTTCATCGAGCTGGCGGATGGCTGGCAGATCCGGGCGGCCACCAGCGAGTGGCGGCTGGACAAGGCCAGCGGCCGCGTCCACAGCTGGTGCAAGCTGGGCCGCGAGCAACTGAAAGAGGCCATCGCCGATCACTTCTATCGGGCGCCGCTCGACAACGACATCGGTACCAGCGAGGCGGACCACGCCGATCCCAACGCCTGGATCGCTCGCTGGCAGGAGGCCGGGCTCAATGAGTTGCAGCATCGCTGTCTCGACCTGGTAGTGAGCCCTGACCAAGGGGTTGTGACGGTGTATCACGGCTACTTCGTCGGTGAGGCGCTCAAGCTGCTGACCCGCTGGCGCCACCAGTTCGATCAGGATGGGGCCATGCGCCTCGCCATCGAAGTGGAGGTGGCGGCCGAGATGCCCTCTCTGCCACGCATCGGCGCCCGGCTCTGGCTGACCGACGAGGTGCTGGCGACAGGGGAGGAGGTGAGTTGGCTGGGGCGCGGTCCGCACGAGAACTACCCGGATCGCCTGTTGGCTGCCGACCTCGGTCGCTGGCAGTCGTCGCTCGATGCGCTGCACACCGCGTATGTGTTCCCGACCGACAACGGACTGCGCTGCGACACCCGCCAGCTGCAGCTGGGTACTGTCGAGGTCGAGGGGCTGTTCCATTTCAGCTTGAGCCGCTTCAGTCAGCAGCAGCTGGCACAGGCCCGCCACCAGACCGATTTGGTGGCCGAGGGAGGGCTGCACCTCTGTCTCGATGGCTTTCATATGGGGATTGGGGGCGATGACTCCTGGAGCCAGAGCGTGCGGCCGGAATATTGGTTGCAGCCGGGCGGCTACTATTGGAACTGTGTTCTACGCTGAATCTGAGCGATTGCTTAACAAGAAAGAGCCTCATTCAGGGCTTTAGTCTCGGAAGTCAAATGTAACTACATGATTTTTAATTGATTTGTTGCTATGTAACAGAGTGTAAACGTTTTCATTTTGTTGTCATGATCACAGATTGTCATACAACAAACTGATTACATTAGGCTGGCGCCAGTTCACTTGGTGTACAGCATTCCCTACAAAAACAGATAGAGAGATCGGAGCATAACAATGAAAAAGATCACGACCATTGCCGCCGTATTGATGAGCCTGATGGCTGGGGCCACCGCTCATGCCGAAACCCGCATCGGGGTGACCGTCTACAAATACGACGACAACTTCATGGCGGTAGTGCGTAAGGCAATCGAGAAGGAAGCTGCGGCCAACCCGGGGGTGGAGCTGCTGATGAATGACTCCCAGAATGACCAGTCCAAGCAGAACGATCAGGTCGACGTACTGCTGGCCAAAGGCGTGAAGGCGCTGGCCATCAACCTGGTTGACCCGGCTGCGGCCCCGGTCGTGATCGAGAAGGCCCGTGGCGAGGATGTGCCCGTGGTGTTCTACAACAAGGAGCCGAGCGCTGCCGATCTCGCCAGCTATGACAAGGCTTACTACGTGGGTACCGACTCCAAGGAGTCAGGCATCATCCAGGGTCAGCTGATCGCCAAGCACTGGAAAGCCAACCCGGCCTGGGATCTGAACAAGGATGGCGTCATCCAGTTCGTGCTGCTGAAAGGGGAGCCGGGTCACCCCGATGCGGAAGCCCGTACCACCTACGTCATCAAGACCCTGAACGACGGCGGCATCAAGACCGAGCAGCTTCACATGGATACCGGTATGTGGGATACCGCCATGGCCAAGGACAAGATGGACGCCTGGATCTCCGGCCCCAACGCCAACAAGATCGAAGTGGTCATCGCCAACAACGATGGTATGGCGATGGGTGCCGTCGAGTCGCTGAAGGCCCAGGGCAAGACCGCCATCCCGGTATTCGGGGTTGATGCCCTGCCGGAAGCGCTGGCACTGGTCAAGAGCGGTGCCATGGCCGGTACCGTGCTGAACGATGCCGCCAACCAGGCCAAGGCGACTTACGAGCTGACCAAGAACCTGGCGGAAGGCAAAGCGGCCGGGGAAGGTACCAAGTGGAACATCGTCAACAAGGTTGTGCGCGTTCCCTACGTTGGTGTCGATGCTGACAACCTGTCCAAATTCGAATAATTCCCTCCTCCCGGGCAAGGGGTCTCCCCTTGCCCTCAGTTTCAACCAGATGTGATGGCTGATATGACAACACAGCAACAATCAGAATGGCTGTTGGAGATGATTGACGTCAGTAAAAGCTTTCCCGGCGTCAAGGCACTCGATAATGTCAATTTACGGGTCCGTCCTCATTCTGTGCATGCGTTGATGGGCGAGAACGGGGCAGGAAAATCCACGTTGCTCAAGTGCCTGTTCGGCATTTACGAGAAGGATCAGGGCAAGATCTTCTTCAAGGGGCAGGAGATCAACTTCACCTCCTCGAAAGAGGCGCTGGAGAATGGCGTCTCCATGGTGCATCAGGAGTTGAACCTGGTGCTGCAACGCTCGGTGATGGACAACATGTGGCTCGGCCGCTATCCCACCAAGGGACTGTTCGTCGACCACGGCAAGATGTATCAGGACACCAAGCATATCTTCGACGAGCTGGACATCGACATCGACCCGCGGGTCAAGGTCGGGACCCTCTCCGTTTCCCAGATGCAGATGATCGAGATCGCCAAGGCGTTCTCCTATGACGCCAAGATCGTCATCATGGACGAGCCCACCTCCTCGCTGACCGAGAAAGAGGTGAGCCACCTCTTCAAGATCATCAACAAGCTCAAGGAGAAGGGCTGCGGCATCGTCTACATCTCCCACAAGATGGAAGAGATCTTCCAGCTGTGTGACGAGATCACCATATTGCGGGATGGCCAGTGGGTGGCGACCCAGCCGCTCAAGGGCATGACCATGGATCAGATCATCGGCATGATGGTCGGCCGTGAGTTGACCCAGCGTTTCCCGGAGAAGACCAACCAGCCGAAAGAGGTGATCCTCGAAGTCGAGCACCTGACGGCGAAGAACCAGCCCTCCATTCAGGACATCACCTTCAACCTGCACAAGGGGGAGATCCTCGGCATCGCCGGACTGGTGGGGGCCAAGCGCACCGACATCGTCGAGACCCTGTTCGGCATCCGCGATCGCAGTGAAGGTATCATCAAGCTGCACGGTCAGCCGGTGGCGAACCACAATGCCCACGAGGCGATCCGCAACGGCTTTGCACTGGTGACCGAGGAGCGGCGCTCCACCGGCATCTATTCGCGTCTCGACATCGCCTTCAACTCCCTGATCGCCAACATGGACAACTACAAAGGTTCCATGGGGCTGCTCAGCGACAACAAGATGAAGAGCGATACCCAGTGGGTCATCGACTCCATGCGGGTCAAAACCCCGACCCAGCAGACCCAGATCGGCTCCCTCTCGGGGGGCAACCAGCAGAAGGTGATCATCGGCCGCTGGCTGCTGACCCAGCCGGAGATCCTGATGCTGGATGAACCGACTCGCGGCATCGACGTGGGGGCCAAGTTCGAGATCTACCAGCTCATCCTGGAGCTGGCGAAGAAGGACAAGGGGATCATCATCATCTCGTCGGAAATGCCCGAGCTGCTCGGCATCACTGATCGCATCATGGTCATGAGCAATGGCCGGGTCGCCGGGATCGTCAATACCAAAGAAACTGACCAGAGCGAGATACTGCGCCTGGCATCTCTGTACCTCTAGAGACAGGAAGACATTTATGGAGTCGGCTAAAAATTTCAATCTGATGCGGGCGCTCAAGGAGAACGGCATCTACGTGGTGCTGCTGGTGCTGCTCATGATCATCGTGATAAAGGAACCCTCCTTCCTGAGTCTCACCAACTTCAGCAACATCCTGACCCAGTCTTCGGTGCGGGTCATCATAGCGCTGGGGGTGGCTGGCATCATCATCACCCAGGGGACGGATCTGTCGGCCGGCCGTCAGGTCGGCCTGGCGGCGCTCATCGCGGCGACCATGCTGCAGGCGTTGACGAACGTCAACAAGGTGTTTCCCAGCCTGGGCGAAGTACCCATTCCGGCGGTGATCCTGCTGGTGTGCGTGGTGGGGGCCTTGATTGGTCTGGTCAATGGTCTCATCGTGGCCTATCTGAACGTCACCCCGTTCATTACCACCCTGGGGACCATGATCATCGTCTACGGCATCAACTCCCTCTACTTTGACTCGGTAGGGGCCTCGCCGGTAGCCGGTTTTGACCCCCGTTTCTCCAGCTTCGCGCAGGGGTTCATCAAGCTGGGCGGCTTCAAGCTATCCTATCTGACCTTCTACGCCGCCATAGCCAGCGTGTTCGTCTGGGTGCTGTGGAACAAGACCCGCTTTGGCAAGAACATCTTCGCCATCGGCGGCAACCCGGAAGCCGCCAAGGTTTCGGGCGTCAACGTGGCGGTCAACCTGGTGATGATCTATGCGCTGGCTGGGGTGTTCTACGCCTTCGGTGGCATGCTGGAAGCAGGCCGGATCGGCAGTGCCACCAACAACCTTGGCTTCATGTATGAACTCGATGCCATCGCCGCCTGCGTGGTGGGTGGGGTGTCGTTTGCCGGCGGGGTGGGCACGGTCGCCGGGGTGATCACCGGGGTACTCATCTTTACATTGATCAACTATGGTTTGACCTATATCGGGGTCAGCCCTTACTGGCAGTTCATCATCAAGGGCGGCATCATCATTCTGGCGGTGGCGCTGGACTCCATGAAGTACGCCAAGAAGAAATAACGATTGGCAGAGAGGGTTGGCAGTGCCAGCCCTCTCTTCTGGAGGGATCCCATGCCATTCAAGGTCAAGATTTACGTCTTGCTGCTGCTGGCCATTCTGGTCACCATCGGCACTGCCTGGTTCAGCGTCAATCACTTCATCAGCGCCTACATCCGCACCCAGGCCACCCAGAACATCAACGAGCAGATCTCTCTGGTCAAAGAGAAGCTGGCCAGCGACATCAATCAAAAAATCCTGCTGGCGGCCAACCTCAACTTCGGGGTCACCAACGTCAAGAAGACGCTGGAAGAGACCGGCTTTCACAATATCGTCAAGGTTATTGGCGACATGGCGTTCGACGTGAGCGGGGTCATCAACGATACGGCCAAGGTCGATGCGCTGCGCAAGCTGATCCCCGCCGCCAACAACCAGATCACCATCAGCCCGCTGCAGCAGGTGGATGGCAAGCCCGTCATCTCCATTCTGGTGCCGCGAGGGGCCGACTCTGCCTACCTTTATTACCTCGACATGAGCGAGTTCAAGAACCTGCTGGAGAAGGTGAGCGGCGAGGGGCGTTACTTCTCGCTGGCCGATGGCCAGGGCAATGTGCTTTACAGCAGCAAGCCGCAGGGAGAGAACGAGGCTCGTCCCAATCCGCTGGATATCCGTGGCAGCAGCTGGACGCTGACTGGCTACATCGATCTCGACTACATCCGCACCATGACCCAGGCGCTCAATGGCCAGATCATCATGGCGTTGCTCGGGGTGGCGGCGGTGGTGATGGTGCTCGCCGTACTGGCGCTCAATCTTGCCTACCGTCCCATCCTTTCGCTGCGGGATCTGGTGCTGGAGCTCTCCCGTGGCAGCGGCGACCTGACCCGTCGGCTGGCGGTAACCAGTACCGATGACCTTGGCCAGATTTCAGCCGGTATCAACCGCTTTATCGAGCGACTGCAGGAGATGATGAACGAGGTACGGCAGGCCAGCGGCCAGCTCAACAGCGGTATCGAGGGGCTGGCCAGCCAGACCGGCGCCGCCCAGTCCCTGCTGGCGGATCATGTGCGCGAGACCGAACAGGTGGTGACCGCCATCAACGAGATGAGCCGCACCGCGGTCTCGGTATCGGAGAGTGCGGCCAGCACGGCCCAGTTGACCGGCCAGAGCCAGCAGCTGGCGAGCCAGTCCCGCCAGGTGGTGGATCAGGCCATGGCCAGCGTGATGGCGCTGGTGGACGAGGTGGAGGCCACTGCCCGCTCCATCGAGGCGATGCAGCAAGATGTGCAGCAGATTGGCTCAGTGCTGGGGGTTATCGGCAGCATAGCCGAGCAGACCAACCTGCTGGCCCTCAACGCCGCCATCGAGGCGGCCCGCGCCGGCGAACAGGGGCGCGGTTTTGCGGTGGTGGCCGACGAGGTGCGTTCCCTCGCCGCTCGCACCCAGCAGAGCACGGCGGAGATCCAGACCATGCTGGCCAGTCTGCAGCGGGGTACCCAGACGGTGGTGGATGCCATGGGCAACACCAAGCAGAGTTGCCAGGGCGCCGCCGAGAACACCACCCGGGTCAATGAATCGCTGGATCTGATGGCGAGAGAGGTGGTGGAGATCAACGATCTTATCAGCCACATCGCCACGGCGGCGGAACAACAGAGCGCGGTAGCCGAAGAGATCAATCGCAACATGAGTACAATTGCCGAGGTGATCCGCCAGCTGACTCACAACGGGGAGGAGACGGTAGCCAGCTCCGCCGCGATGCAGCAGACCTATGACAGGCTGCGGGAGATTGTGGGCCACTTCCGGCTCGAGTAGATGTTGGAGGCTGGCCGCCTAAGAAAAATGGCCAAAAAAGATGGGGGCGACTTGCGTCGCCCCCGATAGTCTTATCGCTCATGTCCTTGAACGAAGTTGCTCCCTGCAATCCCTGACTATACCTCTTCCTTTAGGTTTCCCCTTCCCAATCCTTTGGGGTGTCCTTTAGCCATCATGGCCTGACGAGTCATCCTTTCCCGTCGCACTTTCTCCGTCCTGGGAGGTGTCCTTTACCACATCCTGTGGTGAGTCCATTTGCCCAACCCTGGCAGCCAGTCTTCCTGACCGACTTCATTGCGTCCGTGCAGGAGTAACTATAAGGATTTCACGGGGCACGACAACGGTAGATTGAAAAACGTTTTTACGCATCTCGTTACGAAGGAAACTTGTTTCGATATATTTCATTTTAAATCAGTGGTTTGGTTTGTTTGTGTTCAGGTTTTTGATCCTATCTTCCGACTATCGCGAGAGATTTTTCGGCGCTTTGCTCACGAGGTGAATGGCGAATGTCTCACACCCCGTTTAACCGGGGTTCAGAAAGGGATAAGGGGAGCAGATCGTGGGGAGCTGGGGGCGATAATACGTGTCACTAGCGTCGTGTCAGTTGTGTTCCTGCAGCCGTTCATAGATGGTTTGGCGCTCTTCCGGGCTCAAGGAGGAGAAGTAATGGGTAAACAGACGCAGCAACAGAGATTTGTTCATGCCATCCTGCTGGGTCAGGCTGCCAAGCTCATCGATAGCAGTGGTACTCAGTGAAAAGGTCGCTTTTTTGTAGCTGGGTTTCAGGTGTTCACCATTCTCGATGAAGGCGAGTGCAGTGAGGGCTTCCTCCCGATGCAGATTCAGTTCCAGGCTGACAACCTTGGGTTTGCCCTTGGCGTAGAAGTCAGCATCTTCGATGAACTCGTCAATGGTGAACTTCTTCTGATGATGCAGATTGTGTTTCTTCTTCAGGTCGGCAAGGCCCATCTCACACCCCCAGCTCCAGAAACTCCTTGGCGATGGCCCGGATCTCTTCGGCCGATTTGCCATCCGGTTCTATTTCCATCACCGACAACCCCTTCTCCTCGCTGTCGTCGTAGACATTGCGGCCATAGGTAATGGAGTTGAGTACGTCGACACCGAAGGAAGAGCACACCTCCTTGGCCTCCAGGATCCGTTTCACCTGGTTGGGGAGGGCAGGGCACTGGGTCAGCACCACGGCCGCCCGCAGGCTGGGGTTGACCATCTTGCAGGTGGTGATGAGGTCTTCCATGTGCGGCAAGGTCTTGAGGTCGCGGCGTTTGGGGCGCAGCGGGATCAGGGCGTGGGTGGCAACTGCCATGGTGGAACGCAATGCCCGGTTGTCCTGGCCGCCGCAATCGACAATGAGATAGTCATAGCGGTTCTTCAGGCTGAGCAGGTCGTTGCGGATGTTGCCGTAGAGCTGAACACAATTTATCTGGGGCAGGTCCGGATTGTCATTGCGCTCCTGGATCCAGTCCGAGGTGGTGCGCTGTGGATCGCAATCGACCAGCAACACCTCGCCATGAAACTGGGTCCTGAGGTAAACCGCCAGATTCTGGGCCAGGCAACTCTTGCCGCTCCCCCCTTTTTCGCCACCGACCAGCAGGATCATGACCGTCTCCTATCCCTATGAAAAACAGCTGCATTGAGTATAGGAGGGGGTTGGGCCATGACAAGCCAAGAGGAGGTGGCCTCCTCTTGGGCTCTCACTCTCAGTAGTGCTGGCTGCCGCCATACCACTGACAGACATAGGCCGGCACCAGCATCTGGGGAGCCTTATCGACCTGGCATACCACCAGCGGCATGGCCGGCGCCCCTTCTGCACTGACCAGTGCTGGGGTCATGGGCAGCAGCAGGCTTGCAAACAACAGCAGTGATTTGATCTTCATGGTTAGCTCCTTGGTGATAAAACGGGTGTGATCCTGATCACTTTCTGAGTTAAGCCGAGGTGGTTGGTGACGCAAGGTGCTGAAATAAATTCAACTAATGAAAAAAGTTTGAAAAGAGCCGATGGCAGGCGTCCTGAAAAATGAGCGGCCAAGATGCGGGCTGGGTGCATATCCATATAAATGATGAGCCGGCAGGTGCGCCGCAGCGGGCCTGCGCGAGCGGGTTAGACGAGATGCCATGATCTGGGACAACAAACAGATTATTCAGTGAGCAGGCAGGCAATGACTATTTATTTCCCCGTATCACCGCTTTGAAATCTCATAAAATTCATTTTTTTGCATATTAAATTCAATGAATGTTGATTTTGTTTTTATCTCTATGAAATTGAAGGTTTTTTGTTTTTCTATATATCCCTTAGTAGATATATCGGATGAATGAAATAAGAAGAAATATGAAAAATTCACGATGAAAAGTGCGTATTTAAACGAAGGTAATGAATGGGAGATTGTCAGTTCTGTTATCCCTATCAAAGAATAAACCGTGATTTTATTCAGTTATAAGTGAATGTGATCAATGTCTAAGTTTGGTGTGATTCGCAGGTCTAACCTCGGTCTCGAAAGGCAAGGGCAGGATAGAACACAAGCCGATTACCCTACATAAAGAATATCCCGCCTTAGCCACGAGCATGAATAGAAGGAATCTATTCAATCACTCGCAGGGACCACTGCTAGACGGAATATAATCATGAGCAAATTTTATGTAGGTTCTGAAGTTGGCCAATTGCGCCGTGTCATGTTGCACCGCCCCAACCTCAGTCTGAAGCGTCTGACTCCTTCCAACTGCCAGGATCTGCTGTTTGATGACGTCCTGTCAGTTGAACGTGCCGGTCAGGAGCACGACAAATTCGCTCAGGTACTGCGCGATCAGAATGTCGAAGTTTTCCTGCTGACCAATCTGCTGGCCGAAACCCTGGACGTGCCGGAAGCCAAAACCTGGCTGCTGCAACATCAGGTCTCCGACTATCGCCTCGGCACCTCCTTTGCCAACGACGTGCGCTGCTTCCTGGCAGACATGCCGCACCGTGAATTGGCCCGCATTCTTTCCGGCGGCCTGACCTACTCCGAGATGCCCTACAGCGGCGTCAACATGGTCGTCGGCATGCACGCCCCGACCGACTTCATCATCGAGCCGCTGCCCAACCACCTTTTTACCCGTGACACCTCCTGCTGGGTCTATGGTGGCGTTTCCATCAACCCCATGGCCAAGGCCGCCCGTCGTCGCGAGACCAACCATGTGAAGGCCATCTACCGCTGGCACCCGCAGTTCGCCGGTCAGGACTTCATCAAATACTTCGGTGATGAAGATCGCGACTACGACAACTCCACCATCGAGGGGGGTGACGTGCTGGTCATCGGCCGCGGTTCCGTGCTCATCGGCATGTCCGAGCGCACCACACCGCAAGGGGTCGAACACCTGGCGCGCGGCCTGTTCAAACACGGCCAGGCCAAGCAGGTCATCGCCATGCAACTGCCGAAACACCGCAGCTGCATGCACCTCGATACCGTCATGACCCACATGGACATAGACACCTTCTCCGTTTATCCGGAAGTCATCCGCAAGGATGTGAACTGCTGGAGCCTGACTCCGGGCGGCGCCACCGGCATGAACATCAAGGAAGAGGGTTACTTCGTCACCGCCATTGAGAAGGCACTGGGTGTCGATCAGCTCAAGCTCATCACCACAGGTGGTGACACCTTCGAGGCCGAGCGCGAGCAGTGGAACGATGCCAACAACGTGCTGACCGTGCGTCCCGGCGTGGTGGTGGGTTACGAGCGCAATACCTACACCAACGAGAAGTACGACAAGGCAGGCATCACAGTGCTGCCCATCCCGGGTGAAGAGCTGGGACGTGGTCGCGGCGGCGCCCGCTGCATGAGCTGCCCGATGGAACGCGACGGCATCTAACAAGACGGCGTGGCGCCGGCAAGAGGCCGGCGCCACAGATACCAAGACTCGAGAGTAACACTCATGAAAAAACCAACTGTCGTCGTCGCCCTGGGTGGCAATGCTTTGCTCCGTCGTGGCGAGCCGCTCGAAGCTGACATCCAGCGCAAAAACATCGCCACCGCGGCCAAGACCATCGCCCTGATCGCTCAGGAGTACAACGTGGTGCTGGTGCATGGCAACGGCCCACAAGTCGGTCTGCTGGCCCTGCAAAACAGTGCCTACACCAAGGTATCCCCCTATCCGCTGGATGTGCTGGGTGCCGAGTCTCAAGGCATGATCGGCTACATGCTGATCCAGGAGCTGAAAAACCTGATGCCGAGCCGCAACGTCACCGCGCTGCTGACCCAGGTGCAGGTTGATCCCAAGGATCCGGCGTTTGCCAATCCGACCAAATTTATCGGCCCCGTCTACGAAGAAGCGGAAGCCCGCACCCTGGCGACCGAGAAGCACTGGGTGGTCAAGGCTGACGGCAAGTTCTTCCGCCGTGTAGTGCCGTCCCCGCTGCCCCAGCGCATCGTCGAAGGCGACGCCATCGAAACCCTGATCGCCCAGGGTCACCTCATCATCTGTACCGGTGGTGGTGGCATTCCGGTGACCTGGGATGGCCAGAGCCTGACCGGCATCGAAGCCGTCATCGACAAGGACATGTCAGCCGCCTACCTGGCCAAGCAGATCAAGGCCGACGCCCTGCTGATCCTGACCGATGCTGATGCCGTCTATCTCGACTGGGGCAAACCGACCCAGCGTCCGCTGCGGATCACCAGCCCGGACGAGCTGGCCGGGGTCAAGTTCGATGCCGGCTCCATGGGGCCGAAAGTCGAAGCCTCCTGTGAATTTGTCAAAGCTACCGGCGGCATGGTCGGCATCGGTTCGCTGGAAGATGGCCTGGCCATCCTCAAGGGCGAAGCCGGTACCAATATAGTCGCCACCCGTACCGTGAATGCATAGTTACAAATCTGTACTGAAGAATGCGTAGTCAACACTACTGCCTAAATTGGTCTGAACAAATATAGAGAGAACTCATCATGGCTTTTAATCTGCGTAACCGTAACTTCCTGAAACTGCTGGACTTCACCCCGCGCGAAATCCAATACATGATCGATCTGGCCATCGACCTGAAGAAAGCCAAATACGGTGGCTATGAGCGTAAACACCTGACCGGCAAAAACATTGCCCTGATTTTCGAGAAGACCTCCACCCGCACCCGTTGTGCGTTTGAAGTGGCGGCCTTCGACCAGGGCGCGCAAGTCTCCTACCTCGGCCCAAGCGGTTCCCAGATCGGTCACAAGGAGTCCATGAAGGACACCGCCCGGGTACTGGGTCGCATGTATGACGGCATCGAGTACCGTGGCTACGGTCAGGAGATCGTGGAAGAGCTGGGTGCCTACGCCGGTGTACCGGTCTGGAACGGCCTGACCAACGAATTCCACCCGACCCAGATCCTGGCCGACTTCATGACCATGCTGGAGCACGGCAAGGGCAAACGTCTGGATCAAATCAAGTTCGCCTACCTGGGTGATGCCCGCAACAACATGGGCAACTCCCTGATGGTCGGTGCCGCCAAGATGGGCATGGACATCCGCCTGGTTGCGCCGAAAGCCTTCTGGCCGGAAGAAGAGCTGGTTGCCAAGTGCCGCCTGATCGCCGAAGAGACCGGCGCACGCATCACCCTGACCGAAGACGTCAAAGAGGGTGTGCTGGGTACCGACTTCCTCTACACCGACGTCTGGGTTTCCATGGGTGAAGCAAAAGAAGCCTGGGATCAACGCGTCAAACTGATGACCCCGTATCAGGTCAACATGGATGTCATCAACGCCACCAAGAACCCGGATGTGAAGTTCATGCACTGCCTGCCGGCGTTCCACAACGATGAGACCACCATGGGCAAGGAAGTGGCTGACAAATATGGCATGAAAGGCCTGGAAGTGACCGAGGACGTGTTCGAATCCGAGCACAGCATCGTGTTCGACGAGGCCGAAAACCGGATGCACACCATCAAGGCAGTGATGGTTGCTACGCTGGGCGACTAAGGTCGCAGTAGTGGTGCCGGGGGGTGACCCCCGGCTTTTCGACCATGTGACAGCGGCATAATACCTCTAACCCTACGACCCGCAGCCTGCATGGATACCACACCCACAGAAGGAAGCTGGACCATGACCAAATTCAAGTTCCCGTCAGCCTACACGATACTGTTCGTGCTGATCGCCCTGGTGGCCGCCCTGAGCTGGATAGTGCCGGCCGGCAAATATGAAATGACCATGAACGAAGCCCTCGGCAAGGAAGTGCCGGTGGCTGGTACCTACAAACTGGTGGAGGGTAATCCCCAGGGGATCGTCGACGTGCTGCTGGCACCTATCGACGGTCTTTATAACCATGACACCTATCAGGCAGGCGCCATCGACGTCTCCCTGTTCATCCTGATCATCGGTGGTTTTCTTGGCATTGTGACCAAGACCGGTGCCATCGATGCCGGTATCGAGCGTGTAACCGACCGTCTGCGCGGCCGGGAAGAGTGGATGATCCCGATCCTGATGGCGCTGTTCGCCGCGGGCGGCACCATCTACGGCATGGCCGAAGAGTCGCTGCCGTTCTACACCCTGCTGGTGCCGGTGATGATGGCCGCTCGCTTCGACCCGGTCGTGGCTGCCGCAACCGTGTTGCTGGGGGCCGGTATCGGTACCCTGGGTTCCACCATCAACCCGTTCGCCACCGTGATTGCCGCCAACGCGGCCGGTATCTCCTTCACCGACGGCATCTGGTTGCGCGTCGCCATGCTGGTTGCCGGCTGGCTGCTGTGCGTGGCCTATGTGATGCGTTACGCCAAGATGGTGCGCAACGACCCGAGCAAATCCCTGGTGGCTGACAAGTGGGAAGAGAACCGCGCCCACTTCCTCGGCAACAAGAGCGACCAGATGCTGGAGTTCACCCTGACCCGTAAAATCGTGCTGGGTATCTTCGTCGCCGCCTTCGCCGTGATGATCTACGGGGTGGCCGTGCTGGGCTGGTGGATGGCGCAGATCTCCGGTGTGTTCCTGGCCGCTGCCATCATAGTCGGTGTCATCTCCCGCATGAGCGAAGAGGAACTGACCTCCAACTTCATCGACGGTGCTCGTGACCTGCTCGGCGTCGCCCTCATCATCGGTATCGCCCGCGGTATCGTGGTGGTGATGGACAACGGCATGATCACTCACACCATACTGCACAGCGCAGAAGGGATCGTGACCGGCCTCTCCACCGTGGTGTTCATCAACGTGATGTTCGTGCTGGAAGTGGTGCTCTCCTTCCTGGTGCCGTCCTCCTCCGGCCTAGCCGTGCTGACCATGCCGATCATGGCGCCGCTGGCCGACTTCGCCAATGTGGGCCGCGAGCTGGTGGTCACCGCCTATCAGTCCGCCTCCGGCCTGGTGAACCTGGTGACCCCGACCTCCGCCGTGGTCATGGGGGGTCTGGCGATTGCCAAGGTGCCTTATGTACGCTGGCTGAAATGGGTGGCCCCGCTGCTCGGCCTGCTGACCGTGCTGATCGTGGTCTGCCTGAGCCTGGGTGCAGTGCTCTGATCCACCACGAAGAGAAAGCTGAAAACGGGAGCCACTGGCTCCCGTTTTTTATGGCTGACTCATGACGACTCAAGTCGTGGGGAGGGGAGAACGGATGAGGATGAACTGCCTTGGCGAAGATCAGCTGCAACAAAAAGGCGACCTTCTGGTCGCCTCGATCTCTTCATGGGAGAGGGCTTAGCGGGCTTGGGCCAGGGTGCGCACCACGGCAGCGTGGGCCTGACGGGTACGGCTGATGTGGCGCGGGGCAACCAGCACCACGTCGTTGCCGGCGACGGCGCCCATGATCTCGGGATTGGCGTTGCGATCCAGCAGGCGGGCCACCACGGTGGCGGCACCCGGGGTGGTGTGGATCAGCACCATCTGCTGGTTGTGCACCACTTCGCGCACCATGTCGTGGATTGAGCGGGTACTGCCGGCGGGCTCCAGCTGCTCGTCCACCAGGGTGTAGACCTTCTTGCCGTTGGCGTTCTGGGCCTTGGCCACGCCGAGCCGGCGCAGCAGACGGGAGATGGTGGACTGGCTGATGTCGGCGAAACCGCGCTCCGACAGCTCGCGCCGGATCTCCTCCTGGGTGCTGTAGCAATGCTGGCCGATGATCTGGCGACAGGCATCCAGCTGGGCCAGATCGGGCTCTTGTTCCACGGGACGACTGAGGGTTTTGACCACGGCGAATTCCTTTGATGATGACCGACGGTAAACGCTCGATATCTGCCGCATTCGCTGAATATCAGCAAAAAATACTGGCAATCAATGCACTGGCAGGAAATGAGCGGGAATAGCTCTGTTTGGATGGCAAATTATAACCAACTGGTTATTTGGTGATGTGACAGGGGTCAAAAATGGGCCCCTTGGGGCCCACCTGGATATCTTTTGAGTCTGGCTATCAGTAGCGTTCGCTGACGATGTCCTGGGTGAAGGACTTCTCGCAGTACTTGCACTTCATCCGCACCACGCCTTTCACCTCCCGCACCCGGAAGTAGCTGTCCACCGGCTCGTTGTGGGAGATGCAGTTGGAGTTGGGGCAGTGGAACACCCCGGCGATGAACTCCGGCAGCTCCAGCTGGTGTTTCTTCACCACGGCGAAGTCTTCGATGATGTTGACGGTCGCCTTGGGGGCGAACAGTGCCAGCTGGTTGGCCTGCTGCTCGGTCAGGCGGGTGTTCTCGATCTTGATGAGATCCTTCTTGCCCAGCGCGCCGGATTTCAGGTTGAAACCGACGGTGATGCGCTCCTGGGTCTCGATCAGCTGGAACAGCTTGAGGATCTTGATGCCCTGGCCGGCGGGGACGTGGTCGATGACGGAGCCGTGACGGATGGCTTCGACTTGCAGTTGGTTCTTCTCGGACATGATATACCCCTTTCCCTTAGACGGTTTCGTTCAGTACCAGAGCCAGCAGCGCCTGGCGTGCATAAACCCCGTTCTCCGCCTGCTGGAAGTAGTAGGCGTGGGGCGTCTTGTCGACCGCGACGTCGATCTCGTCGACGCGGGGCAGGGGGTGCAGGATCTTCATGGTGGGCTTGGCGCCTTCCAGGGTGGCCACTTCCAGCACGAACTTGGCGGCCATGTGCTTGTATTCGGTCTCGTCGAAGCGCTCTTTCTGGACCCGGGTCATGTAGAGGATGTCGAGCTCCGGCATCACCTCTTCCATGGTCTCGTGCACGCTGAACTGGATGCCCTTCTCTTCCAGCTCCTCGCAGATGTAGTCCGGCATCGCCAGCGCTTCCGGCGAGATGAAGAAGAAGCGGCAGTTGAACAGGCTGAGGGCCTGGGCCAGCGAGTGCACGGTGCGGCCGTACTTGAGGTCACCGACGAAGGCGACATTGAGGCCGTCCAGCTTGCCCTGCGTCTCGTGGATGGAGAAGAGGTCGAGCAGGGTCTGGGTCGGATGCTGGTTGGAACCGTCACCGCCGTTGATGACCGGTACCCGGGAGAATTCGGAAGCGAGGCGGGCGGCGCCCTCTTTCGGGTGACGCATCACTACCGCATCGGTGTAGGAGCCGATGATCTTGATGGAGTCGGCCAGGGTCTCGCCCTTCTTGGCGCTGGTGTTGCCACCGTCGGCGAAGCCGATGATGTTGCCGCCCAGGCGCTGGACCGCGGTCTCGAACGACAGGCGGGTACGGGTGGAAGCTTCGAAGAAGCAGCTGGCAACCAGCTTGTCTTTCAGCAAGCGGGTGTCGGGCTCGGTCTTCAACCGCTGTGCGGTTGCGACCACCAGTTCCATGTCGGGCCGGGTCAGGTCCGAAATGGAGATGACATGTTTCTTATAGAGTGGATTGGTCATCGTCTGCATTCCCTTTGACATCAATGAAGGTTTTTCGGGCACAAAAAAAAGCCCCTGAAACAGGGGCTTTTTTTAAAAACAATTGGGGATCTGTGGGTCGGGAACCGGAAACAACGGGGCCGCTCTGGTGCGCTCCACCCGTCTGCAAGGCTGTTTTTTTCAGCAAAAACTGCATCGTCCTGTCCTGACCTTTTTTCAAACCGGACAGATTATAGAGTCGCATTTTGAATTGTCAAAAATTTATTTCAAAGGCAAGATTTGCACTGAAAAACGTTTAACTGTCGTGAACTGGCCGGCAAACCCACACCTGGTGTTCGGCCTGCAAGGGCTGCGCATCTTCGGCCATGCTGCGCAGATAGGCGAGTCTGTGGTGCCCCTCCAGCAGACAATAGGGTTGTGGCAGCGGGTGACCGTCCGGGTAGCTGCTGCCTGCTGCCGATGCCAGCACTATGATGGGTTCGGACCAGGTACCCTGGCTCAGCATGTACTCCCCGAGCCAGGATCGACGGACGTAACGGTTGTGTCTCAGCATCTCGCCCCAGCGTTCGACCACCTCCATATGGCGGGAGCCGGTCTGCTCGATGATCCTGGCGGTGGGCCAGCTTTCACACTCGAACTGGTGGTGGGCGAGATCGATAAAGCTCCAGTTGGATTCAAAACCGCGCCAATGGCGGTAAATCCACTGGGAGAGCACATTGTCGGGAATGAAGGGCACCAGCGGGGCGACCCGTGCCAGATAGTCCGGCAGGCCCTCGGTTTTGCTCTCATCCCGGAAGTTGAGCGGTGCAAGTTGTTGAAGTAACCGATAATTGAGCATGAGCAGCCTCCTCATTGCCTGGCCACCTCTTCACCCTACCCCCATTGCCGCTGCTTTCCTACCCAAACAAGGCTGTAAATACAGCGAGTTACCCCCTTTGGCTGCAAAAAGTAACCAGATCTGCTCGTCCTTTGTGCAATCGCACCGAAAGTGAGAAAAAAGCCTTTACCTTTGATCCCGGCTTTGTATAATTCGCCTCGTTTGTTGCAGGGGCGTAGTTCCAATTGGTAGAACAGCGGTCTCCAAAACCGATGGTTGCGGGTTCGAGTCCTGCCGCCCCTGCCATTTTTTAGAGAAGCCAGCTCATTGAGCTGGCTTTTCGCTTTTCCGGGCCTCCCGTTTTTTCCCACCGTCCCTTGTCCCGCCTGCTGTAGCAGGGCGTTCCCTCCCGTTGTACTCGTTCGTCCCGACCGCTAGTCGTTGTTGCGCCGGTTTGCCCTGTCGTTTCTGGCAATCGTCCCGCTGCGCTCCCTGTGCTACATAACAGGGTCGGTACCCTGGCATGCCGTTGGCAGGCCGGCACTCAATGCTCAAGCCGTGGATTGTGGGCGTGAACATCAGCTGAGGAGAGCGAACCATGAACAAGGCAGTGGAAACCCGATTGAACAAGTCCCGTCCCGGTGGCTGGATCCCCCGTGATGGCGCCCATATCGAGCGCTGGATCCGGCGGATCAAGCACTACGTGACCCAGCAGCCGCGGGCGCTGGTGCCACCCATCGCCGAGCTGCGGGATCTGGTCCATGCCGACCCTGCGCTGCATACCCAGGCCGAAGCCATGTTCAAGGAAGCCTGGCGCCACAAGCACCTGACCCCGCTCGGTCAGCCGGAGGTACGCTCGTTCGAGGAGTTCCTGGGGCTGCTCAACGGCATCATGACCACGGCGCCCGAGGCGTATCAGGACATCCCCAGCCACGAGCCATCAGGTCTCATCGGCTTTCCCATCAATGCCCTGCTCGACTGGCCCATGGCCACCCAGTCCGGCTATCACTTCTTTGCCAACGCCCTGATCAACCAGCAGTTCAAGAAGATCCTCGACTACTGGGCCCGGTTCCTGCAAAGCCCGGCGTCTCGCTATGTGTTGAATGAACCGGTCAGCCGGCTGGATCAGGAGACCCTGGTGGTGCCCTGGCTCGGCAAGGTGGCCAAGGCCGAGATGGTCAAGGTGGCGAACGAGGCGGTCGGGGAGGGGCCCAACCCCACGCCGGGCAGCTTCGAGCAGATCTTCGAGTGCGAGCCGGCGGCCGAATACCACGGGTTCAGCTGCTGGGACGACTTCTTCACCCGCCGTTTTCGGGCCGGGGTGCGGCCGGTATCTGCGCCGACGGATGACAGTGTCATCGTCAACGCCTGCGAGTCGGCGCCACTGCAGGTACGCAAGGAGGTGAGCCGCAGCGATCAGTTCTGGCTCAAGGGGCAGCCCTATTCGCTGGACAACATGCTCGATTTTGACGATCTGGCGCCCCGTTTCGAAGGCGGCACCGTCTACCAGGCCTTCCTCAGTGCGCTCAGTTACCACCGCTGGCACAGCCCGGTGAGCGGCACCATCCGCAAGGTGCGCATCGTCAACGGCACCTACTATCTGGAAAACCAGTTCGAAGGCTTTGCCGACCCGCAGGGGGCGGATCCCAGCGCCCCCAACAATTCCCAGCCGTTCCTCACCTCGGTGGCGACCCGGGCACTCATCTTCATCGAGGCCGACAACCCCAGAATCGGTCTGATGTGCGTGGTGCCGGTGGGGATGGCCGAGGTGTCGAGCTGCGAGATCACGGTGCAGGCGGGGGATCGGGTGCAGAAGGGGGATCCGCTCGGCATGTTCCACTTCGGCGGCTCCACCCACTGCCTGCTGTTCCGCCCCGGCGTCAGGCTGGAGTTCGACTTCCATGGTCAGACCCCCGGGCTGGATGCGACCAATATGCGGCTCAATAACGCCATCGCCCGGGTTAAGTAGTACCGTCACTGAATAGTAAAAGGCCGCCCTAGAGGCGGCCTTTTACTATTTACTTGTGATATCCGTTTACTTGTTTCTTAAAAGCATCGCTTGTATTGTCGTTTGGAATTGAAACCAGATGAGATTAATTTAGCATGACTGATTTGGACAGGTTTATTATTGAATTGGATAGAGTGAAAACACTGGTTCATTTTTATGATGAACTTTATGGTAGTGATGAAACAATAAACGTTCTTAATAAACTATCCCCACAAGGAATCCAAATAATTCAGCGTTCTTTGCATGATGACATTTTGATGTCAATAGCTCGCGTACTATATGATGGCCAATGCTATAAATATAAAAAAATCAAATATGAATATTTCAGTTTATGTAACTTGGTTAATTCCTATGCGCATTTATTGGATGATGAACTCAATATACATAGGGACGTGATAAGGGAAATCAAGGAGTCTATCAACATAGAGGATTACAGGAATCTTGTGTTGGCACATGCAGATAAATCAGTTTATGTGGGAAGGGAAACCCATCCCAAGCACGGCTTAAGCAGTGCGACCTTGATTGAGTTGCTTACAGAAACAAGGCAGTTAGCATTTGGGATTAGGTACAAGTTGATGTTGCAAAATGGTGAAAATACACTGCCAGTCTCAGATGGCCGCGTATATAGAAATGGCATTGGGGCTAATATGATTAGAAAGCTGAAAGCCTTAACCGAAAAGAGTGAACAAAAATAAACCAGTTTATTATCAGTATCACCCTGCATTATAGCTATGTAATACAGGGTGATATTTGCTGCGCTATTAGCTACTCGCAATTTTACTCTTCAGGGTTTCCACCAGCCGCTGGTGGCGGGCTGGGAGCGGCCACTCGGCGCGGTAGATCAGCCAGAGGGTGTCGATCACCTCGATCCGGCTCTGGAGCACCCGGATCTTCTCCTGTTGGGCAAAGGCGGTGACGGCGAAGCGGGGCAGCACGGTAAAGCCAAGGCCACGGGCGACCGGCTCCAGGATCAGGCCGATCTGGTTGGTAAAGCCGCGCAGCGGGATCTCGTCGAAGCGCCGGCCGGGGTAGCGCCGTCCCAGCAGGCGTTGTGCCATGCTGCGGCCATCCGGGTGATCGATAAAGCCGAGCTGGCAGAGGTGCTGCCAGCTCTGCTCCTCGCCATCGTTGGGCACCACCAGACAGAGGGGCTCGCGGGCGAAGGGCTCGGCGGCGATGCTGGGGTGCTCCGGCGGTTGATCCACCAGTCCTAGATCGCTGCGCCCTGCCAGCACCGCCTGCACTATGTCGGGGGTGGGGGCAAAGCGGTGCTGGATGGTGAGTCCGGGGTGCTCCTGTTGCTGGTCGAGCAGCAGGGGATAGAGCAGCAGGCCAATGCTGCCGGGGGTGCTGAGGGTGATGGCGCCGCGGTGAGGATCGTCGTCAGAGAGACGGGCTCGCAGCTGTTCGGCGGCCTGCTCCTGCTGGCGGGCAAAGTCGAGCAGCACCAGCCCGCGCGGGGTGAGCTCCAGCAGACGAGGCTTGCGCAGCAGCAGGGGGCCGAATTCGGCCTCGAGGCGCGAGATATGCTGACTGACGGCGGCCTGAGTGAGATCCAGCCGATCGGCGGCACGGGTAAAACTGCCGGTTTCATGCACCACCACCAGAGTGTGGAGCCAGAGTGGATTAACCATAAATTTAATTTATGCATTTCATTAGTTTGGCCTTATTTTTCATTATGTCTCTTCTTCCTATCATGTCACCTGTTTCCCACACACAATTTCAAGGTGACTTATGACTTACCCGCGCAACTTCTCCCACATCGGCATCACGGTGACTGACCTCGACAAGGCAGTCGAGTTCTATACCAAGGTGATGGGCTGGTATCTCATCATGCCGGCGACCACCATCAGCGAGGATGACTCCGCCATCGGCGTGATGTGCAACGACGTGTTTGGCCCGGGCTGGGGCTCCTTCCGCATCGCTCACCTCTCCACCGGCGACAAGATCGGCATCGAGCTGTTCGAGTTCCCCAACAGCGAGCAGCGCGACAACAACTTCGAATTCTGGAAGACCGGGGTGTTCCACTTCAGCGTGCAGGATCCGGATGTCGAGGGGCTGGCGGCGCGCATCGTCGCGGCGGGCGGCAAGCAGCGGATGCCGGTGCGCGAATACTATCCGGGCGAGAAGCCCTACCGCATGGTCTACATGGAAGACCCCTTCGGCAACATCATCGAGATCTACAGCCACAGCTATGAGTTGACCTACTCCGCCGGTGCATATCAGGAGTAAGTGACAGGCCGCCTAAGGGCGGCCTGCTGCTTTGTTGTTGCGATGGTCAGCAGCATGGAATAGCGATCCAGTAATGACGAGTAGCGGGTTCTGTTGTTGATAGATGTAAAAATACTGGGATTCACTAAAGTCTGTTCAGCATGTGGCCGATAGCCTTGATTAAATAAGGGTCTCTCCCTGGCCCGTCACAACAACAAGGATCCGTAGTCATGACACTTTCGTTGCGCGGCAAGCTGCTGGCCACCAGTCTGGGGGTGGTGCTGCTGATGGCCTCACTGCTCGGCATCGTTGCCTTTCACACCCTCAAATCCCGCACCATGAGCGCCATCCAGAGTGAGGCGGTCAACTATGGTCACGCCTACTCGGTCGCCATCGGCGACTGGATGGCGGATCGCAAGAACACGGTGCACGCGCTGGTGAACCTGATCGCCGACAATCCGCAGGCCGAGTTGGTGCCGCACCTGAAGCAGGCCTACACCTCGGGCGGCTTCGGCCTCACCTACTTTGGCTCGACCCAGGGGGTGATGACCCGCCAGGATCCCTCCCTCAACACCGGCAACTATGACCCGCGCGAGCGCCCCTGGTATCAGGATGCGGTGAAGGCGGGGCAGCTCATCGTCACTGCCCCCTATGTCAGCGTCACCATGCAGAAGCTGGTAGTAACCCTCTCCGAGCCGGTGCTGCATCAGGGTGAGCTGGTCGGCGCCGTGGGGGCCAACCTGGCGCTCGACAAGCTGATCGACGAGGTGCTGGCGATGCAGGTGCAGGGCGAGGGGTACGCCATGCTGCTCGACAGCAGCGGTCTCATCGTCGGCCATCCCAACAAGGAGCTGGCGCTCAAGCAGATAGCGGAGCTCTCCCCTGACCTGTCGGCGGCCACCTTCCAGCAGTGGGGCCGTGAGAACAACGAGCTGCACGCCGCCACCCTGGACGGGCGTGATGTGCTGCTGGCGGTGCAGCCGGTGGCGGGCACCGACTGGCTGCTGGCCATGGTGATGTATCGCGACGTGCTGGAGGCGCCGCTCGCCTCCCTGCTGTGGCAACTGGTGGGGCTGACCCTGGTGCTGATGCTGATGTTCAGTGCCCTGCTCACCGCCATGTTCAAGTATCTGTTTGCCGATCTGGGCCGGGTGGCCGGCGCATTGCACGACATCGCCCACGGCGAGGGGGACCTCACGGTGCACATCAACACCCGCAGCAAGGATGAGGTGGGTCAGCTGGCGGAGAGCTTCAATCAGTTCGTGGCGCGGCTGCACGGCATCGTCAGCCGGCTGCGGGACGTCACCGTCGAGCTGGCGGCCCAGTCCCGCGCCCAGGCAGCCGGGGCCCAGTCCCGCAGCCAGCGGGTACGCCAGCAGCAGGACGAGATCGTGATGGTGGCGACCGCGGTGACCGAGATGGCCTCCGCCACCCAGGAGATCGCCGGCAACGCCGAGTTTGCCGCCACCACCTCGGGCGATGCGGTCAAGCTGGCGGTCGCCGGTCAGTCGCAGGTCGGCCAGAGCCAGCGCAGCATCACCGGGCTCGCGGACGAAGTGGCGGACGCCAGCCAGATCATCGTGGAGCTGGATGCCCACGCCCAGAAGATCAGCGGCATTCTGGCCACCATCAGCGGTATCGCCGAGCAGACCAACCTGCTGGCGCTCAACGCCGCCATTGAGGCAGCCCGGGCCGGCGAGCAGGGCCGCGGTTTCGCGGTGGTGGCGGACGAGGTGCGGGTGCTGTCGCGCCGTACCCACGACTCCACCGACGAGATCCAGCAGATGATCGAGACCCTGCAGCAGACCACCCGTCGGGCGGTGAGCGGCATGGAGACCAGTCGCCAGCTGGCGGGTACCAGCGTGGAGGACGCTGAGTCCGCCAACCTGAGCCTGGGGCAGATCAACGAGGCGATCGGCGCCATCAGCGACATGGCGACCCAGATTGCAGCGGCGGCCGAAGAGCAGACCTCGGTCACCAGCGAGATCAGCCGCAACACCGAGAATATCCGCCACGTCTCCCAGGAGCTGGCCGAGCAGGCCAATCAGGAGGCGGCGCAGGCGGCCGAGCTGAAGGGGCTGACCGAGCGACTGGAGCAGGAGATCGGTCGCTTCCGGCTCTGATCATCAGGCGAACGTCCATGAAAAAGGGCAGCCTGCGGGCTGCCCTTTCTTGTTTTGCGACAGGCTCAGGGGGTCTGCTTGACCCAGATCAGCTGATCGGTGGCAAAGCCCAGCGATGCCGCCTTGGCGACCAGCGCATCCACGTTGGCCTTGGGCGGATTGGGTGAGCGGGCGAGGATCCAGAGGTAGTCGTGGTTGTAGCTGGTCACCAGCGAGAGCTGGTAATCGGGATCCAGCTCGATGACGTTGTAGCCGCCGTAGAAGGGGCCGAAGAAGCTCACCTTGAGCCGTGCCTCGTCCGGTTTGTCGACGAAGTAGGCCTTGCCCTCGGCTTCACGCCAGCTGCCATCGCTCTGCTTGCCGCGGTTGAGCACCTTGACCCCGCCGTCGTCCCGCAGGCTGTAGGTGGCGCTCACCTGCTCCAGTCCGCGCTCGAAACCGTGGTCGAGGCGGGCGATCTCGTACCAGGTGCCGAGGTAGCGGTCGAGTTGGAAGCCGGTAACGGGGCGGATGCCGTCGGCGAGGCCGGTACAGGCCGTCAGCAGGCAGGCGGTGAGCAGGCAAAGCAGTGCACGCATGAACAATTCCTCTCTGGTTATCCCTCTATGATGCGCAACTGGCCTTCCCGGAAGCGGGAGGCCTGATCCATCGGCGTGCTGCCGAAGAAGCGCTTGTACTCCCGGCTGAACTGGGAGTTGCTCTCGTAGCCGACCCTGGTCGCCGCGGTGCCCGCCTTGATGCCGTCGTGCAGCATCATCATCCGCGCCTTGTGGAGGCGAAACGACTTGATGTACTGCAGCGGCGAGGTGGCGGTGACCGCCTTGAAGTGGTGGTGGAAGGCTGAGACGCTCATGTTCACCTCCCGCGCCAGCTCCTCCATGGTCAGGTTGTCGGCGTAACGCGACTCTATCATACGCAGCACCCGGGCAATCTGGCCCACATGGTTGTGGCGATTGGCGAGTGCCTGCAACGCCGGGCCTCCCCCTTCGTGCAGGGCGTAGAACAGCATCTCCCGCACCGTCTGCGGCCCCAGCACCCGGGCGTGGTGGGGCTTGTCCATCAGATCGATCAGCCGCTCGGCGGCGCAGAACATGGCCTCCGACAGGGGCACCGAGTGGACGCCGCTCTTTTGCTGGGTGGGGGCGGGCAGGGCATCCCCCAGCTCCAGCAGCAACTCCTGCAGGGTGACCAGGTTGATCTCGAGGGAGAAGCCGATGAGGGGTTGCTCGGGGGAGGCGAAGCACTCGCACTCGCAGGGCAGCGGCAGGGTCATCAGCAGGTAGTGGTTGGGGTCGTAGCGAAACACCTGGTCCGCCAGATAGCCCACCTTGTGCCCCTGCAGGATCACTATCATCCGCGGCTGATAGAGCACAGGGGTGCGGCCGTGGTATTCGGTGGTGTAGATGAGGCTCACCTGATCCACTGGCGAGGGAGTGATGCCGGGGGCAGTGACGTGACGAGCCAGCTTGGCTGCGAGATCGGTGTAGCGGGTCTGCATGGGATGCTCTTGGGTTCTGTTTTGGCTGCTTTGTAGGAATAGGCAAAAATAAAGCAGGATGTTGCCTTGATGGTATTGGTTGTCTGGAGAAAAATGCAATCACATTTTTGCGGCCAGGCCGCCAGATACTCACAAAGGCAATGTCGATGAACAACTTTACCCTGCATACCCCGACCAAGATCCTGTTCGGCAAGGGCCAGGTCGCCCAGCTGCGTGAACAGCTGCCGCGCGATGCCCGCATCCTCATCACCTACGGTGGCGGCAGCGTGGTACGCAGCGGCCTGCTGGCCCAGATCCGCAGCGAGCTGGCCGGCATGACCCTGTTTGAATTCGGTGGCATCGAGCCCAACCCCACCTATGAAACCCTGATGGGAGCGGTCGAGCTGGCCCGCGCCGAACGGGTCGACTTCCTGCTGGCCGTCGGCGGCGGCTCCGTGCTCGACGGCACCAAGTTCATCGCCGCGGCCGCTCACTATGATCCGGCCCGGGATCCCTGGCACATCCTCGAGACCGTGGGCAACGAAGTGCGCTCCGCCATCCCGCTTGGCGCCGTGCTGACCCTGCCGGCCACCGGTTCCGAGATGAACATGGGCGCCGTGGTGACCCGTCGCAGCAGCGGCGACAAGGTGCACTTCTTCTCGCCGTTCGTGATGCCGCGCTTCGCCGTGCTCGATCCGGTGCTGACCTACACCCTACCGGCCCGTCAGGTGGCCAACGGGGTGGTGGATGCCTTCATCCACATTCTGGAGCAGTACCTCACCTATCCGGTCAACGCCAAGGTGCAGGATCGCTTCGCCGAAGGTTTGCTGCTGACCCTGCTGGAAGAGGGCCCCAAGGCGCTGGTGGAACCGGAAAACTACGAGGTGCGCGCCAACATCATGTGGAGCGCCACCCTGGCGCTGAACGGCCTGATCGGGGCCGGTGTACCGCAGGACTGGGCGACCCACATGCTGGGCCACGAGATCACCGCCTTGCACGGCCTCGACCACGCCCAGACCCTGGCAGTGGTGCTGCCGGCCCTGCTGCAGGCCAAGCGCCAGCAGAAACACGCCAAACTGCTGCAATACGCCGAGCGAGTGTGGGATCTGCGCAGCGGCAGTGAAGCGGAGCGCATCGATGGCGCCATCGCCGCCACCCGCGACTTCTTCGAGCGGATGGGGGTCAAGACCCGGCTGCGGGATTACGGCGTGGCGGACGCAGGAATTGATACCCTGCTCGGCAAGCTGGCAGAACACGGCATGACCGCCATCGGCGAGCACGGCGATATCGACCTGGTGCAGAGTCAGCATATTTATGAGGCGGCCTGGTAAGCGGGGCGCACTGGCCCGTCACCATCGAAACGATTAAATAGCAGGGGCCGGATCCGCTCATTTGGCGGGTAGCCGGCCCCTTGTCTGTTACAAAACAGTTACTTTTTTCGTTTTCGGCCCGATATCTGTGATCCGTGCGGATTTCGTAAGAACAAAAAGCGCTAAGATAGAGGGCCGGTAAAACATTTTTTTTGACTGGTTGGATCACTTTTTCCAGCGCTTTTTACTGGTATAAGTCGCTAATTTGGTTTGTTTTTTTAAATCATGGTCCGGGATGGGCTGAATTCTGTACGCGCCCCGCCGGGACTGCGGTTGTAATAAAACTCCAAAATTTGATACTAATCACCTTCGCGCCTGAAAAGCGGGGGCCTGGCCATGACAGGAGGTTGAGGTAAAGCCTACTGATTTTCATAACAAAGGGCCCGTGACCTGCACTTTGGTCATGTCTTGTTTCGCCAGAAATGCGACACTGGGCAGCGATTGTTTATTAACCATCAGGGAATAGTCATGCAGATTGGAATACCGAGAGAGAGTCTCGCCGGTGAGACCCGGGTCGCAGCGACCCCGGCCACCGTTGAGCAGCTGAAAAAGCTCGGCTTCGAGGTCGCCATCGAGGCCGGTGCCGGCCTGCTGGCCAGCTTCGATGATGCCGCCTTCGAGGCTGCCGGTGCCAGTGTGGTGCCGAGCGTCTGGCAAGCCGACCTCATCTTCAAGGTCAATGCGCCGACCGATGCCGAGATCGCACAAATTAAAGATGGTGCCACCCTGGTGAGCTTCATCTGGCCTGCCCAGAACCCTGAGCTGGTCAAGAAGCTGTCCGCGCGCAACATCAATGTGATGGCGATGGACATGGTGCCGCGGATCTCCCGTGCCCAGTCCCTCGATGCCCTCTCCTCCATGGCCAACATCGGTGGCTATCGCGCCGTGGTTGAGGCCGCGCACCAGTTTGGTCGCTTCTTCACCGGCCAAATCACCGCAGCCGGCAAGGTGCCGCCCGCCAAGGTACTGGTGATCGGTGCCGGCGTCGCCGGTCTGGCCGCCATCGGTACTGCCGGTTCCCTCGGTGCCATCGTGCGGGCGTTCGATACCCGTCTGGAAGTGGCCGAGCAGATCGAGTCCATGGGTGGCGAGTTCCTCAAGCTGGACTTCGGTGGCGAGGATGGCTCCTCCTCCGACGGTTACGCCAAGGTGATGAGCGAAGAGTTCATCGCGGCCGAGATGGCGCTGTTTGCCCAGCAAGCCAAGGAAGTGGACATCATCATCACTACCGCCCTGATCCCGGGCAAGCCGGCACCCAAGCTGATCACCAAAGAGATGGTGGACAGCATGAAGCCGGGCTCGGTGATCGTGGACATGGCTGCCCAGGCTGGCGGCAACTGCGAATACACGGTACCAGGTGAACTGCATGTCACCGGCAACGGCGTCAAGGTGATCGGTTACACCGATCTGCCGGGCCGCCTGCCTGCCCAATCCTCCCAGCTCTACGGTACCAACCTGGTCAACCTGATGAAGCTGATGTGCAAGGAGAAGGACGGCAACGTTGCCATCAACTTCGAAGACGTGGTGCAGCGCAACATGACGGTGATCCAGGCCGGTGAAGTGACCTTCCCGCCGCCCGCCATCTCGGTCTCTGCCGCCCCGCAAAAACCGGCTGCCGCCAAACCGGCCGCCAAGAAGGAAGCGGCCAAGCCCTCCAACAAGAAGTTCGTGTTCGGTGCCCTCGGCATCGCTGCCTTCGGTTGGGTTGCTGCCGTGGCGCCTGCGGCGTTCCTCTCCCACTTCACCGTATTCATCCTGGCCTGCGTGGTCGGTTACTACGTGGTGTGGAACGTCTCTCACGCCCTGCACACGCCGCTGATGTCGGTCACCAATGCCATCTCCGGCATTATCGTGGTCGGTGCCCTGCTGCAGATTGGGCAAGGGTCGACCCTGGTCACCGCATTGGCCTTCGTCGCCGTGCTGATTGCCAGTATCAACATCTTCGGTGGCTTCACCGTCACTCAGCGCATGCTGAAGATGTTCCGTAAGGATTAAGGGGGTTTAACGTGTCTCAAGGACTGGTAACAGCATCCTATATCGTTGCCGCCGTGCTCTTCATCCTCAGTCTCGCGGGACTGTCGAAGCAAGAGACGGCCAAGCATGGCAACCTGTTCGGTATCGCGGGGATGGCCATCGCCCTGCTCGCGACCGTGTTCAACCCGGAAACCAGTGGCGTGCACTGGATCATTCTGGCCATGGTGATCGGTGGTGCCATCGGCGTGCGTCTGGCGCTCAAGGTCGAGATGACCGAGATGCCCGAGCTGGTGGCCGTACTGCACAGCTTCGTCGGTATGGCGGCCGTGCTGGTGGGCTTCAACAGCTTCATCGACCTGCACCCCTCCGCACCTGCTGAAGTGGTCGTGTCTGTTGGCTCGAACCTGGATGCCACCCTGGCTGCCGCCCGTGCGGCGTTCGAGCAGGCGGCCAGCGTCGCCCAGGTCGAGCACCTCTCCGGCGCCATGCTGAACATCCACCTGGTCGAGATCTTCCTCGGCGTCTTCATCGGTGCGGTGACCTTCACCGGTTCCGTGGTGGCGTTCGGCAAGCTGCGTGGCCTCATCTCCTCCAAGCCGCTGATGCTGCCGCACCGCCACAAGCTGAACCTGCTGGCCGTGGTCGCTTCGCTGGCGCTGATGGTCTACTTCGTCAACGCGGGCGGTTCTACCTTCGCCTTGCTGGTGATGACCCTGATCGCCTTCGCCTTCGGCTGGCACCTGGTGGCCTCCATCGGTGGCGCCGACATGCCGGTAGTGGTCTCCATGCTGAACTCCTACTCCGGTTGGGCGGCGGCGGCGGCGGGCTTCATGCTCTCCAATGACCTGCTGATCGTGGTGGGTGCGCTGGTGGGTTCCTCCGGTGCGATCCTCTCTTACATCATGTGCAAGGCGATGAACCGCTCCTTCATCTCGGTGATCGCCGGTGGCTTCGGCTCCGACGGCGTGGCCTCCACGGCCGACCAGGAGATGGGCGAATACCGCGAAACCAGCGCTGAAGACGTGGCTGACCTGCTGAAGAACTCCAGCTCCGTCATCATCACCCCGGGCTACGGCATGGCGGTGGCACAGGCCCAGTATCCGGTGGCCGAGATCACCCAGAAGCTGCGTGATCGCGGCGTCAAGGTGCGCTTCGGTATCCACCCGGTGGCCGGTCGTCTGCCAGGCCACATGAACGTGCTGCTGGCGGAAGCGAAAGTCCCGTATGACATCGTGCTGGAAATGGACGAGATCAACGAAGACTTCAGCGATACCGATACCGTGCTGGTGATCGGTGCCAACGACACCGTCAACCCGGCCGCCATGGAAGATCCGGGCAGCCCCATCGCCGGCATGCCGGTGCTGGAAGTGTGGAAGGCGCAGAACGTCATCGGCTTCAAGCGCTCCATGAACACTGGCTATGCCGGTGTGCAGAACCCGCTGTTCTTCAAGGAGAACACCCAGATGCTGTTTGGCGATGCCAAGGCCAGCGTCGAGGCTATCCTGAAAGCGCTGTAAGCGCCGGAGAGGAAAGCAAAAAAGGAGGCTCCGGCCTCCTTTTTTATTACTCACTTTTTGGTATATCCTCAGCCAATACACAGAGGAGATCACTGCATGGTGTGGCGTAAAGGATGGATCCTGCTTTGCCTCTGGTGGGGGTGGGCGGCACAGGCGAGCGAGCCACCGACCCTGACCCTGCTGACCGAGCTGTGGCCGCCCTATGTGATGCGGCTCGATGACGGCAGCCTGGGCGGTGCCGATCTGGAGCTGGCCCGCACCGTGCTCAAGCGGATGGGTTACCGGACCACGGTCAAGGTACTGCCCTGGAAGCGGGTGCTGCAGGAGGCGAGGTTCCAGCGCGGTGATGCCATCGTCGATGCCTTCTTCGAAGAGCGCCGGCTGGAGTGGTTGCACTATCCGGATGAACCCCTCTCCCAGAGTGGAGAAGTGCTCTTCTTCCCGTTCGCCAGACCCGTCGACTTCCAGGGGCTGGCCAGCCTCAAAGGGCTGCGTATCGGTACCCAGGCCGACTACGCCTATGGCGAGGAGTTCCTCACCTCGGCCCTGTTTACCCGGGTGGCCATGACCGGGGAGAGCAACATGATCAAGCAGTTGCACCTGATGATGGCGGGGCGGCTCGATGGGGTCGTGATGAACCAGATGGTGGGCCGTTACCTGCTCAAGGGGCAGGGGCTGCAGGATCAGGTCGGTCACAGCGAAAAACTGGTGAGCGAGAGCAACCGTAATTTTCTCGCCTTTACCCACAGGCCTGGCAACGAACGGCTGGCTTATCAGTTCTCCCTCGCCCTCAAGGCCTTCAAGCAGACCCCCGAATATCAATCCCTGTTGACCCGTTACGGGCTCTGACGCCTCCCGCTGCCGGCTGAACCAGGTCGGCAGCGACCTGCCGTGCGCTTGTTCACATTTTGTGGCACTTCACCGCCAGTTGGGCATAATGCCTGCGCAAAAAGCGAATCAGCTCAAATTTATTTGAGTCCTATTGCTTTAGAGTTACCAAAAGTTGATCGGATTGCCCAACGACTCAGGCGGCCCCGATCATCGGCTCGGCCCTCGACCGGCTGCAGCCGACCCGGCATCTCCCGCCATACTGGTTATATGTCGCTCCGCCATTGTGGAGCGGACAGCACAATGACAAGCCCGCATCGGGCACCGTGAACATGAGACACATCGCAATGAAAGCACAATGGACCGACTTTATTACCCTGCTCAAGCGTGAAGTGGTGCCGGCCCTTGGCTGCACCGAGCCCATGTCGGTGGCGCTGGCGGCGGCCAACTGCCGCAAGCTGCTGGGGCAGGTGCCGACTCGCGTCAGCGTCTGGGTCAGCGGGAATCTGTTCAAGAACGGCATGGGGGTCGGCGTGCCGGGTACCGGCATGATAGGTCTGCCGGTGGCGGCCGCCGTCGGCATCACCGGCGGCAACCCGGATGCCGGGCTGGAGGTGCTCAAGACTCTCACGCCGGAGCAGGTCGACGCCGCCAAGGCCCTGCTGCCCGCCATCAAGGTGGATGTGAAGGACGTGCCGGACGTGCTCTACGCCGAGGTGCTGGCAGAGGTGGAGGGGCACAGCGCCCGGGTGGTGATCTGTACCGATCATACCCGCATCATCCTGATGGAGCGTGACGGCGAGGTGCTGATGGCGCAGGACAGCGCCCCCGGCGTGCAGATCCAGGCCGCCCCTTCCAGCAAGCCAGCCATGACCCTGCGCGAGATTGTCGAGTTCGCCCTGCAGGTACCGCTGGCCGAGATCGACTTCATCCGCGAGGCGGCCACCATGAACCAGGCGCTGGCAGATGAAGGGTTGCAGGGGTATGGCCTGCGCATCGGCAAGATCCTCACCGAGCAGGTGGAGCGAAAGCTGCTCTCCGATGACCTGATGACCCTGGCCATGCGCTTGTCGTCCGCCGCCTCCGATGCGCGGATGGATGGCGCCATGCTGCCCGCCATGTCCAACTCGGGCTCCGGCAACCAGGGCATTGCCGCCACCATGCCGGTGGTGGCGGCCGCCCGCTTCCTCCAGGCGAGCGACGAGCAGCTGACCCGGGCGCTGGTGATGAGCCACCTGGTGGCCATCTACATCAAGACCTACCAGAACAAGCTGTCGGCCCTCTGTGCCGCCAGCACCGCCGCCATGGGGGCGGGGGCCGCCATCACCTGGCTGCTGGGCGGCCAGTTCGAGCAAATTAGTCACTGCATCAACAACATGATCGGCGACGTTTCCGGTATCATCTGCGACGGCGCGGGCAGCGCCTGTTCCATGAAGGTCTCTACCTCCACCTCGGCGGCGGTCAAATCGTCGCTGATGGCCATCAACAACCTGCACGTGCCCCAGAGCGAAGGCATCGTCTCCGACGATGTGGATCAGACCATCGCCAACCTGGGTCGCCTCTCCAAACAGGGGATGCTGGATACCGATATCGAGATCATCAACATCATGCGGGCCAAGCAACAAGGCAAGGCCGAGTGATGCAAGAGGGTGGCGCAGGCCACCCTCCGTTTTTCTGCCTGTTGACGCCACCCCGGCCACACCGGGGGGCGGGCCGCCACGATGCGGCGCGTTTCAGGGGAGAGTGCGCACTGGGCACTCGCCCGTACACCTCGGGCCCGGCCCGATCATTTGGGGAATATCGTCATGACTCTTAGCGTTATAGGTAATCTGGCCATCCTGGTCATGTTGCTGCTGTTTCTCTATCGGTTGCAGCAAACCCACGTCAGCTTCACCCGCCGGGTCTTCTCGGGGCTGGGGCTGGGCATCCTGTTCGGTGCCGCCCTGCAGCTGCTCTACGGCGCCGGCTCCGACGTGCTGGTACAGACCGGCGACTACCTGGACATCGTCGGCAGCGGCTACGTGAAGCTGCTGCAGATGATCATCACGCCGCTCATCATGGTCTCCATCATCGGCGCCATTCTCAAGCTCAACGGCGGCACCGCGCTCGGCAAGATCAGCGCCATGACCATAGGCGTGCTGATCTTCACCACCATGATTGCCGCCGGGGCGGGCATCCTGATGTCCAACCTGTTCGGCCTGACCGCCGAGGGGCTCACCGCCGGCGCCGCCGAGACCGCCCGTGGCGCGGCCCTGCAGACCACTCTCGGCAGCGTCGAGAGCATGTCCTTTGCCAAGATGGTGCTGGAGTTCATCCCGGCCAACCCCTTCCTCGACATGACGGGCGCGCGCAAGACCTCCACCATCGCCGTGGTGATCTTCTCCATCTTCATCGGTTTGTCGGCCACCGGTATCGCCCGCAAGAAGCCGGAGATCTTCGCGAGCTTCGGCCACTTCATGCAGGTTGCCCACGTCATCGTGATGCGGATGGTGACCCTGGTGCTGCGCCTCACCCCCTACGGCGTGCTGGCGCTGATGACCAAGGTGGTGTCGGGCTCCAACTATGCCGACATCCTCAATCTGCTCAGCTTCGTGATGGCTTCCTACGGCGCCATCGCCATCATGTTTGCGGTGCACCTGCTGCTGGTGAGCCTGGTAGGCATCAACCCGGCTCGCTTCCTGAAGAAGATCATGCCGGTGCTGGCCTTTGCCTTCACCTCCCGTACCAGTGCGGGCTCCATCCCGATGAACGTGCAGACCCAGACCAAGGCGCTCGGCATTCCCGAGGGGATCGCCAACTTCGCCGCCTCGTTCGGTTCGACCATCGGCCAGAACGGCTGCGCCGGCATCTATCCGGCCATGCTGGCGGTGATGATAGCCCCGACTGTGGGGGTCAACCCCATGGATCCCGGCTTCATCATGACCCTGATCGCCATCATCACAGTCAGCTCCTTCGGGGTGGCCGGCATTGGTGGCGGTGCCACCTTCGCCGCCTTGATCGTGCTCTCCGCGCTGGACTTCCCGGTGGCACTGGCCGGTTTGCTCATCTCCATCGAGCCGCTGATCGACATGGGCCGTACTGCGCTGAACGTCTCCGGCTCCATCACCGCGGGCACGGTCACCAGCCGTCTGCTGGGGGAGACCGACATGGCGGTGTTCAACAGCGAGCACGAGGTGTGTCTGGACGGCGAAGAGTCCACCATCTGATCCGTCTGTCCGGGGGAGTTGACCCTGCCCCGGCGAGCAAACAAGAGAGAGCGGGGAGGGCATGCCCTCCCCGTTGCATGGAAAGGAGCGAGTATGAGAATCGTGATCATCGGTGGCGAAGCCGCCGGCATGAGTGCGGCGGCCAAGGCGCGCCGGCTGGCCAAAGAGGCCGAGATAGTGGTGTATGAGGCATCCGAGGTGATCTCCTTTGGTGCCTGCGGTCTGCCCTACTTCGTTGGCGACGAGTTTCAGGAGCCCGGCTACATGGCCGAGTTCACCCCGGCGCAGTTCGCCGCCAAGGGGATCGAGGTCAAGACCGGCCACCGGGTGCTGGGCCTGGATGCCGCCGCGCAGACGCTGACAGTGGAGCACAAGGGCGATACCTTCACCGATCGCTACGATCGGCTGATGATCGCCACTGGCGCCCGCGAAGTGATGCCCCCCATCCCCGGCCTGCAGCAGGAGGGGGTATTCGGTCTGCGCCGGATGGCCGACGGGTTGGCGCTGAAGGCCGCCGTGCAGGACAAGGCCAACAGCCGTGCCCTGGTGATCGGCTCCGGCTTTATCGGGCTGGAGGTGGTGGAGGCGCTGGTGCATCAGGGTAAAGAGGTGCGTCTGATCGAGCTGGCGGAGCGGGTCATCCCCGACGCGTTTGATGGCGAGATCACCCAGCATATCGAGACCGAACTGCGCGAGCAGGGGGTCTCTCTCCATCTTGGCGAGCGAGTTGAAGCCCTGCTGGGGGAGGGCCGGGTGACCGGCGTGCGTACCAGCCATGGCGAGTACGAGGCCGACATCGTGGTGGTCTGCACCGGGGTCAAACCCAACACCGAGTTTCTGGCCGATACCGGCATCGAGCGGCTTGGTAATGGCGCCATCAAGGTGGACCAGCAGGGGCGCAGTTCGCTGGCCAACGTCTGGTCGGCCGGTGACTGTGCCAGCGTCTGGCACGCCGTGAAGCAGCAGCAGGTCTATGTGCCGCTCGCCACCATCGCCAACAAGCTGGGGCGCATGGTGGGTGAGAACCTGGCCGGTGCCGAGCAGGAGTTCCCGGGCACCCTCGGCTCTGCCGCACTCAAGGTGCTGGGGCTGGAGGCGGGCCGTACCGGCCTCTCCGAGCAGGAGGCCAAGGTGGTGGGCATCGACTATCGCACCGTGGTGATCAAGGACAAGTGCCATACCAACTACTGCCCGGGCCAGTCCGACATTCACGTCAAGCTGGTCTACGAGGCGGGCAGCAAGCGGCTGCTGGGGGGCCAGATCCTCGGTCGCAAGGGGGCGGTACACCGCATCGACGCGCTGGCGGTTGCCATCACCATGGGGGTGACCACCGAGCAGCTCGGTATGTTGGACTTTGCCTATGCGCCGCCCTTCTCCCGCACCTGGGATGTGCTCAACGTGGCGGGCAACGTCGCCAAGTAATGCACGGCATGACGGCGTAGTTCATGTTCGCCGTCTCCCCTCATACCGCCGGCACGGAGTGGAAGGGGGCTGATGGTTATGCCGTCCATGAAAAGCGCCCATAAAAAAACCGGAGCCAGTGGCTCCGGTTTTTCATTGCATTGCTGCGAGTCAGCCGCGGCCGAGACGATTGTCCGGGTAGTTCTTGGCCAGCACTTCGCGGGCGTGCTGGGCCAGGGTCGGCATCTTCAGGCTGTCGTAGGAGTTGATCATGATCTCCAGCGCTTTTTCGGTTTCGGCCGTGTCGGGATAGGTCTCGACGATCAGCTTGGCGCGGTTGGCGGCGGCGATCAGCGCATCACGCTTCACGTAGTACTCGGCCACGCTCAGATCGTAACGGGCAAGCCGGTTCTTCAGACCGATCATGCGGGCACGGGCATCGGCGGCATAGACGCTGTTGGGGTAGTTCTGCAACAGGGTCTTGAAATCCTGGAAGGCCTGGCGGGCATAGGAGGGGTCTTTGTCGTCCCGATTGATGCCCAGGAAGTCCTGGAAGAAGTTGTAATCGCCGGCCATGTTGGTCAGACCGCGCATGTAGAATACGTAGTCGATATTTTTATGCGCCGGATTGAGGCGGATAAAACGGTCGATATTGGCGATCGCCTGGGCGGTATCATCCTGCTTGTAGTAGGCGTAAATGAGGTCGAGCTGAACCTGGTTGGAGTAGGCGCCGAAAGGATAGCGCGAGTCCAAAGCTTCCAGTAACTCGATAGCATTCAGGTAGTTACCGGCATCCAGCTTGAGGCGTGCTTTCTGGTACAGGGTCTCCGGCGGTTCGTCCGGTACCTTGGGTTTGGTGCTGGAACAGCCTGTGATCAAGGTAGCGACCAAGGCGAGCGACATCAGCAGGTGAGACTTCTTTCCCATCAACAACATCCGGTCCATTTCCACGAAATTGGCAAAGTATCCGTTATGCTTGGCTAAAAGAAAAGCTAGAATACCCGGATTATTTCGAATTGATACCCCCCGCTCAAGAGACCATACATGAGCCAGCATATTGAACTGACAGGCGAATTCCAGGATCACCAATTCGGGCAGCGACTCGACCAGGCCCTGGCCGAATTGTTTCCAGACTACTCCCGCACCCGCATCAAGGAGTGGATTTTACAGGACAGAGTGACCCTGGATGGTCAGGTTGCCAATACCCCGCGCGAGAAAGTGCTGGCCGGGCAGAAGGTACATGTGGATGTCGAGCTGGCGGATGATACCCGTTGGGATGCCCAGAACATTGAGCTCAACATCGTCTATGAAGATGAACACATTCTGGTGATCGACAAGCCGGCCGGTCTGGTGGTCCACCCGGGCGCCGGCACGCCGGATGGCACCATTCTCAACGCCCTGTTGCACCGCTATCCCGCCATCGCCGAGGTGCCCCGCGCCGGTATCGTGCACCGTCTGGATAAAGACACCACGGGTCTGATGGTGGTCGCCAAGACCATCCCGGCCCAGACCCACCTGGTGGAGGCGCTGCAAGCGCGCCAGATCACCCGTGAGTACGAAGCCATTGCCATCGGTCACATGACCGCAGGCGGTACCGTCGATGCCCCCATCGGCCGTCACCCGACCCAGCGTACCCACATGGCCGTGGTGCCCAATGGGCGCGAGTCCGTCACCCACTACCGGGTGCACGAGAAATTCCGTGGCCACACCCGTCTGCGGCTGCGACTGGAAACCGGTCGTACCCACCAGATCCGCGTCCACATGGCCCACATCAAGCACCCGCTGGTGGGGGATCCCGCTTACGGTGGCCGTTTGCGTCTGCTGCGCAACGCCACCCCCGAGCTGACCGAGGCCCTGCGTGGCTTCCATCGCCAGGCACTGCATGCCACCATGCTGAAGCTGGCGCACCCCATCACGGGTGAAGTGATGGAATGGCACTCCCCCACGCCGCAAGACATGCTGGACCTGATGGAAGTACTGCGGGCGGATACCCTGGCCAATCCGGACGATTTAGTCTGGAATTGATGAGCTGATGGAAGTGCTGCACACCAAGATCACCCAGGCCAATCCGGATGATCTGGTCTGGAACTGATGAAGAGGGCGGCTCTGCGACGATTCCTGCCGTAACCCGCCCTGCATGACCTGATATGGGGCCCCTTGACTGGTTGCAGCCAAGGGGCCCCGTTTTATATGAAGGAAAGGAGCCACAGATGAAATGGATCGAACCCGACTGGCCGGCACCGGCCAAGGTCAGCGCCCTGTCGACCACCCGTGACGGCGGTATCAGCGAGGGGGTCTTTGCCGGCCTCAACCTGGGGGCCCACGTGGGGGACGAGCCGGCACGGGTCGAGGCCAATCGGACCCGGCTGCGGCAGGCGGCGGGGATCCCCGGCACTCTCAACTGGCTCAATCAGGTGCACGGTACCGTGGTGCATCCCGTCAGCCGCGACTATGGCTGTGCGTCGGATGCGGATGCCGCCTGCGCCCGTGAGGCGGGTCAGGCCTGCATCGTGATGACCGCCGACTGCTTGCCGGTGCTGTTCTGCGATCGGGCCGGTACCGTGGTGGCCGCTGCTCACGCCGGCTGGCGCGGGCTGCAGGGTGGCGTGCTGGAGGCGAGTATTGCCGCCATGGGCTGCGAGCCGGGCGAGGTCCTGGCCTGGCTGGGTCCGGCCATCGGTCCCACTGCATTTGAAGTGGGTGGCGAGGTGCGCGAGGCCTTTATGGCCGAGCAGGCCGAGGCGATGGCTGCGTTCGTCCCTTCGCCCAACGAAGGGAAATGGCTGGCGGATATCTACCAGCTGGCCCGGCTACGCCTCGCCCGCGCCGGTGTCACCGCCGTTTACGGCGGTGAGTTCTGCACCTTCTGTGACAGCGAGCGCTTCTACTCCTATCGCAGGGACGGCCAGACCGGCCGCATGGCTTCGATAATCTGGTTGGCGCCCTGACGACGCTCTCCGCCCTGCATCTTGCCGGGCGGGGATCCTGCCTGCTTCCTGCTTTGCAGAAAAAATAACCAGCCTCGCCCCTTGAAATAGTCCGTACGGGCCTCATCTTTCATCTCAGAAAGTTATGTTGTTTGCCGCGCAAGCGGCGTCTGTCTTGAAAGGGGGAGTGCAATGCGCCTCGATCGCCTGACCAGCAAATTCCAGATTGCTATTTCCGATGCCCAGTCTTTGGCACTGGGTCGTGATCACCAATTCATCGAACCCGTTCACCTGATGACCGCCCTGGTCAATCAGGATGGCGGCTCCATCCGTCCGCTGCTCACCCTGACCGGGATGGACATCAATTCTCTGCGCTCGCGCCTCGGCGAGGAGCTGGATCGTCTGCCGCGTGTCAGCGGCGTGGAAGGGGACGTGCAGCTCTCCAACGGCCTCGGCCGGCTGCTCAACGTCTGCGACAAGCTGGCTCAGCAGCGCAAGGATCAGTTCATCTCATCCGAACTGTTCGTGCTGGCGGCCCTCGACGAGAAGGGGACGCTGGGCGAGCTGCTGCGTGCCCAGGGGCTGACCAAGGAGAAACTGGAAGCGGCCATCGACAAGGTGCGTGGCGGCAAGAAGGTAGAAGATGCCAACGCCGAGGAGAATCGCCAGGCGCTGGAGAAATACACCATCGATCTGACCGAGCGGGCCGAACTCGGCAAGCTCGACCCGGTGATCGGCCGGGATGACGAGATCCGCCGCACCATCCAGGTGCTGCAACGCCGTACCAAGAACAACCCGGTGCTGATCGGTGCTCCCGGTGTCGGCAAGACCGCCATCGTCGAAGGGCTGGCCCAGCGCATCATCAATGGCGAGGTGCCGGAGGGGCTGAAGAACAAGCGGGTGCTGTCGCTCGACATGGGGGCGCTGGTGGCCGGTGCCAAGTATCGCGGCGAGTTCGAAGAGCGGCTCAAGGCCGTGCTGAACGATCTGGCCAAGGAGGAGGGCAACGTCATCCTCTTCATCGACGAGTTGCACACCATGGTTGGCGCCGGCAAGGGTGAAGGCGCCATGGATGCGGGCAACATGCTCAAACCGGCGCTGGCCCGTGGCGACCTGCACTGCGTCGGTGCTACCACCCTGGACGAGTACCGTCAGTACATCGAAAAGGATGCCGCCCTTGAGCGCCGTTTCCAGAAGGTGCTGGTGGAGGAGCCGAGCGTGGAGGACACCATTGCCATCCTGCGCGGCTTGAAGGAGCGTTACGAGCTGCACCACCATGTGCAGATCACCGACCCCGCCATCGTGGCGGCGGCCCAGCTGTCGCACCGCTACATCGCGGATCGCCAGCTGCCGGACAAGGCCATCGACCTCATCGACGAGGCGGCGGCCAGCATCCGGTTGCAGATCGACTCCAAGCCCGAGTCCCTCGACCGGCTCGAGCGGCGCATCATCCAGCTCAAGCTGGAGCAGCAGGCGCTGATGAAGGAGGATGACGACGCCAGCCGCAAACGGCTCGAGCTGATCAATCAGGAAATCAGCGAAAAAGATCGCGAATACAACGAGCTGGATGAGGTGTGGAAGGCCGAGAAGGCCGCCCTCGCCGGCACCCAGCACATCAAGGCGGCCCTCGAGCAGGCCCGTCAGGATCTTGACGTGGCGCGCCGCGCAGGCGACCTGGGCCGGATGTCCGAGCTGCAATACGGCCGCATTCCGGAGCTGGAGAAACAGCTGGATCTCGCCACCCAGGCCGAGATGCAGGAGACCAGCCTGCTACGCAACCGGGTCACCGACGTGGAGATCGCCGACGTCTTGGCCCGCTGGACCGGCATTCCTGTGGCCCGCATGCTGGAAGGGGAGCGCGACAAGCTGCTGCGGATGGAAGATCAGCTGCACAGCCGGGTGATTGGCCAGGAGGAGGCGGTCGAGGCGGTTTCCAACGCCATTCGCCGCTCCCGCGCCGGGCTGTCCGATCCGAACCGCCCCATCGGCTCCTTCCTGTTCCTGGGGCCCACCGGGGTGGGCAAGACCGAGCTGTGCAAGGCGCTGGCCGAGTTCCTGTTCGATACCCAGGACGCCATGGTGCGGATCGATATGTCGGAGTTCATGGAGAAACACAGCGTGGCCCGTCTGGTGGGGGCGCCTCCCGGATACGTGGGTTACGAGGAGGGCGGTTATCTGACCGAGGCGGTACGCCGTCGCCCCTACTCGGTGATCCTGCTGGATGAAGTGGAGAAGGCACACCCGGACGTGTTCAACATCCTGCTGCAGGTGCTGGACGATGGCCGTCTGACCGATGGTCAGGGTCGTACCGTCGATTTTCGCAACTCGGTGGTGATCATGACCTCCAACCTCGGGTCGGATCTCATTCAGGAGCACCACTCCGAGAAGGATTACGACGAGATGAAGGGCATGCTGATGGAGGTGCTGACTCGCAGCTTCCGGCCGGAGTTCATCAACCGGATCGACGAGACCGTGGTGTTCCACCCACTCGGCGAGGAGCACATCAAGTCCATCGCCCGCATCCAGCTCAAGAGCCTGATGGGTCGTCTCGAGGCCCAGGGTTACGAGGTGGAGGTGAGCGAAGCGCTGCTCGAGAAGCTGGTGCACGCCGGGTTCGATCCCGTCTACGGGGCGCGTCCCCTCAAGCGGGCGATCCAGCACAAGGTGGAGAACCCGCTGGCGCAGGCGCTGCTCTCCGGCCGCATCGTGCCGGGCAAAAAGCTGGTGCTGGGGGCCGACAGCAATGGCCTCACCATGACCCAGTAACGGGATTGTCGATGAAAAACGCAGGCCTCGTGCCTGCGTTTTGTTTTCTGAGGGATTGAGATGCTGAAGTTTTCCGTGTTGGTGGATGACGACGTTCATCTGCCTGACTGTCTGCCCGAGCGAGGGTTGGCACTGCTGCTGGAGTGTGACGGCCTCAGGGTGCTGTTTGACAGCGGCCGTGGCCGGGCGCTGCGCCACAACGCCGCCGTGATGGGGATCGATCTCGCCTCTCTCACCCATGTGGTGCTCTCCCACGGTCATTACGACCATGTGGGCGGGGTCGGCTCGCTGCCCGTTTATCCAAGACCCATCCCGCTTATCGCCTGTCCGGATGTGTTCTGCGAGCGGGGCTACTTCCTGTCGCTACCCTTCTGGCGGCGCAACCTCTATCGCCTGTCGGGGGAGCTGGCTCGGGAGTCGCTGCCGGCCAGAGGCTTGCTCCCCCACTGCTCGGCCGAGCCGGTGTGGCTCTCGGATCGTCTGGTGTTCCTCGGCAGCATTGTGCGACGCGACCGGGCTGCGCCTTCGCTGCTCGGCTACATAGTGCGGGGTGGGCGGGTGGAGAAAGACCTCATCAGCGACGACTCGGCGCTGGCCTACAAGAGCGAGCAGGGGCTCATCGTCTTTATCGGCTGCGGTCACGCCGGGGTCGAGAACATCATCGAGTGGGCCAAGGAGGTGTGTGGTGACGAGCGGATCCACGCCGTCATCGGCGGCCTGCACCTGAAGTTTTCCGGCCCAGAGCGGGCGGTGGCGCTCGGTGCCTACCTGCAGGAAGAGGCGGTGGATCAGTTGTTTGCCTGCCACTGTACCGGCAGCAGAAAGGCGGGGTTGCCGCGCCAGCGCCAGATCGGGGCGGGTTTTGAGCACAGTTTTTCGGCGTAAAAAAAACGGCAATCCGAAGATTGCCGGGAGGAATGTAGTGAAGCGACCTGACGTGGGTTGAGCGGGTCGCAGGGGCAAGCCCCCGATTGCGAAGCGCGGCCACTGCTGGCCTCGCCTCTTACAGCCTGCCGGGGATGCGCTCGCTCAACCCCGACGGCCACCTGCCTGTTGTCCTGCCGGCGGCGATGACGCCGGCATGGCTTTCATTTGTTACAGCATGCCTTGCACGGCGGCTTTCATCTCGGCCGGCCAGACGCCGACCTGGACCTGGCCGATGTGCTCTTTTTGCAGCAGCAGCATGGCCAGACGGGATTGGCCGATGCCGCCGCCGATGGTTTGCGGCATCCGTGCGGCCAGCAGATCCTGGTGCCAGTCGTACTGCAGGCGATCCTCGTCGCCGGTGATAGCCAGCTGACGGCGCAGCGCCTCGGCGTCGACCCGGATCCCCATGGAGGAGATCTCGAAACTGTCCTGCAGCACCGGGTTCCACACCAGGATGTCACCGTTCAGGCCGGCCAGTCCCAGCTCGCTGTGGCTGCTCCAGTCGTCGTAGTCCGGGGCACGCACGTCGTGGCGCTCACCGTGGGAGAGGGCACCGCCGATGCCGATCAGGAACACGGCTCCCAGCTCCTTGGCGATGGCCCGCTCGCGCCCCTTGGCATCGAGGTCCGGGTAGCGGGTCAGCAGCTCTTCGCTGTGCAGGAACTGGATCTCGGCTGGCAGGAAGGGGGTCAGCTCGTGCTCGGCACAGACCGCGCGCTCGGTGGCCTTGATGGCAGCCCAGATGCCGCGCACGGTTTCCTGCAGGTAGGCCAGATCGCGGCGCTCGCTCGGCATCACCTTCTCCCAGTCCCACTGATCCACGTAGACGGAGTGGATGGGGGTGAGGCGATCCTCGTCCGGACGCAGCGCCTTCATGTGGGTGTAGATGCCTTCGCCCGGGCCGAAACCGAAGCGACCCAGGGTCTGGCGCTTCCATTTGGCCAGTGAATGGACCACTTCGTAGCTGTGCTCAGGCAGGGTCTTCACCTTGACCTGCACTGCATTCTCGTGGCCAGAGAGGTTGTCTTGAGTGCCATCACCGACCCGGCTCAGGATGGGGGCTTGCACCTCCATCAGACCCAGCTGCTGGGCGAGTTGGCGGGAGAACATCTCTTTGACGAAGCTGATCTGTTGCTGGCTGCGAATGTAGTGCTGTTTCATGCTGAATACCTGTCTTGAACCCGTTGGATGTGAGGATTCTTCAACAGATTGCCAACTAAATTCAATATTCGATAATAGAAATAGGCTTTGTGTATTTTTTTCTTCAAAATACACCGGTAATTAATGATGAATCATCAAAGGGAGTGCAAAAAAGTGCCGGAAAATTATCGGATCGATAATCTCGATCAGGCCATCCTCACCGCCCTGATGGAGAATGCGCGCATTCCCTATGCCGAGCTTGCCAAACAACTGCTGGTCAGTCCGGGCACCATCCATGTGCGGGTGGAGAAGATGAAGCAGGCGGGCATCATCGAGGGAACTCGGGTGCAGGTGAACCCCAAGAAGCTGGGCTACGACGTCTGCTGCTTCATCGGCATCAATCTGAAGAGCGCCAAGGATTACCCCTCGGCGCTGGCCAAGCTGCAGGCGCTGGACGAGGTGGTGGAGGCCTACTACACCACCGGCCACTACAGCATCTTCATGAAGGTGATGACCCGCTCCATCGACGAGTTGCAGACCGTGCTGATCCACAAGATCCAGACCATCGACGAGATCCAGTCCACCGAGACGTTAATCTCGCTGCAAAACCCGATCTTGCGGGATGTGAAGCCTTAAGGACTGAGGGACGCGGGAGTTCCATTTCACATGCGAAACCCTGATTTCACTGCATAGCCCGATCTTGCGAGGCGTGCAGCCCTGACGGTCGGGCTCAGGGCTCGATATAGGGGATGCCGTAGTGGTCGTAGATGGCCTTGAGCCGGCCGTCGCGCTTCATTCGCAGCAGTTCGGCGTCGTAGGCCGCCATCAGGGCCGGGGTAGTGGCATCGGCCCTGGCCTTGGTCCAGACGGTGTAGTAAGGGCTGGCCTTGAGCGGTTTGGGCAGGTAATCGAGTTTGCCCTCCAGCCCCTCCTCCTTGATCTGGGCGAAGGCGGTGACCAGTGGCATGGGCACTACATCGATGCGCCCGGCGATCAGCTTGCGCAGTTGCAGCTGGTTGATGGGGATCTCCTGGAAGTGATAGGCCGGGTCGGCGAGGGCGGCGGTCAGCTCCGGGGTATAGGAGAAATCCTTGGTGATGCCGATGCGCCAGGGTTTGAGGTCCGCCAGCGTGTCGTAGCGGATCTTCAGCAGGTCAGCCTTGCGCACGAAGAAGTGCCAGCTGTGGCGCAGGTGGGCCTGCTGCGGGTAGAGCAGATAGCGCTCCCGCTCCGGCTTGTAGGAGTGGGTCATCACCAGGTCGTACACCCCGGTTTCGGCGTTGCGGGTCAGCCGGGCGCCAGAGTCGGTCAGCTCGATGCGGATGGGAATGCGCAGCTTGCCGAAGATGGTGCTGACCACGTCCACATCCAGACCATGGGGAACGCCCTGTGCATCCAGATACTTCAGCGGCGGCTCCAGAGTGCCACCGATGATCAACTCTTTGGCCTGCAGCCAGAGGGGGAACAACAGGCAGAGCAGAATGAATCTTCGCAAACCACATCTCCTGCACGGAATAGGGAATCGCTCGCGGGCATAATTCAAGTATATTGGCCCCTACCTGCAACAGAGGCGACCGCCGATGGCAAACCCTGAAATAGAAAGCGAGCTGGACGGCATCGACAGAGTGTCGGTCTGCCTCTATCGCCTTGGCTTGAGTCTGGCAGCCTTGCTGCTGCTGTGTCGAGGGGCAAGCCTGCTGCTCGGGCAGGATTTTTTGGCGCCGGCCAGCTGGCTGGTGGCGCTGGCCGTGGCCAGCGGGGTATGCGGGTTATGCCTGCATGTCTATGACAAGCGCATTCGCTTTGTGCTGCAGGGGTTGGGCTGGGGCGCCCTGCTGCTCAGTGCGATCGGGGCGCCGGATGTGCTGGTGCTGGGGGCGGCGTTGGCCACCCTGGCGGGGCTGGCCTTCAAGGAGCAGTTCTGCTTCGCCATTCCGGGGATCAGGGCGGTCCCTCTGTTGCTGCCCCTGTTGTGGCTGCTGGAGTTGGCCGGCATCGGCTGGGCCGCCGCCCTGGTGGCGCTGGTGTGCGGGTTGCTGCTCTGCCTGCTCTCCCTGGCCAAGTGGCGCATGCCGCTGCACTTCGATATCGGCGACAAGGGGCGCTACCAGATTTAGGTGGGCAGGCAGCCCTTCATCTGGGCGTTGAGGGCCTGCATGACCTGCCGGCGGCTGATGATGCCGACTACCCGGTTCCCCTCCAGTACCGGATAGACCTTGGGTCTGGCCTCGGTCATCTGGCGGGCCAGGTCCAGTATGCTGTCATCGGGGCTGACCGAGAGCGGTGTCCGGCTCATCAGATCCTCGACCCGGGTGCGGGTGTCGCAGTGATAGCTGCCGGTGAGCAGGCTCGGGATGCAATCCTGCTCGGAGAGAAAACCGATCAGCCGCTGCTGCGGGTCCAGCACCGGCAGGCCGCTCAGACCTGAGTCATGCAGCCGGTCCAGCGCCTCGGCCAGGCCGAGTTGCGGGGTGAGAGAGTGGTTCGAACGGCTCATGTGATCGCGGATCTGTAACATGGAAGTGGCTCCGTAAGGTGGCAATGGCGCCACTATGCCCGCCGGGTGACGGCCACGGCCAATGGCTTGTGCCGTGGGGATCGATAGGTATCCCCCGGCCGGACAATCAAGGAGAGGGTATGCGTGCATTGGTGACGGGGTGTGGCCGCCGGCTTGGTTTCTATCTGTGCGAACAGCTGGTGGCGGCGGGTTGGCAGGTGACGGGCAGCTATCGCAGCGAGCGGCCTGAGCTGGCGCGGCTGCGGGCGCTGGGGGTCGAGCTGGTGCAGGCGGATTTCGCGCGTGAGGAGGAGGTCGGCAAGCTGATCGAGGCGCTGGCGGTTCATCAGGATCTGGCGCTGGTGATCCACAACGCCTCGGCGTTTGAGCCGCAGGCGGCGGATCCGGCGGCGCAGCTGGCCCAGTTTGAGCAGTTCTACCGGGTGCACATGGCGGCCCCCTTCCAGCTAAACCGCGCGCTGGCTCCCCAGCTGGCGCGCAACGCCAATGCCGGCATCATCCATATCACCGACATCTACATCCATGCGCCGGCACCCCAGTTTGCCAGCTATGTGGCCACCAAGGCGGGGGCCCACTCGTTGGCCATGAGCTTTGCCCGCGAGCTGGCACCCGCCGTCCGGGTCAATACCATAGAGCCGGGCCCCATCCTGTTTCTCGACGAACATGGCGATGCGTGGCGCCAGCAGGTGCTGGCGAAGACGCCGTTGGCGCGGGAAGGGGGGCTGGAGCCCATCTGGCAGGCGGTTCAGCTGTTGATGCAGAACAACTACATGACCGGGGCCAGCATCCGGGTGGATGGCGGCCGCAGTCTGGCCGTCATCTAGGGGTCAGCGCAGGAGCGCGGCCGGGGTCGCCATCTCCTGCTGCAGGGCGATGGGGGCGAGGCCGACCTGGCGCTCCTCGATCACCTTGCCCGCCATCAAGCGGGTGTGCAGCGGCAGGGTCACCTTGCGATCATGCACCTGGCCACGGCCATAGAGCTCCGCCAGCAGCTCGTCGAGATAGGCGTCGACCCGGGCGGTGGAGAAGTCATCGCTCTGGCTGCTGGCCAGGATGTCGATGTCCAGCGGCCGGTCCAGCACCTTGCAGCGCGGATCGCTGCGATCCCGGCCGTGGGCCAGCTCCATGGCGACGAAGTGTGCCTTGAGCTGGTGCGGTGTCAGCTCGCTCTCGGTGACGAACAGGCAGTTGAGGAAATCATGGCTGGAGTGCATCCCGACCGGCTTGGTCTGGATCACCGAGCTCAGCTGCAGGCGGCCAAAGTGAACGAGCAGCTCGCCGACCGCCTGACTGACGTGCTGATGGGGGTCAAGATTCGATCCAATGCTACACAGATAGAACATGTCACCGGTCCTTGGATGGGGCTCATCTGAAATTCATACACAGCTCACGGTTATCGGGTTAACTATGCATTAACATCGGTTTGTCTGTTGTGATCAGGCTCTATCATCTTGGCAAGAAAGGAGGTTTGCATGAGCGTGGAACTGAAATGGGCACTGCTGACCGCATCTGGCGCGTTGGCCATGATCCTGATTATCTGTGTGGCATCCGTCGGTCTGGCGTGATGCCCAAGCTGCAGCATGAACCGGCCCCCTGGCCGGTTTTGCTTTTTGGGGGAGTGCAGATATGCTGACCCACCCCTGCTGAATTGAGATAGTCCAAGATGACCAAGGTACGCCCACGCTCCCTGCTGCAAGTGGTATTGATGGGGTTCGTTCTGGTGTTGATGCCTCTGGGCGGCATGATCTGGCACGACAGCCAGTCCCTCGAACACCTCAGCCAGTTGACCAGCGACGAGCTGGAACGGGCGGTGCGCGACACCCGTCGAGCGACGCTGCTGACCACCCAAGCCATTGATCTTGAACGTACTCTTCGTCGCTATGCGGTGCTGGGGGATGAGCGCATCCTGGCCAGTTATCAGCAGCAACTGGCGAGTTATCGCAGCCTGCTGGCCGCTCACCAGAGTTCCATCCCGGATGCCGAGGCTTACACGGGGCTCGAGCAGGCGCTCGTCTGGCTCGACAGCCTGCAGGACCTAGCCCGCGCCAAGGCCGAGTCAAACAGCCCCAAATTTGATGAATTTAATCAGGTTAATCAGCAGCTTGAGATTATCACCCGCAGCCAGGTAGACGAGCATGTCAGCCGGGTGCGGGCGACCATCGCTGCCCTGATGACGGAGATCTGGTGGGTCAGCGGTTTCGTAGCGGTGCTCAGCCTGCTGCTGGTGCTGCTGTTTACCTATCTGATCATCCACCCGGTGCGTCAGATTGAGTCGCGGATCTTGAGTCTGGGTGCCGGTGTGGAACCGGACAAACGCCCGGTGGATGGGCCGGCCGAACTGGTATTGCTGGGGGAGCGGATCGTCTGGCTGCACGATAAATTGAAGGAGCTGGAGCAGCAGAAATACCAGTTCCTGCGCCACGTTTCCCACGAGCTGAAGACCCCGCTGGCGGTGCTGCGGGAAGGCGCGGATCTGCTCTCCGAGCAGCTTGTAGGGCCGCTCACCCCGGATCAGCAGGAGATCTGCCAGATGCTGGAGGAGAACAGCCGCCGGCTGCAGACCCTGATCGAACGGCTGCTCGACTTCAACCGGCTCAGCCAGCAGGAAGTGTTCACCCTGACCCCGGTGGCGCTGGCGCCCCTGCTGTCAGAATTGTCTGCAGAGTACCGGCTGGCGCTGGAATCCAAACAAATCAGTGTACACTTGCCGACCGATCCGATCACCCTGCAGGCCGAGCCATATCGCTTGCGGCTGATCCTCGATAATCTGTTCTCCAATGCGGTCAGCTACGGCGCCAGCGGCGGGCAGATCTGGATCCGTGCCGGGCAGGATGGCAACGGCAGCTGGCTGGAGGTGGCCAACGAAGGGCCCGCGATTCCGCTGGCCGAGCGGGAGCGGATCTTCGAGCCCTTCGAGCAGGGCAGTATTGTGCGCCAGGGGCTGCTGAAAGGCTCCGGAATGGGGCTTTCCATCGCCCGGGAATCGGCGATGAGCCTTGGCGGAGAGTTGGTATTGGTTGAAGATGAACAGGCGGATGTCTGTTTCCGGTTGACGTTGAAGTGAAGCCCAAGATGAAACAATGTGTTGTTCCGGTATTGATGATGAGCCTGCTCACAGGCTGTTCCCTGCTGCCAGCGCGTGACCCGGCGGCGTCGCCGGATCTCGCCCTCGCCAAACGGATGGAGTTTGCCAACAAGGAGATGCAGGTGCGCCTGCAATACTCGGACTGGCTGCTGGCCAGCCATGCCCAGCAGCGGGCCCAGGAGCGTCAGCGTCTGAAGGGGGCGACCGATATCGAGAGCCGGGTCAGCCTGGCCATGGTCAACACCCACCCGTCCGAGTCGGTGGCCAGCCGGCGGGCCGGTCTGGACAAGCTCAAGAGCCTGCTGCCGGAGCTGGGGCTGGATGCCCAGGCCTTCCTGCGCAGCTGGATAGCCCTCGGCGAGGAGCTGCTGGCCCGCGACAGCCGGCGCGATGATCAGAGTCAGGAGGTGCAGCGTCTGCGCCGCCAGATCGAGCAACTCTCCGCCATCGATGATCAACTCAATCAGCGCAGGCTGAACGGCAATGGCGAGGCGCTGAAATGAGTCGCATCCTGCTGGTCGATGACGATGCCAGCCTGCTCAAGCTGATGAGCATGCGCCTGCGCAGCCAGGGCTATGAGGTGGATACCGCCGACAGTGCCGAAGGGGCGCTGGACCGGCTGCGCCAGCAACGGGCCGATCTGGTGCTGAGCGATCTGCGCATGGCCGGCATGGACGGGCTGGCGCTGTTCGAGCGGATCCAGTCCCAGTGGCTGGGGCTGCCGGTCATCATCATGACCGCCCACGGCACCATTCCCGATGCCATTCAGGCCACCCGCTCCGGGGTGTTCAGCTTTCTCACCAAGCCCATCGACAAGGATGAGCTGTTCGCCACCATAGAACATGCGTTGAGCCTGACGCGCCCAAAGCAGCGACAGGATTGGCAATCGCTGATCCTGACCCGCAACCCGCAGATGGAGCAGTTGCTGATCCAGGCTGGCAGCATCGCCGCCATGGAGGTGCCCGTGCTGATCATGGGCCCTTCCGGTTCCGGCAAGGGCGTCATGACCCAGGCGTTGCACCAGGCCAGCAGCCGGCGTGACAAGCCGCTGCATGTCATCAACTGTGCCGCCCTGCCGTGGGCGGCGCTGGATCTGCAGCTGTTTGGCGAGGATGGCCAGTCCGGCCTGTTTGAGCAGGCCAAGGGAGCGACCCTGTTTCTCGACGAGATAGGGGACCTGTCGGAATCGCTGCAGGCCAAGCTGCTGCAGGTGCTGCAGGAGTACGGCCAGGGCACGCCCGAGGTGCGGGTCATCAGCTCCAGCCATCAGGATCTGGTGGCGGCGATGGAGGAGGGGCGCTTTCGGGAGGATCTCTTCTATCGGCTCAACGTGGCCAACATCACCTTGCCCCCCCTCAGCGCCCGCAGCGAAGACATTCCGCTGCTGGCCAGGCAGGCGCTGGATGATTATCGCAGCCGCCATGGCGATTGCGCCGCCCTCGGCTTTTCGCCGGAGGCGCTGGCCCTGCTGGCGGCGGCGGGTTGGCCCGGCAACGTGCGCCAGCTCTGCAGCGTGGTGGAGCAGCTGGCCAGCCTCTGCTGCAGCCCGGTGATCGGCGCCGCCATGGTGGAGTCTGCCCTGAGCGGCGGCAGTGGCGGCATCCCCTCCTTCAACGAGGCGCGGGCCGAGTTCGAGAAGGAGTATCTGATCCGGCTGCTGCGCACCACCGAGGGCAATGTCACCCTGGCGGCCAACATGGCGGGCAGAAACCGCACCGATTTCTACAAGCTGTTGAATCGGCACGGCATCGAAGCCGCGAACTTCAAGTCGAAGGGATAAATGACAGAGGGGCGGCCCGTCGATGACGGACCGCCCCTCTGGTTTCAGACCGGATCGGTCACATCGCCAGGATCATGCCGGGTCGGTGACGCCAGCGGTGGCGTGGTTTTTCTGGGTTTTGTGGGAGAGCCAGAGGCCGCTCGCCTTCATCAGGTAGCCGAACAGCGCCCCAATCACCAGCGACGGCAGGATCAGCCGCCACTCCCCCGCCGCGCCGAAGGTGGCGCAGCAGCCGGCGAAGGTGCCGGGAATGTAGCCGAGCCACTGCTGCTTGGCCTGCACGCACATCAGGGTGGCCACCACCCCGGTCATCAGGTAGCCCGCCACGCCGGCGCCCCACCAGGCGTCACCATGGATCAGCAGCAGGGCCCACAGCATGCCGCTGGCATTGCACAGCAGGGTCTGCAGCAGCGCCTTGTAGCCGCCGCTGGAGGCAAAATAGCTGGTGCAGCCGAGGAAGCCGACCCAGGAGATGAGGCCGAGGGCTACGGCGACCCAGCCCCAGACGGCGGAGAGGATCCCGGTCGTGATGGCGATGGCGATCAATGGGCTCATGGCGTGACTCTTCAGTAGTGAAATTCGGAAAAAAGGGAGCCTACCCCGCGCAAGAGGGGCGGCAAGCAGGGGCGGGATTGTGTGTGATCTGCGTCACTCATTTCAACTCAGGAATACGCTTGCGCTCGCGAAAATATTTCATGGTGAGGCGCTGGCCCCTGCTCCATAGTTAGAGGCCCTGTCCTGCTCATGGAGTGAGTCTGATGGTGCCAAATGTGATCGTTCCCCTGCTGGTGTTCGTAGTGCTGTTTCTGGTCGGAACCATGGCCAAGGCGCTGCCCCTCTATCAATTCATGTAATTTTCCGTGAAATAAAACTCGACCGGGGCGGGTCTTATGATTGTTACCCTCATCGCCCCGGGAGTTTTTCCATGTTGCTCAAGCGCCGCTCTGCCCACCACCTCACCGAACAGGACGTCACGCCGGAAGCCGTCTATCAGGATCGCCGCCTGATCCTGAAAGGGCTGGGGCTTGGCGCCGCCACCCTAGCGTTTCCGACCCAGGCCGGGGTGCTCGATCTCTTCTCTGGCGACAAGCCGGTGCCGGTCGCTACCCGGGCGCTCAACATCCACGCCGCCGCCCGGCCGGAGGGGTTGATCCTCACGCCGGAGGAGAAGGCCACCACCCACAACAACTTCTACGAGCTCGGTACCGACAAGGGGGATCCGGCCCGCAACGGTCACTACCTCAAGCCCGAGCCCTGGACCCTGAAGGTGGAAGGGGAGGTGGCCAAGCCGTTTACCCTCGACGTGTGGGATCTGATCAACAAGAGCATGCTGGAGGAGCGTATCTACCGGCTGCGCTGTGTGGAGGCCTGGTCCATGGTGCTGCCCTGGAGCGGCATCGCACTGGCGGATCTTATCCGCCGGGCCGAGCCCACCAGCCGCGCCAAGTTCGTGGCCTTCGAGACTCTCTATGATCCGGAACAGCTGCCGGGACAGGCGTCGCGCTCCCTCGGTGGCGGCATCGACTACCCCTATGTCGAGGGGCTGCGCATCGACGAGGCGATGCACCCGCTCTCCTTCCTGGCGATGGGGCTCTACGGCAAGGCGCTGCCGGCCCAGAACGGCGCGCCGATCCGGCTGGTGGTGCCCTGGAAGTACGGCTTCAAGAGCATCAAGAGCATCGTCTCCATCCGGCTGGTGGAGGAGATGCCGCCCACCACCTGGAACCTGCTGGCCCCCAACGAATACGGCTTCTACGCCAACGTCAATCCGGCAGTGGATCACCCGCGCTGGAGTCAGGCCAGCGAGCGTTTCATCGGCGAGGGGGGCATCTTCGGGGCCAAGCGCCAGCCGACCTTGCCATTCAATGGTTATGCCGACGAGGTGGCGTCCCTCTATCAGGGTATGGATCTGCGCAAGTGGTATTGAGACGAGAGGAGCTGACACCATGACTCTGCGACTGACGGCGCGTCACATCACCTTGCTGCGGGCGCTGGTACACCTCGCCTCGCTGGGGTTTCTGCTCTGGCTGCTGGTGGCCGTGCCCGGCGGCCTGCTGGGAGGGGATCCGGTACAGGGGCTGACCCACTATCTGGGCAAGGGGGCGCTCAACCTGCTGCTGCTCACCCTGCTGGTGTCGCCGCTGGCCAAACGCTGGCGGCAGGGGCAGCTCATCAAACTGCGCCGCCCGCTCGGGCTCTGGTGCGCCGCGTGGGCCGGTCTGCACTTTATGGTCTGGCTGGGGCTGGATCTGCAGTTTGACTGGGGGCTGATTGGTGGCGAGCTGGTCAAGCGCAGCTATATCGTGGTGGGGATGGTGGCACTGCTGCTGCTGCTGGCGCTCAGCCTCACCTCGATCCCGGCCCTGCTGCGGCGCATGGGGCCGGCCTGGCAGAAGCTGCACAACTGGATCTACGCGGTGGCTCTGCTGGTGCCGGTGCACTACTGGTGGTCGCTCAAGAGCGGCTGGCAGGAGCCGCTCATCTATCTGCTGCTGGCCTGCGCCCTGCTGGTGCCGCGCCGCGACAAGCTGCTGCGTCCCTGGCGCCGGCTTCGGCCGCAGAAACTGAGGGAGGCATGAGGCCGGCAGTGCGCCGCCCCAACAACCCGCCATAAAAAAGAGGCCTAGTCGGCCTCTTTTTTGATGTCACCCGTATGGGCGTCTACCAGGAGTCGTACCCGCTGACCCTGGGCATTCAGGGTTTCCACCTCGAATTTGTCCCCTTCCAGCTCCACTTCCCGAATGTCGTGATACCCTTGGGCCACCAGCAGTTTGACCAACCCGGCCATGTCGAGACGGCTCTCGGCCGCCCAGCCGAGGGTGGAGAAGAGGCAAAGGATCAGCAGGAAACTGCGTCGGATCATATTCATTCCGGATTCATGGCTGGCAGACTATAAACGGCATTATGTTAGGTTTTGGGAGATGAATCATCCATGAATAGAGCCCTGTCTCTGCTTGGGTTGCTGCTGCCGGCACTGGCACAGGCGGCCACGCCGAACGAGGCCTTGCTGCAGCAGGCGGTCAGCGAGGGACGGGTGCGCCCCTTTCATGAGGTGATGGAGGTGGCTTCCCGCCTGCCGGTACGGGTGTTGCGGGTCGATCTGGGGGAGGAGGACGGCATCTGGCTGTACGAACTCAAGCTGATCGACAGCGAGAACAGCGTCATCAAGGTGGGCTATCGAGCCGACAACCTGGAGATGGTGTGGCTCAAGGGCCATCATCTGGAGCGGCTGTTCGAACCGCGTCCGCCTCCGGAAGAGGAGTGATGGAGTGAGTCCGCGAACGCGCCGCCATCCGGTTCGTTCCCCAACCGCCGCCGGTACCGGCACAACCCTGCTTTGGATACCCATTTATGCGAATTCTGATAGTTGAAGATGAGAAGACCCTGGCGGGCCAGCTGGCGGAACAGCTGCGCCTGTCCGGTTTCGTGACCGACCTCTGCCACGACGGCAACGAGGCCGGCTTTCTCGGCGAGACCGAACCCTACGACGCCATCATTCTGGATCTCGGTCTGCCGGGCCGCGACGGCCTGAGCGTGCTGAAGGAGTGGCGCAGCAAGGGGATCGACACCCCGGTACTGGTGCTGACCGCCCGTGGCCAGCTGCACGAGAAGATCGAGGGGCTCAACGCCGGGGCCGACGACTACCTCACCAAGCCGTTCCAGGTGGCCGAGCTGGTGGCCCGGGTGCATGCCCTGGTGCGGCGGGCGGCTGGCAACGCCAGCTCGATCCTGGAGATCGGCGGGGTGCGGCTCGACATGGCGGCGTCCCAGGTTTGGTACGAAGGCACCCCCATCAAGCTGACCGCCCACGAGTTCCGGGTGCTCGGCTATCTGATGCAGCACAGGGGCAAGGTGGTGTCGCGCAGCGAGCTGATCGACCACATCTACGCCCAGGATTTCGACCGTGACTCCAACACGGTGGAGGTGTTCATCGGCCGGATCCGCAAGAAGACCCACTCCGATCTCATCGAGACGGTGCGCGGCCTCGGCTACCGGATCAACGAATGAGCCGGCTCTTGATGCCCTCTTATGCCGGAGCAGCTGAATGAGGCTGGTGCGCACCCTGCGCGGGCGGCTGGTGGTCATCGCCATGGTCTGGTGCGGCCTGTTCCTGTTCGCCACCGGCTTCAGCCTGCAGACCATGATGCGCAACTACTGGCAGGAGGCGGAGGCCGACGGCCTGCGTCTGCAGCTCTACGATCTGCTCTCCCGCCTCGAGATCCAGCCGGATGGCCTGCCGGTGGTCACCGAGCCCATGGCCGACCCCCGCTTTCGCCAGCCCTACTCCGGTTACTACTGGCAGCTGGAGCTGGGGGAGAGCGTGGTCAGCCGCTCCCGCTCTCTGTGGGATGTGCACCTCGACGTGCACGGCCTGAAGTCGGCCTTCGGCGATCCGGATCTCTTCGTCGGCAAGGGGCCCAACAAGGAGCCGCTGCTGATCATGACCCGCACCGTGCTGCTGCCCGGTTCGGATCGGGTGTTCACCCTGGTGATGGCCAAGGACAGCAGCGCCCTGACCCAGACCCTGAAGAAGACCCGCATCAGCCTGTTTCTCGGCCTCGGCTTTGCCGCGACCGGGCTGGTGCTCGGCTTCATGTTCCAGATCGTCTACGGCCTGCGGCCGCTGCACCTGTTGCGCCGTGAATTGAGCCGGGTCCATCAGGGCCATCAGGAGGGATTCCGGCTGCGCTATCCGCTGGAGATCCAGCCGCTGGTGGAGGACATCAACCGGCTGCTGCACCACTACGGCGAGCTGCTGCAGCGGGCCCGCTCCCACACCGGCAACCTGGCTCACGCCCTCAAGACGCCGCTCAGCATCATGCGCAACCAGGTGGCCCAGCTGCCGCCGGAAGATCAGGCCGCCCTCGGCGAGCAGCTCGATCAGATCCAGCGCCACATCGACTACCACCTCGGCAAGGCGCGGGTGACCGGTGCCGCCAAGATCCTTGGGGTGTCGACCCCGGTGCGGGCGCGGGTGGAGTACATCTGCCGCGCCTTCTCCCGCCTCTATCCGGGCCGGGAAGTGGACCTGCAGGTGCCGGCCACCCTGGCGGTCGGGGTGGAGGAGCAGGACTTCGACGAGATGGTGGGCAACCTGCTGGAAAATGCCTTCAAGTGGTCGGCCGGCCGGCTGCGCATCTCCAGCGCCGAGCTGGGGGGCTGGATCACCCTGCGCATCGAGGATGACGGCCCCGGCATGAGCGAGGATCAGATCGCCAAGGCGGTGCTGCGCGGGGTGCGCCTCGACGAGAAGGTGCCGGGTTCTGGGCTGGGTCTCAACATCGTCTCCGATCTGGCGGAAGCCTACCGCGGCAGCCTCATCATGGGGCGCGCCGAGCTCGGCGGGCTGGCAGCTTCTCTCTCGCTGCCCAAGGTGGCAAGAGTGGAGAGCTAGGCATAAGATATGGCACCTGTTTTAGCCTGAGGAAGAGAACCATGACCGATGATCCATGGGCACTGTGTCACCTCGACGATTCGTTCGATGCCTCCGTACTGGGCACCAAGGGGGCCCAGATCCAGTGGTTTGAGGATCGCGACAGCCTGATTGCCTTCCTGCTGGAAGATTTCGTCGACCTGCTGGCCGACGTGGGCGAGCTGGATGAGGATCAGACCGAGCGGGCGCGCGAGCGCTTCACCCTGCTGGTGGAGCAGAGCTTCGACGATCGCGGCCTGATGGACGCCATCAACGATCTCGCCTCCGGCCTGCGCCGCATCGCCTGGCTGGGGCCGCTCTCCGAGCTGGCCGAGCTGAGCGATGACTTCGCCTCCGGCCTGCGCCGCTATTTCTGGAGCCAGTACGACGGGGATGAAGATGACCCGGATGCCTGGGTGCCGGAAGAACTCTGGCCTCAACTGGTGGAGTGTGCGGAAGAGTATATGGTTGAGGGTGACTTCTGATTCTGAGCCCTTGTCCGCGCTCTGGCTGAAAAGCGGGTGGCGTGTGCACAAGAGTACAGGGTGGAAGGGGACTTCTTAGTCACACCACAAATCGCGATAAGAAAACGGCGCCTTGATGGCGCCGTTTTTGTTGCTCACTCCTCTGCTCAGGCGTTGGCCGGCACCGCGTGGGCGGTGTTGACCGGCGCTGGGCCCTGGTACTTCTCGATCTGCAGCTGGGCCATGTGACCGCAGTTGCCCTGCGCCAGGCTGGAAGTGCCCTCGTCGAAGGTGAGGCAGTTGACGTTGCCGTTCTTGCACAGGCTCCCCGCCTCGCCCGGTTTGGCCGGGTCATACCAGGCCCCTTCGCACACCCGCACCACCCCCGGGCGGATGTCGGTCGAGAGCAGGGCCCCCACCAGGATCTGGCCGCGGTCGTTGAAGGCCCGCACCAGATCGCCATCCTGGATGCCGCGTGCCTTGGCGTCGTCCGGGTGGATCAGGATCGCCTCGCGATCGGCGACGGCGAACTTGTCCCGCAGCGGGGTGTTGTCGAGCTGGGAGTGCAGCCGCTGGGTCGGGTGGGAGGTGTTGAGCGACAGCGGATAGCGGGTCGCCTCTTTGCTCTTGATCCACTCCTTGGGCTCATACCACTTGGGATGGCCGGCGCAGTCGGCATAACCCATGCCGGCCACCGTGCTGGAGAAGATCTCGATCTTGCCGGACGGTGTCCCGAGCGGGTTGAGCAGCGGGTTCTCACGAAAATCGGCGTGACGGATCCACTGGCGGTTCGCCTCGGGCACCGGGAAGCGAATGTAGTTGTTGGACTCCCAGAACATGTTGAACGGCGGCAGCGCCACCCGAGCGCCACGGGCCTGGGCGGCCATGCCGTCGTACATCTGCTTGAGCCACAGCATCTCGTCCTTGCCTTCGGTGTACTGCTCCTGCAGGCCCAGCTTGGCGGCCACGTCACGGAAGATGTCGAAGTCGTTGCGCGCCTCGAACTGGGGCGGCACGCACTGGTGCATCGGGAAGACGTAGCGCTGGGAGTAGTCGCCGCCCATCTCCAGATCGTTGCGCTCGTAGCTGGTAGTGGCCGGCAGGACGATGTCGGCGTGCTTGGCGGTGGCGGTCCAGTAGGGCTCGTGCACGATCACGGTCTGCGGCTTGCGCCAGGCCTTGACCAGGTTGTTGGTGTCCTGGTGGTGGTGGAAGGGGTTGCCGCCCGCCACGTAGACCAGCTTGATGTCCGGGTAGGTCACCTTGCGGCCGTTGAAGTCGATGGTCTTGCCGGGGTTGGCCAGGCAGTCGGCGATGCGGGCCACCGGGATCGGCGCCGGTCCGTTCTTCGGCGCATTGCCGGCGGAGATACCTGCCAGGATGCCGCCCTTGGCGGTGGGGCTGCCACCGGAAGAGTAGTGGTAGCTAAAGCCGTAACCGCCGCCGGGCAGGCCGATCTGGCCCAGCATGGCGGCCAGGGTGACCAGCATCCAGTTGGGCTGCTCACCGTGCTGCTGCCGCTGCATGCCCCAGCCCGCCATGATCATGGTGCGCTTGGACGCCATGTCGAGGGCCAGCTGGCGGATCACCTTGGCATCGACGCCGCAGATGGTGCTCGCCCACTCGGCGCTCTTCGGCTGGCCGTCTTCCTTGCCGAGCAGATAGGCGAGGAACTTGTCGAAGCCGGTGGTGTAGCGGTCGAGAAAGGCCTGATCGTGCTTCTGCTCGCTGTAGAGGGTGTGGGCCACCCCCAGCATCATGGCCACGTCGGTGTAGGCGTTCGGCGCAATCCACTCGGCTCCGGCCAGCTTGGCGGTTTCGTTGTAGACCGGGTCGATGCTGATGATGCGGGTACCCTTCTCCTTGAGCGCCTTGAAACCGGCCTGACCTTCGTGATCCGGCATGTTCCAGCTGTTTTTCAGGGTGACCTGGGCGTTGACCCCCCACAGCACCACCAGTTCGGCGTGCTCGATGACGTTGGGCCAGGCGGTCTGCTGCTCATACACCTCGATGGAACCCATCACGTGGGACATGATCACCTGGGCGGCGCCGGCGGAGTAGTCGCCGGCATAACCGGTGAAGCCGCCCGCCAGGTTCATCAGGCGGTGCAGCAGGGTGCGGCTGTTGTGGAACATGCCGACGCTCTTCCAGCCGTAGGAACCGGCGTGGATCGCCTGCGGGCCGAAGTCGCTCTGCACCCGGCCTATCTCGCCGGCCACCAGGGCGATGGCCTTCTCCCAGCTAACTCGCACCCATTCGTCGGCACCGCGCAGTTCGGGCTTGGCCCCCGGGCCCTGTTCCAGCCAGCTCTTGCGCACCATGGGGTACTTGATGCGGTTCTTGGCGTGGACCTGGAACGGCGCCATGTCGATGAGATCGTTGGGGGCCGGATCATCGGCCACCGGCTGGACCCGTACCATGCGGCCCTCTTCGACGATGGCCTCGAAAGCCCCCCAGTGGGCGCCGGTCAGGATGCCTTTCTGGGCCGGCACCAGGGTCGGGAATTGCTCAAGCGCCGTGCTGATGGCCTGGGCCAGCGCGCTCTTCGGGAAGACGCCGGCCAGCAGCGGCAGGGCGGCGCAGGCGCCCAGCCCCTTGAGCAGGTTGCGGCGGGAGAGATTGGTTTGCTTATCGGTAAAAAAAGTCATGACGATTTCCTCTGTGCCAGCCTTAGTGCGCCGCGTTCATGTCACTGGCATGTTTCTGGACGTATTGGGTCAACATGCGTGCCTGTTCCGGGGTCAGGGAGGTGCGTGATTCCATCCCCTTGATGACGCCGATCCACTGGTTGGCGTTGAAGTGATCCAGTGCGGTGAGGCCGTGGCAGCCGGTACAGTTGTTGGACATCAGGGTGGAGGCGTACTGCCACAGCTTGCCCTGATCGCCGATGAGCTGGCTCTGATCCACCCAGGCGGTCAGACTGACCTGATGCCAGGTGAGGTTGGTGGCGCTGTCGGTTTCGCTCTTGCCGGTGGTGAGCTGCCCCTTGGCCTTGTCGCCGAGCAGGGTGCTCAGGATGCGCTTGCCGGGAGCGGCGTAGAACACCTCGCTCACACCGTCCTGCTGCCAGCCGTCGATGCGCACCTGGGCGCGGCCGTTGTCGTTGGCCAGCACTTCCACCTGGGTGGAGGGCATCAGGGTGCCTTCGTCGGTCTTGGCGCCGGCATCCAGATAGAGCGGGGTGGTGGCGATGGCGTAACGGGTGGTGACGCTGGCCGGGGTCTGGGCGGCGGCTTGCGCCAGCTCGCTGGCACCGGCGGCGGCCAGGCCGCTCATGTCGGGCATGATGTGGGCGACGCCGCGGTGACAGTCGATGCAGGTCTGGCCCTCCTTGATGGCGACCGGGTGCTCGGCGCGGGCGTTGGGGCGCTGGGCCAGGATGTCCATCGCCGCGTAGCTGTGGCAGCTGCGGCAGGTGGCGGAGTCGTTGGCCTTCAGCTCGTCCCACACCGACTGTGCCATGCGCAGCTTGTGAGCCTCGTATTTCTCAGGGGTGTCGAGGGTGCCGATCGCCTCGTGATAGATATCCTTCACGGCGCGGATCTTGGTCCACAGATAGGAGGTGGGATCACCCGGAATGTGGCAGTCTGCGCACTCGGCGCGGATGCCCTTCACGTTCTGGAAGTGGACGCTGCCCTGATACTCGGCCAGCGGGGTCTGCATGGAGTGACAGGAGACGCAGAACTCGGTGGAGCTGGTCTTGTGCATGACGGTCACCGTGACCCCCAGCGCTGCAACGCCCAAGAGGGCTCCGAGCAGCAGTAGCCAGAACCAGGTTTTTCTCAACAATTTTCCAAGCATGACGGCGTTTTCCTACGATCAAATATTACCAATATAGTAGTATCCATGGAGAGGTAGTTGATTGACCTCTATCATGATTTATATTCTGTATTGTTATTTTAAATGCATTTATTATTTTGTAATTTATCATTTAATTGAATTTAATTTAACTTCCTGCGATTTTTTCATCTTTTTTGTCCTCGTTTGAGGCATGGTCAGCTTGGGCCTGCCATCCACGACCTAGCGGTGCTGTGCACCCGCCCGCCACCCCCTCTCAATCGCTCCTGCTTCGGCTATGGCCTGTCGCCTCGCGCCCGCGGAGGGCTTGGGCTTTGCCCGGGGCCCGTTATATACTGTTCACATATACAGTGTTCAGGTGTTTGCCATGCGACTCTTCATCGCCGAGAAGCCCAGTCTGGGACGTGCCATTGCCGACGTGCTGCCCAAGCCCCACAAGAAGGGGGACGGTTTTATCGAAACCGCGCAGGGGGATGTGGTGACCTGGTGCATCGGCCATTTGCTGGAGCAGGCCGAGCCCGATGCCTATGACGCCGCCTACAAGCAGTGGCGCATGGAGTCGCTGCCTATCGTCCCGGCTCAGTGGCAGCTGGTGGCCAAGCCGAAGACCAAGACCCAGCTCACCGTCATCAAGCGGCTGATCAAACAAGCCGACTGCGTGGTCAACGCCGGTGACCCGGACCGGGAGGGGCAGCTGCTGGTGGACGAGGTGATCGATTTCCTCGGCTATGGCAAAACCAGGCCGGTGCTGCGTTGTCTCATCAGTGATCTCAACCCGCCGGCGGTGCGCCGTGCCCTCGACAAGCTCAGGGACAACAAGGAGTTCGTGCCGCTGGCGGTGTCGGCGCTGGCCCGCAGCCGGGCCGACTGGCTCTACGGCATCAACATGACCCGCGCCTATACCCTGCTTGGCCGCAAGGGGGGTTGCAGCGAGCTGCTGTCGGTCGGCCGGGTACAGACGCCGCTGCTGGGGCTGGTGGTACGGCGGGATCTCGAGATAGAAGCCTTCGTGCCCAAGCCCTTCTTCGAGGTGCTGGCCCATCTACAGACCGAAGGCAACGAGCGTTTCAGCGCCAAGTGGCTGCCTTCCGAGGCCTGTCTGCCCTGGCAGGACGAGGAGGGGCGAGTGCTCAACCGGGCGCTGGCCGCCAAGGTGGTGGAGCGGATCCAGGGTCAACCCGCACTGGTGGAAGAGGTGGAGGAGCAGGCCCGCAAGCAGGCGGCACCGCTGCCCTACAACCTCTCCAGCCTGCAGATCGATGCCGCCAAGCGGTTCGGCATGGACGCCAAGCGGGTGCTGGACGTCTGCCAGGGGCTCTACGAGCGCCACAAACTGATTACCTACCCGAGATCCGACAGCCGTCATCTGCCGAGCGATCACTTCAACCGAGCCGGCCAGGTGCGGGAGGCCATCGCCAGCACGGCGCCGGCGCTGGCCAAGGCGGTGAGCGAGGCGGACGGCAAGATCCGCAGCAAGGCGTGGAACGACAGCAAGGTGGATGCTCACCACGCCATCATCCCCACCGAGAAGCAGGGCAACCCGGCCACGCTGGGGGCTGACGAGGCGAAGCTTTACGGCCTGATTGCCCGTCAGTACCTGCTGCAGTTCTACCCGCCGTTCGAGTACAACGACAGCAAGGTACTGTTGCGTATCGCTGGCGGCCTGTTTCAGGCCAAGGCGCGGCGGATCCTCAAGGCGGGCTGGAAGGCGCTGCTCGGGGTGGAGGAAGATGATGAGGAGGAGGCGGGGAGCCTGCCGGCCCTGCGCAAGGGCGAGCAACTGTTGTGCGAGCGGGGGGAGCTGCAGGAGAAGATGACCCAGCCGCCCAAGTCGTTCACCGATGCCACCCTGCTGGCGGCCATGACCGGCATCGCCCGCTATGTGCAGGATCCCGAGATCCGCAAGACCCTGCGCGAGACTGACGGCCTCGGGACCGAGGCGACCCGGGCGGGTATCATCGATCTGCTGTTCAAGCGCCGCTTTCTGGTGCGCCAGGGCAAGAGCATCAAGGCGACCCCGACCGGGCGGGCTCTCATTCAGGCGCTGCCTGCCACGGCGACCACCCCTGACATGACGGCGCTGTGGGAGCAGCATCTCGGCCGGATTGCCGAGCGGCAGACGAGCTATCAGCAATTCATGGGGCCGCTGACCGAGCAGTTGAACGGCCTGATCGACGGCGCCAGACAGGATTCGGGGGCCAGCTTCAGCGCCCTGCCCAAGGCGGCGCCCGGGGCCGACAAGCGTCGCTTCACCAAGCGCAAGAGTCCGGCGGCTGGTGGTACGAGCGGAGCAGCCAAGCGGGGGAGCAAGCGGCCGGCCAAGGCTGCCTGATAAAAAAGCGCCCCTGGCGGGGCGCAAAAAGGCATTGTCGTCAGGCGTCGGCCAGTCTGGCGCGACTCAAATTCAGGTAGTGCCAGGCAACGCCGAGCAGTACCAGATCCTTGAAGATGAAGAACTCGGTGACCGGCACTCCGTCGACCAGCTTCCAGACGCCCGGCAGGGTCAGCAGAAAGCTGAGGGTCATGAGGAAAGTCAGGATGGCCCCCAGGCTGCTCCAGTAGCCCAGACGTGGTCGCCACAGGCCGGCAATCAGACCGCCGGCGATCAGGATCTCGACCAGTCCGATCAGATTGGAGACGGCTTGCTCCGAGAGCACGGCATAGAGCCAGCTCATCAGCGGGTGGCTTGCCACCAGCGGCCGGATGGCCGCCGCCTCGGTCGGCGTGAACTTGAACACGCCGATCCAGAGCAGGGTCAGTACCACCCCGGCGAGGGCGATCAGAAAACCTCGGTCATGGCGTTCCATTCATGCTCCTTTGTCAGGGGGTGAGAGTGACCGGCGGGAAGTCGATGTCGGTTGCCGCCAGATGATTGCCGTAGTTGGTCAGGGTATTGATGACCACCTGCCCCAGTACCTCCATTGCCAGCTCATCATCCACGCCCGCGGCACGGGCTGCGGCTAGTTGTTGATCGCTGATGACACCGCGCTGGGTAACCAGGGCGACCGCCAGCTGCAGCAGGGCGTGATCGAGTGGATCCGCCGCCTGGGCCAGACGGGCAGCCCGGATGGCGTCGTCATCGAAACCGGCCCGGCCAGCCAGCAGGGTGTGGGCTGACAGGCAGTATTGGCAGGCGTTGGCCTGGCCGATGGCCAGTGCCAGCAGCTCCCGCTGGCGGGCACTGAGCCGCCCTTTGCCCAACGCATCGGCAAAACCGAGCAGGCCGTTGAGCACCGCGGGTGAATGGGCCAGGGTGGCGTAGAGGTTGGGAACCTTGCTAAGGCTGCTTTTGAGGGCGGCGAAGGTGGGGGCTGCAGCCGGTTTGGGCTGGCTCACGGGGTGAATGCGACTCATGGTGTGCTCCTGTTTGGGTTGGGTACGGGAGACACTATGCCGGTTTTAATGGTACGGTTTGTCACCCATAGTCCACTATTGGCGACTTATCGTCTCAAACATGGATCCACTCTCGATACTGCTGGCCCATGCCGCGCCCCGGGCCAATCTCTTCTTTGCCGGCAACCTGTGCCAGCACTCCCACAGCCATGACTATCCGGCAGGTGGCCACCTGCATCTGCTGCGCCGTGGCGAACTGCTGCTGCGCGAGGAGGGGGGCGAGCCCCTGCTGCTGACCGAACCGACCCTGATCCTGTTTCCCCGTGGGCGGGGACACAGGCTTGAGCCGCGTCAGCTGGCGGGCTGCGATCTGGTGTGCGCCAGCGTGTCGTTCGGACCGACGGGTGACTCACCATTGCAGCTGGCGCTGCCGGATACCCTGGTACTGCCGCTGCAGACGATTCCGGCCATGGCGCCGGTGCTGACCCTGCTGTTCGAGGAGGCCTTCGCCGACCGCTACGGCCAGCCACCGATCCTCTCCCGTCTGCTGGAGGTGCTGCTGGTCCTGCTGCTGCGCCATTTGGTGGAACAGGGGCACTGCCGGCAGGGAATGCTGGCTGCGCTCTCCGACCCGCGTCTGGCGCGGGCCGTCACGGTCATGCATCAGCGGGGAGACGAGCCCTGGACGGTCGAGACGCTGGCACGGGAGGCGGGCATGTCGCGCGCCCGCTTCGCCGCCCATTTCCAGGCGCTGACCGGGCAGACACCACTGGGCTATCTGACGCGCTGGCGCATGATGCTGGCCAGTCAGCAGCTGCTGGCAGGGGAGTCCATCACTCAGGTGGCGCTGGGGGCGGGGTACAGCGGTGGAACCGCCTTTGGGCGGGCGTTTGAACGGGAGTTCGGCATGAGCCCGGGACGCTGGCTCAAGACGCGGCAGCGCGAATGACCGGGGCCGCAGCGGGCCCCGGTGTCATCAGCCGGTGTAGACGGCTTCTTCCGGATACTTGATGCGGGTCTCGCTCGGGCGGGCCAGCATGAAGGCCAGGGTCAGCGGGCCGAGACGGCCGCAGATCATCACCAGCACCAGGATCAGCTTGCCCGGTTCGCTCAGACCGGCGGTGATGCCGGTGGAGAGCCCCACGGTGGCAAACGCCGAGATGGTCTCGAACATGATCTTGTCGAAGGATTGCTGCTCGGTGAGCATCAGCAGGAACATGGCCAGCATCAGCACCATGGTGCTGACGATGATGATGGCCAGCGATCGGGTCACGATCTGGGGTGACAGGGTACGGCCGAAGGCGGTGACATGGGGGCGCTTGGTCAGAAACGCCTTGGTCGCCAGCAGCACTACCGCGAAGGTGGTCACCTTGATACCGCCACCGGTGGAGGTGGCGCCTGCCCCGACAAACATCAGCATCATCATGAACAGCAGGGAGGCGGGCACCATCTGGCCGATGTCGATGGAGTTGAAGCCGGCGGTACGGGCGCTGGTGGACTGGAAGAAGGCCGCCAGCCACTGACCGCCGAAGGAGGCCTTGCCGAGGGTGCCCGGGTTGTTGTGCTCCAGCAGCCAGAACATCAGGGTACCCAGCAGCAGCAGGCCCGGGGTCATGATCAGCATCAGCTTGCTGTGCAGCTTGAGCTTGCGCCAGCGGCGGTTGCGCACCAGGTCGACGATGACGGTGAAACCGATCCCCCCCAGAATGATCAGCGCGGCTATGGTCAGGCTGATGATGGGGTCATCCCGGTAGTCCATCAAGTTGTTGGCGAACAGCGAGAAGCCGGCGTTGTTGAAGGCCGAGACCGCGTGGAAGAAGCTGACATAGAGGCCGCGCTCCCAGCCGAGCTCGGGCACCCAGCGGATGGCCATCAGGCCGGTGCCGATGAGCTGGACGATGAAGGCGAACAGCACGATCCGCTTCACCAGCTGGATGATGTTGACCGACCCCTCCTGGCCCAGCGCCTCCTTGGCCAGCACCTGCTGGCGCAGGCCGACCCGCTTGCTGAACATGGCGATCAGCAGCAGGGTCATGGTCATCTGGCCGAGGCCGCCAATCTCCATCAGCATCAGCAAAAAAATCTGCCCCTGCAGGGTGAAGGCGGTGCCGGTATCCACCACCCCGAGCCCGGTCACGCTGATGGCCGAGGTGGCGGTGAACAGGGCGTTGATGAAGCTCACTTCGCCGTTGTGGCTGGAGGGCTGCACCAGAAACAGGGTGCCGACCAGCAGGATGATCAGGAAGCTGCCGAGGATCAGCTTGGCTTCGCTCCAGCGCGACTCGTCGTCCCGGTGCAGGGCGAAGGCGTAGTTGCTACGCCAGCGGGTCATAGGGTTTCCAGCCAGTGGTCGATGGCGTGCTTGTTGCCCGCCAGGATCAGGATGTCACCCAGTTGCAGCTCCATCTTGCCGGTCAGCACGTTGTGCAGCACCTGGCCGCGCTTGATGGCCAGCAGTTGCAGTTCGGTCTGTTGCAGCAGATGCAGATCGGCGAGGGTGCGGCCATTTTGCGGCAAACCGATGACGAACTCGGTCAGCACCATGTCGTGGCCCAGCTCCAGATAGTCGAACAGCCGGTTGTCCAGCATGCTCTGGGCGACCCGGCGGCCCATGTCCCACTCCGGATTGATCACCTTGTCGGCCCCCACCTTCTGCAGGATCTTGGCGTGGAACTTGTCGCGCGCCTTGACCCACACCTTCTTCACGCCGGCCTCCTTGAGGACGAGGGTGGTGAGGATGCTGGTCTCGAGGTTGTCACCGATGGCGACGAAGACGATGTCGAAGTCGGCCAGCCCCAGCTCGGCCACCGTGGCCTCGTCGGTGGCATCGGCGACGATGACGTGGTTGCAGAGGGTGGCTATCTGACGGGTCTTGCTCTCGTCGATGTCTATCGCCAGCACCTCGGCATCCTGCCGTTGCAGCTCTTCACACAGGGCGCTGCCAAACAGTCCCAGGCCGATGACGGCAAATTGGTTGTTCATGAGTACTTCCTCAAGCGTCGGAGCCGGATACTCTACTCCTGCGGCATGAGTCCGAAAAGGGGGGCGAATTTTTCGTCCGGCGGCAATATAAGGTAGACTGCCCGCTTGCCATTGTCGGGACACGCAGATGAAACTCACCCCTTACGCCTCCTTGTTGACGCTCAACACCCTCGCCCTTGATGCCCATTGCCGCTGGCTGGCCGAAGTGGAACGGATCGACGATCTGCCGCAACTGGTGGCCAACCCAGAGCTGGCCGACTTGCCGCGGCTGGTGCTGGGCGGTGGCAGCAACGTGCTGTTTTGCGATGACTTCGCCGGTGTCGTAGTGCTCAACCGGCTCAAGGGGATAACGCTGCACGACGAGGGGGATCATTGGCTGCTGCACGTGGCGGCCGGCGAGAACTGGCATGAGCTGGTGTGCCATAGCCTGCAGCAGGGCTGGTTCGGGCTCGAGAACCTGGCGCTGATCCCGGGCACGGTCGGGGCCGCCCCGGTGCAGAATATCGGCGCCTACGGGGTCGAGCTGGCCAGCGTCTGTGCCTATGTGGAGGCGTTCAACTGGCAGAGCGGCCAGCTGGAGCGCATCGAGGCGGCCGCCTGCGGGTTCGGCTATCGCGACAGCATCTTCAAGCATGCCTGTCAGGATAGCCACTTCATCACCGCCGTCGGGCTGCACCTCGCCAAGGCCTGGCAGCCGGTGGCGGGTTATGGCCCGCTGGCCGCGCTCGGTGAGCAGCCCACGGCGCAGGCCATCTTCGACACCGTCTGTGCCACCCGCATGGCCAAGCTGCCGGATCCGGCCGTGCTCGGCAATGCCGGCAGTTTCTTCAAGAACCCCGTGGTGACGGCGGCGCAGGCCGATCAGCTCAAGCAGCAATATCCGCACCTTCCCTGTTACCCGACCGCTGACGGGCAGGCCAAGCTGGCCGCGGGCTGGCTCATCGATCAGTGCGGCCTCAAGGGGTTTGCCATCGGCCGCGCCGCCGTGCATCAGGAGCAGGCCCTGGTGCTGGTCAACCTGGGTGGTGCCAGCGCCATGGAACTGATCGCCCTGGCGGCTCACGTACGCGACAGCGTGGAGCAGAAGTTCGGCGTGCTGCTGGAACACGAGGTGCGCTTCATGGGGCGCAGCGGTGAAACTTGGCTCGACGAGGTGCTCTCATGACCCTGACCCCCATCAGACAGACCCTGATCACCCTGCTCAGCGACGGCCAGTTTCACTCCGGTGAACAGCTGGGTGAGCAGCTTGGCATCAGCCGGGCGGCGGTCAGCAAGCACATGGCCGCGCTCAAGGAGCTGGGGCTGGACTTGTTCAGCCTGACCGGCAAGGGCTATCGGCTGGCGGTGCCGATGGCGCTCTATGACGAGGCGCAGCTGCAGGCGTTGGCGCCCATGGCGCCGGTACACTGCTTTCCGGTCATCGACTCCACCAACCAGTACCTGCTGGAGCGGGTCAATCAGCTGAGCTCCGGCGAGAGCTGCCTGGCCGAGTGCCAGACCGCCGGTCGTGGCCGTCGCGGCAAGCCCTGGGTCTCCCCCTTCGGTTGCCAGCTGATCCTCAGCATGTACTGGCGGCTCGAGCAGGGCATGGCGGCCGCCATGGGACTGAGCCTGGCGGTCGGCGTGGCCGTGGTGCAGGCGCTGGAATCCCTCGGCTATCCGGGCGTGGAGCTGAAATGGCCCAACGATCTCTACTATCAGGGCCGCAAACTGGCGGGCATCCTGGTGGAGATGAGCGGCAGTGCCGGTGCCAGCTGTCATCTGGTGATCGGGGTCGGCCTCAATCTGGCGATGCCGAGCCGGGAGGGGGAGCGGATCGATCAGGCCTGGTCCGAACTGCGCCACATCCAGCCGGAACTGGTGGACCGCAATCTGCTGGCCGGCCGGGTGCTCGACCACCTGCAGCAGGCCATGCTCACCTTCGAACAGAGTGGTCTCGCCAGCTTCGTGGCGGACTGGAACCGGCTCGATCACTTCGCCGGCCGGCCGGTGCGGCTGCTGATGGGCGAGCAGGAGATCCGCGGCGTGGCGCGCGGCATCGATGATCGCGGCGCCCTGCGGCTGGAGACCGCAGAGGGGATCAAGTTCTACCTGGGCGGCGAGATCTCCCTGCGCCGGGGCGACTGAAGGCGGTGGCGATCGTCATGAATAGAAGAGGGGGCCTGCGGGCCCCCTCTTCATTGTGATTCGTGTTGGTAGCCGCTATTTGCGCAGTTTGATCTGCTCGATGGCGTGCTCGTTGCCCTTGGTCAGGATCAGGTTGGCCCGCTCCCTGGTCGGCAGTATGTTCTCTTTCAAATTCAGATAGTTGATATCTTGCCAGATGTTGTTGGCAATCTTGGTCGCTTCGCTCTCCGCCAGTTTGGCGTAGTGGTGGAAGTAGGAGTCGGGATCCGAGAAGGCACCGCTGCGGAACTTGAGGAAGCGCTCGATATACCAGGTGCGCAGCAGCTCGGCCTCGGCATCCACATAGATGGAGAAGTCGACGAAATCGGAGACGAAGACCCGGTGAGGCTCCTGCGGATAATCCATGCCGCTCTGCAGTACATTGAGCCCTTCGAGGATCAGGATGTCCGGCTGCTCCACCACCTTCTTCTCGTCAGGGATGATGTCGTAGATAAGGTGGGAGTAGACAGGCGCTTCGACCTTTTCGTGGCCGGCGCGGATGTTGGCGACAAATTCCACCAGATGACGGATGTCGTAGGATTCCGGGAAGCCCTTGCGGCGCATCAGGCCACGCTCTTCCAGCACCTTGTTGGGATAGAGAAAGCCGTCGGTGGTGACCAGCTCCACCCGCGGGTGCTCCGGCCAGCGCTCCAGCAACGCCTGCATGATGCGTGCCGTGGTGCTCTTGCCCCCCGCCACGCTGCCGGCGATGCTGATGATGTAGGTACCCTTGCCGCGGGACTGACCGAGAAACTGTTCCAATACCCGGCTGCGGCGCTGCTTGGCCTTGACGTAGAGGTTGAGCAGGCGGGAGAGGGGCAGGTAGATCTCTTCCACCTCCTGCAATGACACCTTTTCATTGATCCCGCGCAGGGTCTGCAGATCGTGCTCGGTCAGGGTCAAAGGGACCGAGTCGCGCAATAACGCCCATTGTTCGCGGGTGAATTGCAGATAGGGGTTATGCTCTGTCGTCATGGTGTCATCACTGTTTCTTGGGCAGGGCGACCATACACCAAGGGGTGGGGAGCGACAAGAGAAGCGACGGTTTCGAGCGGAGAGTGAGTCCTTTTTTGCCTGGTTCCCGGCAATAATGCACATTTTGCAAGGCGCAATGGTTGCATCCCCAAAATGCTTACCATAAAATGCGCGACGCTTAGATGTCTGTCGTCTATTTGCTCGGCAAAAGCGATAAAACAACGGGTGCAAGCAGAATTACCGTTGTGGCATTTATGCAACTGGAGGGGTTCCCGAGCGGCCAAAGGGATCAGACTGTAAATCTGACGGCTCTGCCTTCGAAGGTTCGAATCCTTCTCCCTCCACCATATTTCTCTGCGGTTTGAGTTCTTTGGGTTAGAGAAATGCGGGCATCGTATAATGGCTATTACCTCAGCCTTCCAAGCTGATGATGCGGGTTCGATTCCCGCTGCCCGCTCCAAGATGCTGATACGGCTCAGGCGATAGCAGAGCCACACCTTAGGGTGAGTTCGGCAATCGAACCTGCCTGTCAGCACCAGCCTCTCTTCCCCACCAGATTCAAATCCATCATATAAACTGTTCTGTGGTTAGCTTGCCACCGCGTACTCAGCGTTAGTTTAGAGGGACGATCATGTCTAAAGAAAAATTTGAGCGTAATAAACCGCACGTTAACGTGGGTACCATCGGCCACGTTGACCACGGTAAAACCACCCTGACTGCCGCTATCACCAACGTGCTGGCCAAGCACTTCGGTGGTAAGGCTTTCGCCTTCGACCAGATCGACAAGGCACCGGAAGAGCGTGAGCGTGGTATCACCATCAACACCTCCCACGTAGAATACGACACCGCTACCCGCCACTACGCGCACGTAGATTGCCCGGGTCACGCCGACTACGTTAAAAACATGATCACCGGTGCTGCCCAGATGGACGGCGCGATCCTGGTAGTAGCAGCGACTGACGGCCCGATGCCGCAGACTCGTGAGCACATCCTGCTGGGTCGTCAGGTAGGCGTTCCGTACATCATCGTGTTCATGAACAAGTGTGACATGGTAGATGACGAAGAGCTGCTGGAACTGGTCGAGATGGAAGTTCGCGAACTGCTGTCCGAGTACGACTTCCCGGGTGATGACCTGCCGGTAGTCCGTGGTTCCGCACTGAAAGCGCTGGAAGGCGAAGCTCAGTGGGAAGAGAAGATCCTGGAACTGGCTGGCCATCTGGACACCTACATTCCGGAGCCGGAGCGTGCCATCGACCTGCCGTTCCTGATGCCTATCGAAGACGTATTCTCCATCGCTGGCCGCGGTACCGTAGTTACCGGTCGTGTAGAGCGCGGTATCGTCAAAGTTGGTGAAGAAGTGGAAATCGTTGGTATCAAAGATACCACCAAGACCACCTGTACCGGCGTTGAAATGTTCCGCAAACTGCTGGACGAAGGTCGTGCAGGCGAGAACATCGGTGCACTGCTGCGTGGCGTGAAGCGTGAAGACGTAGAGCGTGGTCAGGTACTGGCCAAGCCGGGCACCATCAAGCCGCACACCAAGTTTGAATCTGAAGTGTACGTGCTGTCCAAAGAAGAAGGTGGTCGTCATACCCCGTTCTTCAAAGGCTACCGTCCGCAGTTCTACTTCCGTACAACCGACGTGACCGGTACCATCGAACTGCCGGAAGGCGTAGAGATGGTAATGCCGGGCGACAACATCAAGATGGTTGTTACCCTGATTGCGCCGATCGCGATGGACGACGGCCTGCGTTTCGCCATCCGTGAAGGTGGCCGTACCGTAGGTGCTGGTGTTGTAGCTAAAGTTATCGCTTAATCTTTGGCTTACATAAATAAAGCAAAGCCCCTATAATAGGGGCTTTCTTATGCAGAGGCGTAGTTCGAATTGGTAGAACAGCGGTCTCCAAAACCGATGGTTGCGGGTTCGAGTCCTGCCGCCCCTGCCATATACCTCGTCTCGTACGGGGCTTTTGTGTCTTTGGTTACGTCAGATACAGGTGGGTTGTATGAGTGTTAGTTCTGAGAGCCAGGGCGGAAGCAAGGATACCCTGCTTTGGGGCCTGGTTTTCATTATCCTGGCGGCCGCTGTAGTGGGTAATTACCTGCTCAACGATGTCGTCGCTGCCGTCCGCGCCCTGGGTGTGGTCGTTGTCATTGCTGCTGCCGGTGCAGTAGCCCTGCAAACCACCAAGGGAAAGGCGACACTGGCATTTGCCCGTGAGTCTCGCCTGGAAGTCCGCAAGGTCGTATGGCCGACCCGCCAGGAAGCCATTCAGACAACCCTGATTGTGCTGGCGGTGACTGCCGTGATGGGGCTGTTGCTGTTCATTCTGGACGGTGCCTTGGTCTGGTTGGTCAACCTGATTACCGGTGTGTAAGGATAAGCCATGACTGAACAACGTGAACAACGTATGAGATGGTATGTGGTGCAGGCGTTTTCCGGCTATGAAGGCCGTGTTGCCAAATCCCTGCGTGAACATATCAAGATGCATGGCATGGAAGACATGTTCGGTGAAGTGCTGGTCCCGACCGAAGAAGTGGTCGAGATGCGCGCTGGCCAGAAGCGCAAGAGTGAGCGCAAGTTTTTCCCGGGCTACGTCCTGGTTCAGATGATCATGGATGAGACCACGTGGCACCTGGTACGCAACGTACCGCGCGTCATGGGCTTCATTGGTGGCACCTCTGATCGTCCTGCTCCTATCTCTGATAAAGAAGCGGATGCCATCCTCAATCGTCTGCAAGATGCCCACGACAAGCCGCGTCCGAAAACCCTGTTTGAACCGGGTGAAATGGTACGGGTTGCCGATGGTCCGTTCGCTGACTTCAACGGTACCGTTGAAGAGGTGGACTACGAAAAGAGCCGCGTGAAGGTCTCCGTTTTGATCTTCGGTCGTTCTACACCGGTAGAGCTGGATTTTGGTCAGGTCGAAAAGGGCTGATTAAACTCTGTTCGTTAACGGTTGTCAGGGGCAGCGAATGTCATTATAATTCGCTGCCCCTTTATTAGTTGGGGAGCCGTTTGCAGGAGCATGTCTCCGAGGCGTTAGAACCCATTTCTGAGGTATTTTTGTAATGGCTAAGAAAGTCACAGCTTATATCAAGCTGCAAGTTAAGGCTGGCAGTGCTAACCCCAGCCCTCCCGTTGGTCCTGCTCTGGGTCAGCATGGTGTGAACATCATGGAATTCTGTAAGGCGTTCAACGCCCGTACAGAAAAGCTGGAAAAAGGCTCACCGACTCCGGTCGTGATCACCGTTTACAGCGACCGTTCCTTCACCTTCGAAACCAAGACTCCGCCCGCTGCCTTCCTGCTGAAGAAAGCTGCTGGTATCCAGTCTGGTTCTGCCAAGCCGAACAAAGACAAGGTTGGTAAGGTGACTGTGGCTCAGCTGCAAGAAATCGCCAAGACCAAAGAGCCGGATATGACCGGTGCCGATCTGGATGCAAAAGTACGTTGCATCGCCGGCTCCGCTCGTTCCATGGGCCTGGTAGTGGAGGATTAAGACAATGGCAAAACTTTCCAAGCGTATGCGCGTTATTCGCGAAAAAGTTGACGGTACCAAAGAGTACTCCATCAACGAAGCCATTGCCCTGCTGAAAGAACTGGCTACTGCCAAGTTCGTTGAAAGCGTTGACGTTGCCGTTAACCTGGGTATCGATGCTCGTAAATCCGACCAAAACGTACGTGGTGCAACTGTACTGCCGCACGGTACCGGTCGCGAAGTGCGCGTAGCCGTATTCACCCAAGGTGCCAACGCCGAAGCTGCCAAAGCTGCCGGTGCTGAACTGGTTGGTATGGACGATCTGGCCGATCTGGTCAAGAAAGGCGAGATGAACTTCGACGTAGTTATCGCATCCCCGGATGCCATGCGCGTTGTTGGTCAGCTGGGTCAAATCCTGGGCCCGCGCGGTCTGATGCCGAACCCGAAAGTTGGTACTGTAACTCCTAACGTTGCCGAAGCCGTCAAGAACGCCAAGGCTGGTCAGGTTCGTTACCGTAATGACAAGAACGGTATCATTCACACCACCCTGGGCAAGGTTTCTTTCAATGAAGTTCAGCTGAAAGAAAACTTGGAAGCTCTGCTGGTTGCCCTGAAAAAGGCCAAGCCGTCTTCCGCCAAGGGTGTATTCATCAAAAAAGTCAGCATCTCCACCACCATGGGTGCCGGTGTTGCCGTAGACCAAGCTTCTCTGGAAGCTCAGGCCTAATTGATGGATTTTACAAGGCGCAAAATTTAATCTATAATTTTGCGCCTTGATTGGTTGGGGGCTTCGACCTCCGTCCAAGACCGCAGGAGGCTGCAAGGCCTTAATCCTTCCTGCGTAGACGGTGCCGGAAACCCAGCGAGAAAGATTCTTTCTCTTCTGGAATCCTGCTACCGCATCGTTCCCCTCTGTTGTAAAGGTAGGGGGGATGTGTCAGTACTGGGTCATTTGACCCGGATTCAATCCAGGAGTTAAGCCAATGGCATTGGGACTCGAAGACAAAAAGGCAATTGTTGCTGAAGTCAACGAAGCTGCCAAAGGCGCTCTTTCTGCAGTGATTGCCGATTCTCGCGGCGTGACTGTAGAGAAGATGACCGTCCTGCGTAAAACCGCTCGTGAAGCCGGTGTGTACATGCGCGTTGTGCGTAACACCCTGCTGCGTCGCGCGGTAGAAGGTACCGAATACGAGTGCCTGAACAACGCATTTACCGGTCCTACCTTGATTGCTTTCTCTAACGAACACCCGGGCGCTGCCGCTCGTCTGTTCAAAGAGTTTGCCAAAGCGAACCAAAAGTTCGAAATCAAGGCTGGCGCTTTTAACGGTGAGTTTATCGCCGCAGCACAAATTGATCGTCTGGCCACGCTGCCGACTTACGAAGAAGCAATTGCGAAGTTGATGGCTACCATGAAGGAAGCCTCTGCTGGCAAGCTGGTTCGTACTATCGCTGCTGTTCGCGACCAGAAACAAGCTGCTGCTTGATTCTCGCCTATCTAGGCTGTTTGAGTTTATTCAACATCAGGAATTTTTGTCATGTCTATCACTAAAGACCAAATCATCGAAGCCGTTGCTTCCATGTCCGTAATGGAAGTTGTTGAGCTGATCGAAGCTATGGAAGAGAAGTTCGGTGTTTCTGCCGCTGCTGCCGTAATGGCCGGCCCGGCTGCTGCTGAAGCAGTAGAAGAGAAGACCGAGTTCGACGTAGTTCTGACTGCTGCCGGTGCCAACAAAGTTGCCGTCATCAAAGCCGTTCGTGGCGCCACCGGTCTGGGCCTGAAAGAAGCCAAAGACCTGGTAGAAGCTGCTCCGGCTAACCTGAAAGAAGCCGTCTCCAAAGACGAAGCTGAAGCTCTGAAGAAAGAGCTGGAAGCTGCCGGTGCTTCTGTTGAGATCAAATAATCTGCATTTATGTAGATTAGCCTGATAAAACAGGCTAGGGCTGGTGAATTTTTGTTCACCAGCCTTTTTGCGCTGTAGACTGAGAGCATTTCACACCGTTTACGACTCTCGGTGCACCAGCAATCCGGACTGTTTTCATTCGTCCGGGCCAACACAAAACGGTGTTGAGACAGAGCTGTCCCGTGGGACAGAGTGGGTCACTTATCAGCGAGCTGAGGAACCCTATGGTTTACTCTTATACCGAAAAAAAACGCATTCGTAAGGACTTCGGTAAGCGAGACCAGGTACTGGACACGCCTTATCTGTTGTCCATTCAGCTGGACTCCTTCAAGCAGTTCATCGAGGCTGACCCGGAAGGTGAATATGGCCTAGAGGCCGCTTTCCGTAGCGTTTTCCCGATCACCAGTTACTCCGGTAGTGCTGAGCTTCAGTATGTCAGCTATCGCCTGGGTGAGCCGGTATTTGACGTAAAAGAATGCCAGATCCGTGGAGTGACCTACTCCGCGCCGCTGCGTGTCAAGCTTCGTATGGTTCTGTACGACCGTGAAGCAGCTGCCGGCACCGTCAAAGACATCAAGGAACAAGAAGTATACATGGGCGAAATTCCGCTCATGACCGAGAACGGCACCTTTGTTATCAATGGTACCGAGCGGGTAATCGTCTCCCAGCTGCATCGTAGCCCAGGCGTCTTCTTCGACCACGATAAAGGCAAAACACATTCATCCGGTAAGGTGCTGTATAACGCGCGCGTTATTCCCTACCGTGGTTCCTGGCTGGACTTCGAGTTCGATGCGAAAGACAACCTGTTTGTCCGTATCGACCGTCGTCGTAAACTGCCGGCATCCATTATTCTGCGTGCCCTGGATTTCAGTTCCGAACAGATTCTGGCCACCTTCTTCGAGACCATCGGTTTCGAGGTCAAAGATGGCAAGTTGATGATGGATCTGGTGCCGGAGCGCCTGCGTGGTGAAACTGCGACCTTTGACATCGTGGCCAATGGCGCCGTGGTGGTTGAGACCGGTCGTCGAGTGACTGCGCGTCACATCCGTCAGTTGGAAAAAGATTCCGTTACCCAGATTGAGGTACCGGTTGAGTATGTTGTTGGCAAAGTTGCTGCCAAGGACTACGCACATCCGCAAACTGGCGAGATGGTAGTGACTGCCAACCAGGCGCTGAGCCTGGAAGCGGTAGCCAACCTCTCCCAAGCCGGCTTCAAGCACTTCGAGGTTCTGTTCACCAATGAACTGGATCACGGTGCCTACATGTCCGAGACCCTGCGTATCGACTCCAGCTCTAGCCGCCTGGAAGCTCTGGTCGAAATCTATCGCATGATGCGTCCGGGTGAGCCGCCGACTCGCGAAGCCGCAGAACAGCTGTTCGAGAACCTGTTCTTCTCTTCCGAGCGTTACGACCTGTCTACCGTAGGTCGGATGAAGTTCAACCGCCGTCTGGCTCGTGAAGACGAGACCGGCGTGGGTACTCTGACCAAAGACGACATCGTCGATGTGATGAAGCGCCTGATCGACATCCGTAACGGTAACGACGAAGTGGACGATATCGACCACCTGGGCAACCGTCGTATCCGTTCTGTCGGTGAAATGGCTGAAAACCAGTTCCGCGTCGGTCTGGTACGTGTCGAGCGTGCGGTCAAGGAGCGTCTCTCCTTGGGCGACCTGGACACCCTGATGCCGCAGGATCTGATCAACGCCAAGCCGATCTCCGCCGCAGTCAAAGAGTTCTTTGGTTCCAGCCAGCTGTCCCAGTTCATGGACCAGAACAACCCGCTGTCTGAAGTGACCCACAAGCGCCGTATCTCTGCGCTGGGCCCGGGCGGTTTGACTCGTGAGCGTGCCGGCTTTGAAGTTCGAGACGTACACCCGACCCACTACGGTCGTCTGTGCCCCATCGAAACGCCTGAAGGTCCGAACATCGGTCTGATCAACTCCCTGTCCGTGTACTCTCGTACCAACGAGTACGGTTTCCTCGAGACTCCGTACCGCAAGGTCATTGACGGTGTGATCACCGACGAAGTGGACTATCTGTCTGCTATTGAAGAAGGCAAGTACGTGATCGCACAGGCTAACGCCGCGACCACCGAAGATGGCCGTCTGAAAGATGAATTGATCCCCTGCCGTCACAAAGGTGAATCCACCTTTATGAACGCCGACCAGATCCAGTATATGGACGTGAGCCCGCAGCAGATCGTATCTGTGGCAGCGGCCCTGATCCCGTTCCTGGAACACGATGACGCGAACCGCGCATTGATGGGTTCAAACATGCAACGTCAGGCTGTACCGACTCTGCGCGCCGACAAGCCGCTGGTTGGTACTGGTATGGAACGCGCTGTGGCCGTTGACTCCGGTGTTACCGTAGTGGCCAAGCGTGGCGGCATGATCGACTACGTCGATGCCTCCCGTATCGTTATCAAGGTTAACGAAGATGAGCTGCTGCCTGGCGAAGCCGGCATCGACATCTACAGCCTGACCAAATACACCCGTTCCAACCAGAACACCTGTATCAACCAGCGTCCGTGCGTGATGTTGGGCGAGCCGGTGATGGCGGGCGACGTGCTGGCTGACGGCCCGTCCACCGACCTGGGTGAACTAGCGCTGGGTCAGAACCTGCGCGTCGCGTTCATGCCGTGGAACGGTTACAACTTCGAAGACTCGATCCTGGTGAACGAGCGTGTTGTTCAGGAAGATCGCCTGACCACCATTCACATCCAGGAACTGGCCTGTATCTCCCGTGACACTAAGCTGGGTCCGGAAGAGATCACTGCTGACATCCCGAACGTGGGTGAAGCCGCTCTGTCCAAGCTGGACGAGTCCGGTATCGTCTACGTGGGTGCTGAAGTGAAGGGCGGCGACATTCTGGTCGGTAAGGTAACGCCGAAAGGTGAAACCCAGCTGACGCCGGAAGAGAAGCTGCTGCGCGCCATCTTCGGTGAGAAGGCGTCCGATGTGAAGGACTCCTCCCTGCGTGTGCCGAACGGTGTGTACGGTACTGTGGTTGACGTGCAGGTCTTTACCCGCGATGGCGTGGAAAAAGACAAGCGCGCCAAAGAAATCGAAGAGATGCAGCTGAAGGAAGCGAAGAAGGACTTGACCGAAGAGTTCAAGATCCTGGAAGACGGCATTTTCGGCCGCTCCCGCAACCTGCTGCTGGCCGCCGGTTACAGCGAAGACCGTCTGAACAAGCTCGATCGCTCCAAATGGTTTGAACTGGCCATCGAAGATGAAGCCAAGCAAATCGAGCTGGAACAGATCGCTGAACAGCACGTTGAGCTGAAGGCCGAGTTCGACAAGAAATTCGAGAACAAGCGTCGCAAGATCATCCAGGGCGATGACCTGGCGCCGGGCGTACTCAAGATCGTCAAGGTCTATCTGGCCGTCAAGCGTCGCATCCAGCCGGGTGACAAGATGGCGGGTCGTCACGGTAACAAGGGTGTTATCTCCAAGATCTGTCCGGTCGAGGATATGCCCCATGACGAGTACGGCCGTCCGGTCGACATCGTTCTGAACCCGTTGGGTGTACCGTCCCGTATGAACATCGGTCAGATCCTCGAAGTGCACTTGGGCCTCGCGGCCAAGGGTATCGGCGAGAAGATCGACCGCATGGTCAAGGAACAGCGCGAACTGCATGAGATGCGTGACTTCCTGCAACAGGTCTATGACCTGGGCGAGAAAGACACCCAGCAAGTGAACGTGGCCGAGCTGTCCGACGACGACGTACGTACCCTGGTCGGTAACCTGCGCAAGGGTCTGCCGGTCGCTACGCCGGTCTTTGATGGCGCCAAAGAGCGTGAAATCAAGGCCCTGCTGAAGCTGGCAGACCTGCCGGAATCCGGTCAGATCGCCCTGTTCGACGGTCGTACCGGTAACGCCTTCGAGCGTAAGGTCACCGTGGGTTACATGTACATGCTGAAGCTGAACCACCTGGTAGACGACAAGATGCACGCGCGTTCTACCGGTTCTTACAGCCTGGTTACCCAGCAGCCGCTGGGTGGTAAGGCACAGTTCGGTGGTCAGCGTTTCGGTGAGATGGAAGTGTGGGCCCTGGAGGCTTACGGTGCGGCATATACCCTGCAGGAGATGCTGACCGTCAAGTCTGACGATGTGAACGGCCGTACCAAGATGTACAAGAACATCGTGGATGGCGACCACCGTATGGAGCCGGGCATGCCCGAATCCTTCAACGTATTGCTGAAGGAAATCCGCTCTCTGGGTATCAACATCGAGCTGGACGAAGAGTAAGAGCTCGCTCTTATTGTTCGAGAATTGACGTGGGCGCCCCGCTGTTTCGGCAGTAGGGGCGCCGAGGTTAGACTCCTGACAGGGGAAACACGTGAAAGACTTACTCAAGTTTTTGAAGGCTCAGACCAAGACCGAAGAGTTTGACAGTATCAAGATCGGTCTGGCCTCTCCTGACATGATCCGCTCCTGGTCATTCGGTGAGGTCAAAAAGCCTGAGACCATCAACTACCGGACTTTCAAGCCGGAACGTGATGGTCTGTTCTGCGCCCGTATCTTCGGACCGGTGAAGGACTACGAGTGTCTGTGCGGCAAGTACAAGCGCCTGAAACACCGTGGTGTGATCTGTGAGAAGTGCGGCGTAGAAGTGACCCAGACCAAGGTCCGTCGTGAGCGTATGGGCCACATTGAGCTGGCCAGCCCGACTGCCCACATCTGGTTCCTGAAGTCCCTGCCGTCCCGTATCGGTCTGCTGCTGGACATGACCCTGCGTGACATCGAGCGCGTGCTGTATTTCGAATCCTATGTAGTGATCGAACCCGGCATGACCAACCTCGAGCGCAGCCAGATGCTGTCCGAAGAGCAGTACCTGGACGCACTGGAAGAGTGGGGCGACGAATTCGACGCCAAGATGGGTGCCGAAGCAATCCTGGCATTGCTGCGCGCCATCGATCTGGAAGGCGAAGTGCGCACCATGCGCGAAGAACTGGACCAGACCAACTCCGAGACCAAGCGCAAGAAGACCACCAAGCGCCTGAAGCTGATGGAAGCCTTCCTGCAGTCCGGCAACAAGCCGGAGTGGATGATCATGACAGTGCTGCCCGTGCTGCCGCCGGACCTGCGTCCGCTGGTACCGCTGGACGGCGGCCGTTTCGCGACTTCCGATCTGAACGATCTGTACCGTCGCGTGATCAACCGTAACAACCGCTTGAAGCGCCTGCTGGACCTGGCTGCTCCTGACATCATCGTGCGCAACGAAAAGCGCATGCTGCAAGAGTCCGTCGATGCCCTGCTGGACAACGGCCGTCGAGGTCGTGCCATCACCGGTTCCAACAAGCGCCCGCTGAAATCCTTGGCCGACATGATCAAGGGTAAGCAAGGTCGTTTCCGTCAGAACCTGCTCGGTAAGCGTGTCGACTACTCCGGTCGTTCCGTTATCACTGTAGGTCCGACGCTGCGTCTGCATCAGTGCGGTCTGCCGAAGAAGATGGCACTGGAGCTGTTCAAGCCCTTCATCTATGGCAAGCTGGAATCCCGCGGTCTGGCGACCACCATCAAGGCCGCCAAGAAGATGGTGGAGCGCGAAGAAGCTGTCGTTTGGGACATCCTGGACGAAGTGATCCGCGAACACCCGGTTCTGCTGAACCGTGCACCGACCCTGCACCGTCTGGGTATCCAGGCGTTTGAACCGACCCTGATCGAAGGCAAGGCCATCCAGCTGCACCCGCTCGTCTGTGCCGCCTATAACGCGGACTTCGACGGTGACCAGATGGCGGTCCACGTACCGCTGACCCTGGAAGCCCAGCTGGAAGCGCGTGCGCTGATGATGTCCACCAACAACATCCTGTCGCCTGCCTCCGGTGAGCCGATCATCGTTCCGTCTCAGGACGTGGTCTTGGGTCTGTACTACATGACCCGTGCCCGTATCAACGCCAAGGGCGAAGGTATGGTGCTGTCCGGCCCGAAAGAAGCCGAGAAGGTATACCGCGCCGGTCTGGCCGATCTGCATGCTCGCGTGAAAGTTCGCATCACCGAATACCTGCGTCAGGAAGACGGTTCGCTGCGTGCTCACACCGAGATGAAGAACACCACCGTTGGTCGTGCGATCCTGAGCCTGATCCTGCCGAAAGGCATGGAATACGCGCTGATCGACGAGCCGAAGGTGCTGACTGCTGCAGAGCAGGCTGACCTGGATGCCAACCCGCAGAACTGGATCAAATCCGTATCCAACAAGGCGCTGGGCAAAAAGCTCATCTCCCGTCTGCTGAACACTTGCTATCGCAAGCAGGGCCTGAAGGACACCGTCATCTTCGCTGACCAGCTGATGTATACCGGTTTCCACTATGCGGCCCTGTCCGGTGCTTCCGTTGGTATCGATGACATGGTCATCCCGGATGCCAAGAAAGACATCATCGCCGCAGCCGAAGCCGAAGTTGCCGAGATCCAGGACCAGTTCCTGTCCGGTCTGGTGACCGCGGGCGAACGCTACAACAAGGTTATCGATATCTGGGCCAGCGCCAACGAGCGCGTCTCCAAGGCCATGATGGAGAACTTGTCCAAAGAGCGTAACGTCAACTCGCTGGGTGAAGAAGAAGAGCAAGCCTCGTTCAACAGCATCTTCATGATGGCCGACTCTGGTGCGCGGGGTTCCGCAGCCCAGATCCGTCAGCTGGCCGGTATGCGTGGCCTGATGGCCAAGCCGGATGGCTCCATCATCGAGACCCCGATCGTCGCGAACTTCCGCGAAGGTCTGAACGTACTGCAGTACTTCATCTCCACTCACGGTGCTCGTAAGGGTCTGGCGGATACCGCACTGAAGACTGCGAACTCCGGTTACCTGACTCGTCGTCTGGTTGACGTGGCACAGGACATGGTGATCACCGAGGACGATTGCGGTACTACCGAAGGTCTGTGGATGACTCCGCTGATCGAAGGTGGCGACGTGGTCGAACCGCTGCGTGAGCGCGTGCTGGGCCGTGTGGTTGCCGATGACGTGATCAAGCCTGGTACTGAAGACGAAGTGCTGGTAGCACGCAACACCCTGCTCGACGAGCAGCTGTGTGACCTGCTGGAGCGCAACTCCGTTGACCGCGTGAAGGTACGTTCTGCCATCACCTGTGAGACCGACTTCGGTAACTGTGCTCACTGCTACGGCCGTGATCTGGCCCGTGGTCACCTGGTTAACAAGGGTGAGGCTGTCGGTGTTATCGCCGCCCAGTCCATCGGTGAACCGGGTACCCAGCTGACGATGCGTACCTTCCACATCGGTGGTGCCGCATCCCGTGCCGCTGCCGAGAGCAGCATCCAGGTCAAGAATACCGGTAGCATCAAGCTGCAGAACGCCAAGTTCGTTCACAACAGCGATGACAAACTGGTTATCACCTCCCGTTCTACCGAACTGACCATCATGGACGAGATGGGCCGTACCAAGGAAAGCCACAAGCTGCCTTACGGTTCCGTGCTGGAAGTGAAGGACGGCCAGGCCGTGAACGCTGGCGAGACCGTTGCCAACTGGGATCCGCACACTCACCCGATCATCACCGAAGTAGCGGGTCGCCTGCACTTCGAACACATGATCGATGGCGTGACCATTACTCGTCAGACCGACGAGCTGACCGGTCTCTCCTCCATCGTCGTGCTGGATGTCAACGAGCGTCCGAGCGCCGGTAAAGAGATGCGTCCGACCGTGAAACTGGTCGACCTGAACGGCAAGGACGTGATGATCCCGGGTACCGATGTAGCCGCCCAGTACTTCCTGCCGGGCAAGGCGATCGTGAACCTGGAAGATGGTGCCAACGTGGGCGTGGGTGACGCGGTAGCGCGTATCCCGCAAGAGTCCGGCGGTACCAAGGACATCACCGGTGGTCTGCCGCGCGTTGCGGATCTGTTCGAAGCACGTCAACCGAAGGAACCGGCAATTCTGGCCGAGATCTCCGGTACCATCTCCTTCGGGAAAGAGACCAAGGGCAAACGCCGTCTGGTCATCACCCCGACCGACGGTGGCGATGTCTACGAGGAGATGATTCCGAAGTGGCGTAACCTGAACGTGTTCGAAGGTGAAAAAGTTGAGAAGGGTGAAGTGCTGGCAGACGGTCCTGAGTCTGCTCACGACATTCTGCGTCTGCGCGGTATCAGCCCGGTCGCCAACTACATCGCCAACGAAGTGCAGGACGTTTACCGTCTGCAAGGCGTTAAGATCAACGACAAGCACATCGAAGTCATCGTGCGTCAGATGCTGCGCAAGTGCGAGATCCTGAGCGCTGGCGACACCGACCTGATCGAAGGCGAACAGGTTGAAGTGGCTCGCGTGAAGATTGCCAACCGTAAGCTGGTTGCTGAGGGCAAGACCCCGGCCACCTTCCGTCACATCCTGATGGGTATTACCAAGGCATCTCTGAGCACCGAGTCCTTCATCTCCGCGGCTTCCTTCCAGGAAACCACCCGTGTTCTGACCGAAGCGGCCGTTGGCGGCAAGCGTGACGAACTGCGTGGCCTGAAAGAGAACGTGATCGTGGGTCGTCTGATCCCGGCTGGTACCGGCTTTGCCTACCACCACGGCCGGATCAACCAGCGTGCCGCCGCAGCCCGTGCTGTTGGTGTGCCGCAGGTGACTGCCGATGAAGCTCAGCAAAACCTGGCGGATCTGCTCAACGCAGCCGGCAGTTTTGACGAAGAGTAATCTTCCGCTGTAGCGAATGAAAAGGGCCCCTTCATGGGGCCCTTTTTTATTGTCGATTTTCTCGTCAAAGCCAGACGCCACGCGGATATTCGGATGATCCAGAGCAAGGTTGCAGAGTAAAAAATCAAAAAAAGTTGACATTGCCCCCTCGCAACTGAAAACTCGGGAAAGTTGAATGGGTATTACAGGGGTAGAACATGACTGTCGGTATCGAGGAAGTGATGCTTCCCGAAGAGCAGCTGATCGGTCGCACTTTTACAGACGAAGACAGGGAATTGTTGCGCTCATACGATGGGCTGATCGATGGCTTGGCCGAGTTGTTCGGCAAGCACTGTGAAGTGGTGCTTCACTCCCTGGAAAATCTGCACGAGTCCGTGATCAAGATTGCCAACGGGTTCAATACGGGACGGAATGAGGGAGCCCCCATTACCGACCTCGCGCTGCGTATGCTCAAGGACATCGAGAATACCGGCCAGGATTACACCCAGAGCTATTTTGCTCGCAGCCGTACCGGTGCCCTGATGAAGTCGAGTACCATCGCCATCAGGAACAGCGACAAGCAGGTGATTGGCCTCATTTGTATCAACCTGCACATCAATGCGCCTTTTCACGAGTTTGTCGCCGAATTTTTCCCGACGCCGCAACAAGTCGAGCGTCAGTCGCCGGAGACCTTTGCCAACAGTGTGGAAGAGCTGGTTGCCCAGACGGTGGACAACACCATCGACGAGATCAACCGCGATCCGACCGTTGCCAACAATGCTAAAAACAGGTTTATCGTGACCCAGCTGTTCGAGAAGGGCATATTTGATATCAAGGACTCGATCAACCTGGTCGCCGACAAGCTGAACATTTCCAAACATACCGTTTATCTGTACATCCGACAGCGCAAGCAGGGTGAAGACGAAAACGAGTAAGCGCCATAGAAGGGGATAGACAAGAATGGCTAAAGAAGTTATTGCAACCGACAAGGCTCCTGCCGCAATTGGCCCGTATGTTCAGGCCACCAAACTGGGCGAGCTGGTCTTCACTTCCGGGCAGATCCCGCTCGATCCGGCCACCATGGAGATAGTGGCTGGCGGTATCGAAGCGCAGGCCGAGCAGGTGATGAAGAACCTGGTTGCAGTATTGAAGGAAGCGGGAGCCGATACCGGCAAGGTACTGAAGACTACCTGCTTCCTCAGCGACATGAACAACTTTGTTGCCTTCAACCAGGTTTATGCCCGTTACTTCGGTGACGCCGCTCCTGCCCGCTCCTGCGTGGAAGTGGCGCGTCTGCCGAAGGATGTGCTGGTTGAAGTCGAAGCCATCGCTTACGTCTGATCCAAGGCTGCACGAAGAGCCCCTCTCAGGAGGGGCTTTTTTGTGTTTGGCGTAGAATGGACGAACACATGCGCAGGAGTCCGGATATGAGTCTGAATTTTGCCCTGCTGGTAACGGGGCCCGCCTATGGCACCCAGTCGGCCAGCACCGCCTATCGTTTTGCCTTGAGCCTCATCGAGCAGGGCCATCGTTTGTCTCACCTGTTCTTCTACCAGGATGGGGTCTGCAACGGCAACGGGCTGCATGCTCCCGCCTCCGATGAGAGCAACCTGGTCGCCCTGTGGCGTGAACTGGCCAACCAGCAAGGGATCCGTATCGATGTGTGCGTCGCTGCCGCCATGCGGCGCGGTGTGCTGGATGAGCAGGAGGCCAAGGGGCTGGGCAGGGCACACTTCAACCTGGAGCCGCCATTTTGCCTGAGCGGCCTGGGTCAGCTGGCGGAGGCCAGCCTGACCGCCGATCGATTCGTCCAGTTTTAGGAGGCAGCCATGCACAAGATAGCGTTTATTTGCCGGCGCGGGCCGCACGGTACCGCCGCCGGGCGGGAAGGTCTGGATGCCCTGCTGGCTACTTCGGCCATGACCGAGTCGCTGGCCCTGTTCCTCATCGGGGATGGTGTGCTGCAACTGCTCAGGGAGCAGCAGCCGCAGGCCATCTTGCAGCGTCACTATGCGCCGACCTTCAAACTGCTCGAGCTCTACGACATCGAGGAGGTCTATGTGTGCACCGACTCGCTGGCCGAGCGTGGCCTGACGGTGGCTGATCTGCTGATCCCCGTGACCGGCTTGTCCCGCACCGACATCCGGCACCAGTGGGATGCCTGTGCTACCCACATCTGCTTTTGAGGTGACCATGATACAGCTGATATTGACCTCTCCCTTCCAGAGCCAGGACCTGGAGCAGGCGTTGACCTACCGCCAGCCGGAGGATGTGCTGGTGCTGATGCAGGATGCCGTCGTAGCCGCCACGGCCCCTCAGTGGTGTGCGCGGTTGGCTGGGGTGCCGCTTTACGTCATGCGGGAAGACCTGCAGGCGAGGGGGTTGCAACAACGGATCGGGTTGGATCTGGACATGGCAGGCTTGGTGGCCCTGATCGCGGAAAAAGGCTCGCCGCAGACTTGGGCTGGCTGACAGTCAGTTTTATATAACTATTTCAGCCGGTTACCGACTTTTTTTACGGTCTCTGCACTGCCTTTCCTGGCTCGGATTGTATAAATCTTGACTCCCTTGACAACAGGGCATAAAATTTCGCGTCCCCGTATCTGCGGGGAGGATTTTTCACATGTTTATGAAGTCATTATCAGGAGCCTTTTGATGGCAACTATTAACCAGTTGGTTCGCAAGCCACGCATCAAGCTCGTTGTGAAAAGCAACGTGCCGGCGCTGGAAGCGTGCCCTCAGAAGCGTGGCGTGTGCACCCGTGTATACACCACCACCCCGAAGAAGCCTAACTCTGCACTGCGTAAAGTATGCCGTGTACGTCTGACCAACGGCTTCGAAGTCACCTCCTACATCGGCGGTGAAGGTCACAACCTGCAAGAGCACTCTGTTGTTCTGATCCGTGGCGGTCGTGTAAAAGACTTGCCAGGTGTTCGTTATCACACCGTTCGTGGTGCGTTGGACTGTGCCGGTGTTAAAGACCGTAAGCAGGCTCGCTCCAAGTATGGCGTGAAGCGTCCGAAAGCTTAATGGTTCTCCGTTAAGTAAGGCCAAACGTTAATTCGTTTCTAGTTAGATAACTTTCTAGTTTTGGGTAACCCCTGAAGTTACGGAGAATTTGAAATGCCAAGACGTCGTGTTGTTGGTCAGCGTAAAATCCTGCCGGATCCCAAGTTCGGATCAGAGCTGCTGGCTAAATTTGTCAACGTAGTAATGGTTGACGGTAAGAAATCTGTTTCCGAAGCCATCGTATATGGCGCGCTGGACATCATTGCCACCAAGACTGGCAAAGAGCACCTGGCCGTATTCGAAGAAGCCCTGGACAACATTCGTCCGGCCGTCGAGGTTAAATCTCGTCGTGTCGGTGGTGCAACCTATCAGGTACCGGTAGAAGTTCGTCCGGTTCGCCGCAATGCCCTGGCAATGCGCTGGTTGGTTGATGCCGCTCGTAAACGTGGTGAAAAATCAATGGCTCAGCGTTTGGCTGGCGAGCTGCTGGATGCCGCTGACAATAAGGGTTCGTCTGTCAAGAAACGTGAAGACGTACACCGTATGGCTGAAGCGAACAAGGCTTTCGCTCACTTCCGCTGGTAATCCGCTTGCGCAGGGTCTTTTGGCTCTGCGCACCTTTAATTATCTGGGGACAAGTGCCCTAGTAAGAGGATGACAATGGCTCGTACAACCCCCATTGAGCGTTATCGTAATATCGGTATCTCCGCTCACATCGACGCCGGTAAGACTACTACTACCGAGCGCGTTCTGTTTTACACCGGTGTAAGTCACAAGATCGGTGAAGTTCACGATGGCGCCGCCACCATGGACTGGATGGAACAGGAACAAGAGCGTGGTATCACCATCACCTCCGCCGCGACCACCGCTTTCTGGTCCGGTATGGGCAAACAGTTCCAACCGCACCGTATCAACATCATCGATACCCCGGGCCACGTTGACTTTACTATCGAAGTAGAGCGTTCCATGCGTGTTCTGGACGGCGCCGTGATGGTGTACTGTGCCGTAGGTGGCGTACAGCCACAGTCTGAAACCGTATGGCGTCAGGCTAACAAGTACAAGGTTCCCCGTATCGCGTTCGTCAACAAGATGGACCGTACCGGTGCCAACTTCCTGCGCTGCGTTGAGCACATCAAGACCCGTCTGAAAGGTAACCCGGTTCCGTTGCAACTGAACATCGGTTCAGAAGAGAACTTCAAGGGCGTTATCGACCTGGTCAAGATGAAAGCCATCAACTGGAGCGAAGCTGACCAGGGCGTATCCTTCGATTACGAAGACGTCCCGGCTGAGCTGCTGGAAAAAGCGCAAGAAATGCGCATGACCCTGGTTGAAGCCGCTGCTGAAGCGTCTGAAGACCTGATGGAAAAATACCTGGGTGGTGAAGAACTGACCGAGGAAGAGATCAAGAAAGCTCTTCGTCAGCGCGTTCTGAACAACGAAATCATCCTGGTTACCTGTGGCTCCGCGTTCAAGAACAAGGGCGTACAGGCCATGCTGGATGCCGTGGTTGACTATCTGCCGGCTCCGACCGACGTAGCAGCCATCGACGGTCTGAAGCTGGATGGCGAGACCAAAGACGAGCGTCATGCTTCTGATGACGAGCCGTTTGCTGCTCTGGCATTCAAGATTGCTACCGACCCGTTCGTAGGCAACCTGACCTTCTTCCGCGTTTACTCCGGTGTGGTTAACTCCGGTGACTCCGTGTTGAACTCCGTTAAAGAGAAGCGCGAGCGTTTTGGCCGTATCGTTCAGATGCACGCCAACAAGCGTGAAGAGATCAAAGAAGTTCGCGCAGGCGATATCGCTGCCGCCATCGGTCTGAAAGACGTGACCACCGGTGACACCCTGTGTGACGAAAAAGCGCCGATCATCCTCGAGCGTATGGAATTCCCGGAACCGGTAATCTCCATCGCAGTTGAGCCGAAAACCAAGGCTGACCAAGAGAAGATGGGCCTGGCTCTGGGCCGTCTGGCTCAGGAAGACCCGTCCTTCCGCGTATGGACTGACGAAGAGTCTGGCCAAACCATCATCGCCGGTATGGGTGAGCTGCACCTGGACATCATCGTTGACCGTATGCGTCGCGAGTTCAAGGTAGAAGCGAACGTAGGTAAGCCGCAGGTTGCCTACCGTGAAACCATTCGTAACACCGTCAAGGATATCGAAGGTAAGCACGCCAAGCAGTCCGGTGGTCGTGGTCAGTACGGTCACGTTGTGATCGACATGTACCCGCTGGAAGAAGGCAAAGCCTACGAATTCGTCAACGACATCAAGGGCGGCGTCATTCCTGGTGAGTTCATCCCAGGTGTTGATAAGGGTATCCGCGAGCAGCTGAAGTCCGGCCCGCTGGCAGGCTATCCGGTAATGGATCTGGGCGTGCGTCTGCACTTCGGTTCCTACCACGATGTCGACTCTTCCGAACTGGCGTTCAAGATCGCTGCTTCCATGGCCTTTAAGGCTGGCTTCATGAAGGCCAACCCGGTTCTGCTTGAACCGATCATGAAAGTAGAAGTCGAGACTCCGGAAGACTACATGGGCGACGTGATCGGTGACCTGAACCGTCGTCGTGGCCTGATCGAAGGTATGGAAGATGGCCCGTCCGGCAAGATCGTTCGTGCCTTGGTGCCGCTGGCCGAGATGTTCGGTTACGCTACCGCCCTGCGTTCTGCTACCCAGGGTCGTGCTTCCTACGCCATGGAATTCGCCAAGTATCACGATGCCCCGACCAACGTCGCCCAGGCCGTGATCGAAGAGCGCAAATCCAAGTAATTTAAGATTCCCCGCCTACGACGGTAGGCGGGTTTAACCTAGAAGGACTACGTCGTGTCTAAAGAAAAATTTGAGCGTAATAAACCGCACGTAAACGTCGGCACCATCGGCCACGTTGACCACGGTAAAACCACCCTGACTGCCGCTATCACCAACGTGCTGGCCAAGCACTTCGGTGGTAAGGCTTTCGCCTTCGACCAGATCGACAAGGCACCGGAAGAGCGTGAGCGTGGTATCACCATCAACACCTCCCACGTAGAATACGACACCGCTACCCGCCACTACGCGCACGTAGACTGCCCGGGTCACGCCGACTACGTTAAAAACATGATCACCGGTGCTGCCCAGATGGACGGCGCGATCCTGGTAGTAGCCGCGACTGACGGCCCGATGCCGCAGACTCGTGAGCACATCCTGCTGGGTCGTCAGGTAGGCGTTCCGTACATCATCGTGTTCATGAACAAGTGTGACATGGTAGATGACGAAGAGCTGCTGGAACTGGTCGAGATGGAAGTTCGCGAACTGCTGTCCGAGTACGACTTCCCGGGTGATGACCTGCCGGTAGTCCGTGGTTCCGCACTGAAAGCGCTGGAAGGCGAAGCTCAGTGGGAAGAGAAGATCCTGGAACTGGCTGGCCATCTGGACACCTACATTCCGGAGCCGGAGCGTGCCATCGACCTGCCGTTCCTGATGCCTATCGAAGACGTATTCTCCATCGCTGGCCGCGGTACCGTAGTTACCGGTCGTGTAGAGCGCGGTATCGTCAAAGTTGGTGAAGAAGTGGAAATCGTTGGTATCAAAGATACCACCAAGACCACCTGTACCGGCGTTGAAATGTTCCGCAAACTGCTGGACGAAGGTCGTGCAGGCGAGAACATCGGTGCACTGCTGCGTGGCGTGAAGCGTGAAGACGTAGAGCGTGGTCAAGTACTGGCCAAGCCGGGCACCATCAAGCCGCACACCAAGTTCGAATCTGAAGTGTACGTGCTGTCCAAAGAAGAAGGTGGTCGTCATACCCCGTTCTTCAAAGGCTACCGTCCGCAGTTCTACTTCCGTACAACCGACGTGACCGGTACCATCGAACTGCCGGAAGGCGTAGAGATGGTAATGCCGGGCGACAACATCAAGATGGTTGTTACCCTGATTGCGCCGATCGCGATGGACGACGGCCTGCGTTTCGCCATCCGTGAAGGTGGCCGTACCGTAGGTGCTGGTGTTGTAGCTAAAGTTATCGCTTAATCGATACTTTAAATACGCACATGAAAGGGGTGGCTTCGGCCACCCCTTTTACTTTTGGGGCTTTAAATGGCCTGTGAGATACTTTGCGAAATCATTGATAGAGGTCGTTTCTGTGAGCAAACCAGCCATTTTTCTGGATCGTGATGGTGTCATCAACGAAGACACCGGTTATGTCAGCAAGGTAGATGACTTCCACTTTTTGCCCGGGGTCATCGAAGCCTTGCAACTGATGAAGAAGAAAGGGTATCTGCTGGTCGTTGTCACCAACCAGTCTGGTATCGCTCGCGGTTATTTCAGCGAAGATGATTTCATGAACCTGACCGAGTGGATGGATTGGTCACTGGCCGATCGCGACGTGGACCTCGATGGTATCTACTTCTGTCCGCATCATCCGGAGCATGGTGCTCCCTGTGACTGCCGCAAACCAGAACCGGGAATGTTGCTGCTTGCCAAGCAAGAACTGAACATCGATATGAGCCGCTCCTATATGGTGGGCGACAAACCTTCCGATCTGAAAGCGGCCATCAATGCCGGGGTTGGTCACAAGATCATGGTCAGAACGGGCAAGCCGGTAACGGATGCTGGTGTCGAGCTGGCCGATGCCATCTATGACAATCTGCATGATTTTGCCATAGCAGCCCCCACCGTGGGTTGATTTTGCTGGTTTTAAATGCTTTTTGGTGGCTTTGTGAGCGGTTGAACGGTGAAAGCCATCTTTTTGCAATTATTTGCTTGCCAGAAAGTTTCAGCTCCCTATAATGCGCCTCCATCGACACGGCAAGCGGCAACGCAAACAACCGGGTCGGTAGCCTCGAAAAGCCTTTGCAAATAAGGCTTGACTCGAGAAGGCGGTTGAGTAGAATGCCACTCCCGCAGCAGCCAAAAGCTGCGTCGCTCTTTAACAATTTGAATCAAGCAATCTGTGTGGGCACTCACAGCATCGAGCATCAAAAACAATTTTTGATATCAATGTCTGATGAAGTGACCAAAGCAACTTTATGTTGCAGCAGTTAATTCAGCAATTCATTGAGCCGCCTTAACAGGCAACCAAACTTAAATTGAAGAGTTTGATCATGGCTCAGATTGAACGCTGGCGGCAGGCCTAACACAT
>NZ_JBGLRI010000007.1:0-244783 GCF_041403025.1 Aeromonas sp. S5(2024) | reverse complement strand
GTCCCACCAAGGCGAGGGTTTCAACGAGCTGCGCTTCGAAGACCAGGCGGCACAGGAAGAGATTTATATCCACGGTCAGAAAGACCTGAACGTGCTTATCGAGAATGATGCCGCTTGGCACATCAAGCACGACGAACACAGGGACATCGACAACGAGCGGGTGACCCGTGTCAGGAAGGTACCGGGTGAGGAAGGGGCCCCGCCCAGTCTTGGCAACGATCATCTGACCGTTGAAGGAGAGAAGCGGGACCATATAAAAGCCGACTACTCACTGACGGTGGATGCCAGCCTGCACCAGAAGTTGGGGCAGTCCCTGTTGGTGGAAGCCGGTCAGGAAGTGCATATCAAGGTGGGCGACAAGCTGGTGCTGGAGGCAGGTTCCGAGATCACCCTCAAGGGAGGCGGCAGCTTTGTGAAAGTGGACCCGAGCGGCATCAAGCTGGTGGGCCCCGCCATCAAGCTCAATGCCGGCGGCAGCGCAGGTTCAGGCTCTGGCTGGGCAGGAAAAAAACCGATTGATCCTAAAATGCTACAGTCGGTATCAGTCCCTAGAGAGACTGTATTTCAAAAAAGTGCCTTACGTTTTGCAGCAGAGCATGCGAATTTTTTTATGAGCGAACAGTTTATGGGTGCGCAATATGTCATTAAGGATGCCCAAGAAAATACAGTTTCATCTGGTCGTATCAGTGAGGATGGCAAACTCCCCTCATATATACATGACGGCTCCCCGCAAGAAATGACTCTCTATCTTGGAGAATTAACATGGACAAGCCAAGAGTTGCCATGGGAGGACGTTATCGAAGAGAATGAAACAGATGATGATGAATGGAGTGAACTTGATGAACATTATCTGGCAATGCTAGATGATGATAGTGGTAGTTTACTGACTGCTTGGGGTCATGATGAAATTTTTAAAGAGGTTTGAGCGATGAATCAATGGATTGCTTGCCTGTATGATGGAAAAACAAAAACGGCTCAATATCAGGGGCCTAAAGGTGCGTGCCTGCTAAGGAAGGGGGGGACTTTGCCTTGGCGAACGAATAATCCTGGTAATCTCAGGCCCAGAATGGTTAATGGAAAGCCACAACCTAAAAAAGTTAAGAGCCATATTGGATTTGCAAAGACAGAGAGTAATGGTTTTTTTCTTATTTTTCCTAGTTATGAAGTAGGGTTTGCAGAGTTAAAGAAAAATTTGCTTCGTATGCATGGTGATAAAACTGTAGAAAAGGGAATCAGAGCGTATGCTCCATCTCATGAGAACAATACATCGAAGTATATATCTGATCTAGAAAAACTATCAGGTGTTTCTCGTTCAAAAGTCATAAATAGATTAAGTACTTCCGAGCTCAATGATGTTGCCCATGCTATAGAGGTTATTGAGGGTTATCATAATGAAAAGGATACTCGTAAGGAAGTAACTACAAAACTTAGTAATATTGTTGTGAGTGATGGCTCCAGACCTATTTCAGGTCAAGCTGTAGTCTTGAAAAGTGGTGATATTAAGAAAGAATTGATTACAGATGAACGTGGTTTGGTGCCTCCTATACCTCATATTGTATTTACATGTACAATAAACGTATGTGTTCCTAATCCTATTGATGGCTCTATGAAAGAAATTGCCGTTATTGAGCCTAGTGGTCCGGCAAAAAATGTTTTAGCTGTTTTTGATGGTATTATTGCAAAAGCAAAATCGATGCCTTTAGATCCACCAGTAGGGCAACCATTACCTGAACGTAAAAAATTTCAGTACACAATAAAGTCAGGGGATACCCTATGGCATCTTGCCAAGAAATATAAAACAAATGTTGATGCCATAGTTAAAGCTAACAATATAAAGGACCCTGCTAGAGTCTACCCAGGGGCCAAGATATGGATATTGCCAAAAGCTAATGATAGCACTGAGCTAATTAGCGCTCCGTCTAAAGCGCCCAAAAAAATACAATCTAAACCAACTGTATCTACAAGTACTGGCGCTGGGGAAAAGTCTAACAAAACAGTAGCAACTGTGGCTGTTGAAACTACGAGGGATAGCAAAGGCAAGCCCTTAGCTACGATACCAATGAGTGAGGAAGAGGCGCCTTGGATGAATATTGCTATTAGAGAGGCAATGCAGTGGCAAGGCAGAAAGGCTCCTAAAATATCAGATAATTATCATCATGAAATAGGTCAAAAAGGTACGCTGTCAACGGTGCCTTGGTGTGCATCCTTTGCTAATTATTGTTTAAAAGAATCTGGTTTTTCTTATGCTAGTAGTCGTTCCTCACAATTCCCTGTAAATAGCAAGCTGTTCATTAAAATTGATAAGCCAGTATATGGTGCTATTATGGTTCTCAGAACTTATAGTAAGTCGTCTGGGACATGGTTGGGAGGGCGTGGGCACGTTGGTTTTGTATACGGTAAAACAAAAAGTGGTAAGCTAGCCGTTTTAGGGGGGAATCAAAATAATTCGATTAAATTATCAGAGTATAGGGGGGATGGTATTTCATTAGAGTATTACTCTGAATCTCTAAAACAATTTGTACAGATAAAGCATTATGCATTTTATATTCCTGTTGCATACTCACCTAAGGGGCATGATGAACTATCTGTAATAGATGTTAGGCATGTTAACATGTCATGGTTTGATGATGATAGTAATGTAGCAGTTAAAAAGTCAGAATCTGTGGGGTGACTAGATATGTGGAAGTATGTGTCGATAGTTATTTTGTTTAGTTCAGGGGTTTTTGCCGGAACACCAGGGGGGTTAAATGTAGCATTTTATTCACTTGATAATATAGCTGGCAAATATAATAACTTATTTCTTCCTGTTTTAACTGGAGAGGCTGACCTTGTATGCAAGGATAGTTATCCGTATATTGAGTGGGGGGCGGTAAATCGCCCTGTTCCAGGTATAAATGCGGCTGAGTTACTTAAATCAATGAAGGATTTATCCATAAGAAAAATAATTAGGATGACGATGAGTAACTATAGTTATAAGTATATTGATGGAATTGATGTGTTGATTTTCACTAATGTCGATGGTTCCGAAATGAACATATCATTCTATGCTCTTGAAGAAAAGAATGATCGATTGTTAAAGGTAGATTTAAATGATGATAATGTTAATGGCAAGCTTAATGATGCATTATGCATGGGGTTGTCTAAAATCCCATTGAGAGTTGATAGTGGTCTTTGAGTTGATAAAATTAATTGCAACTCCTTTATTAAAGGAAGGGGGGGGAGCTTTGAGACGAACTTTATTGAGCAAGCACTAGAATGATTGCGAATATATTAAAGAAGAACCTAGATGATCAATAAGCTTTCTATCTGCATGATTATTCTTATATAGGCGTCAGTGTTTGCATCAGAAGCAAGAGTTGACAAAAACTGGTCTAATAGTTCAGGTGCTCACTCTTTGGTTATCGTGAAAGATAAGCTTAAAGGAAACTCGGGTGAGCATTTATTTGTAAAGCAAACCACTAATGGAAGTCAATACTGGATTCTTAATGATTATTTTTAAATCGCGATCATGATATTGAGCTTGATGTTATTGATATTTCTATTGAGGTTGGTTCACAGTCACCCAATGAAGGTGATATTGTTCTTTTTACATGTAAAGTAGGTTGTGTAGGGTGGATAGATCCTATCCCAATAAAATATTTTGCATTTCAATACGGCGTTAAAAATGCTCTCGGATGTGAAGAAACTGTACGGTGCCAAATAGCATTTGTTGTTGGGGGGCCTATACCTGGGCGGAATGTTAAAAAACACAACTCTTTATAAATACATGCGAGATAGATGGAAGGATATATCACTACGTAAATATGATGAATAATAAGGCGGGATATTCTGGGGTTCCCACCTTTCTGAGCAAGGTGTTGTTTGGCCTGTTATCACCGCAGTCGCTTTTTAAAGATCAGTGAGGACAGTTGGGGAGGCAATACCCCCTGCGAGATTACCTCCCTCTATGCCTTTATCGAGAAGATATACAGTCTTAAGTGCGGCCCCTTCTTGATTGATCGCCACGGTATTTGGCACGCTGGTATCCATCTCAATGAGAAAGGGGGCTGGTACCCGAGCGGCGTTGTACGCGCCATTGCGTACAGGGGAATCGTCGCCTACCGGCTGGCGACCAAACCTGCCAAGGCGACCCGAAGCCCCGAGGAGGGCAAGCCAGGGCAAGACCTGGAGTTGTATACCTCTCCGTCGTTTTGTCTGGTTCGTCATCACTACGAGACGGGTGAACAGAACAAGAATCGCCTGACCTTTTACAGCCTCTACATGCATATTACGTGTGAGAATACCTATAGCAGCCCAGAGGCGGCGCGAGTGGCTGTCAAGGGCTCGGGTGTCTCCACCTATGAATTTGTGGCTAAGGGGGAGCCCCTCAAGCTGACACCGACTGTCGGGCAGTAACCCTGTATGTGCCAAAACAGGGGCTAGGCGAAGCTGCTCCAACAAACCTCTAGCAACCTGCTTAACCACAGAGATGAGGCCCGCAATTACTTTCTGGTGCACTACGTTGATGACCCGGGCAGCCTGTTCCATATTGCTGCAAGCCAATTACAGCAGGAATTTCCACAAAAGCCGAAGTGGGTGACACCATCGGAAGGTAAACCGGCCCGCCATAAGGTCCCGAGTAATACATGGTTACGTAATAAAACTGCTGACACCATAGTGGGTAGCATGGGGCTGCCTGCTGGCAGTGAGGTGGTTGTATCTGGTGAGTCACAGATGGTGACTCTCGGTGGCGGCCTGACCGAGTTTCGTAAAGTGCAGGTATTCAGGCGGGCTGCGGTACCGCCAAAGATAGCGCCAATCGGGTGATGAGCAATGCCAGAAAAGGGGATGTAGGCTGGCTGGCGAAAAGCAAAATGGAGGCAGGGCTGGCCGCCGAACCAAGTATCCCGGTAGAATTCAAAGAAGATGCGCCGGTTGTTAGCCGCAGCGCAAATCCGATACCGGTGCAGGCCGGAGAGATCATCGGTCACTGGGGGCGAACATGAGCTAGCCACATGGATATCTGAAAGTTTCATTAACAAACGATGGAGTCCAAAAAACACTCTATATAAAATGAGATGGAATCCTGCAGCCCCAGCGACTAGTCAATATGCAACCGACATCAACTGGGCATTAGCCCCAAAAAATGATATGAAAAGAATTTTTTATTTGTTCCCTGATACGAACACTACCTTTGATATACCAGTATACAAGGACGCCTCATTGTGAGATTCACATCTTTAATTTTTATTATCTTATTTTCAGGTCCTGTGCTTGCTAATTGTAACGAAAGCTGGGAATATGCGCCACATATACAAACTGTTAGTAAAAATACCGTTCAGAATAAATCTTACTTTTATTTGTCGCCATTCGAAAAATATAAGTCGTCAGACCTGTTTTTGATTAAAGGTGATAACTTTTACTCTTATCTTAAAAGCAACGATTACATTTTTGGTAATTACATCAGGAAAAATGGCTCTGTTGTAAGTGGTTGGCAAAAAGCTGAGTCATTAGTTGGATCATCATCCAAATCGCATTATTCTCCACCAAAAGTATCGAAATCTGATTTCGTTATTATGTCACCCTATAAAAACATCGAGCTAGGAAGTTCATATGAGCTGTTTTATAAAGCGTGGGGTAAATGTGAGATAAATAAGCAGCCTGATATTGGTATTCCAGGTAATTTTATTACTAAGGGGGATGAAACATATAAATATTTCGATAACTTTTGGACAGGTTTTACAATCAGATCATCAAACATAAACTTTCAACTGACAGGGATGGATTACAACTATTATAGAATAGCAACTATAACAATTAACAGTAAGAAATACATGACCAGCAGAGGGATTACAATAGGAGATACTACGGATAATATATTCGCGTCCTATGGTAAGCCATTAAATTTAGACAAAGTACAAATGATATATAAATTTAAAAACAGCACGCTGTCATTCGATATTAATAATGATGTGGTCGAAAAAATTGTTATGGATGAACAAGCAGAGTGACAGTTTAAAAACCAGCACCTATTCTCTACCCTTTGTACAGAGCTAGTTATCACCCGACTCCGGCCTCAAACCGGTGTCTTTTTTACGCTACTTTAGTACGCACTACCTCCAGTAAAATCTTTGGATATTTTCAAAAATGCGGTCGGGAGCTTGACATCTCTATATTGTAAAGAGATGATATGTCCATCTTTAATGAATAATAAAATAATCTTTTGAATATGATTGTAGTTATGAATTGACAAGTATCCCTCTTAGTCGGCATAGAGAATTGATAGGGGAATATATGAATTCTTGAGTGCGTACAAAAATTGAAGAGTTTTTATGCCAAACAATACCATTTATAAACCATGGTTTTTTAGAGCTATTAAATAATGATAAGTAGATTTTTATTTATATTTTTGGCTGTTTTTTCTTGTGTGGCCAATGCTAAATTTAGTTCGTATGTTGGTTATTGGTCTGTCAATTGTGGTGGGTTTGGTGGCAATATAGTTGTATCTGATAGGGGGGAGGTGAGAGTAAATGTTAATGACAATAATTTATTGATTTCTGCGAAGCTGAGGGCGTTAACGACAAACTCTTCTGATCTGATTTTTGTCGACATGTTGGAGTCACTAAATCATAAGATAAATTGGTCATCTATTTCTTTAGATAAGCCAATTGCTAAATTGACTATAAATGGTGGAGTTCTTGTCATTAAATGGTATGGTTTTTTTGATATGAAAAAGAAAGAATATGTGTGGAGTACACAGCCTGATTTTATTACTGGCACAAAGAGTAATAAAACTACTATTATGAATAAGTGTGTTTTTGATTGAGCGCTGGGGTTTCATAATTTTACATATCTAACCATCGCTTGGCGCCATGTTACACTTGGTTTCCATACGCTATGTAGTTCCTTAGCATACTGTAATATAAAGCCTAAACGTGATAGGTTTATGTATGAATAATTTTTTTCCAAAAAAAGTAATAAGTTTGGCTATTATTTTATTTTGTCTTTTTTCGGTCAATGCTTATTCTAGTGTATTTAATAAAAAATTAATCCTAAATCAAAAACAAGAGGAGTTAATTGATGGTGGTGTGGCTAGCCAAACATATATATTTAATTTCGACGGTGATAAAGCCTTTCTAAAGATAAAGTCATGGCATTCTATGTATTCCTGTGATGGGAACTATGTTGCTATAAATGAAAATGGCACTATATCGCTTTCATGGAATGTATCAGTCAATGGGGAAGACTATTTGTGTGACTCCCCATCTCCACAGTTTAAAATCAAAATTAAAAACAATAAGTTTTATTTAAATAGTCAGTTATTAAAAGATAAAAATGAATGGTATCTGATGACTGAAAAGTAACTTTAAGTTTATAGCAGTAGTGTTGATAGCGTTTTCAACTGGGTGTAACAATAGAGCGAGTAGCTATAAAATAACACCGGCCTAACGCCGGTGTTATTTTATGGTCATCAATAATTAAATCGGTAGAGTGGTCTGGGAATTTCTGTATGAAGATGATGGCTTGTAGTGAGGATGGATTGAAGTTGGAGCTCAAAAAATGAAACAAAATGAAACCAGCCATGGGGGGGAAGGATTGCAACACTTGTACTGTTCTAGTTATTACCTGATGAAGAAGTCAAATCGGAGCCTTGTTTACACAACTTCAGTGCTAGTTTCTTTCGGTATCAATTTCAGAATCTTCTTGAATATGCTGTAAGGGAGGCTGTCTTTCCATCATTCTGCCACTACACTAAGTGTGGCCTGTGGTTGTTGTCGTGTTCTAGGTAGCGGTCCAGACCTATCTGCATCTGCCCCACTTACTTATACCAGATGAGCCTCCCCTTGATACGGAAGTGTTCATCCAGCAAGGTGCGATGTAGCCGCTCGATAAAGCCGTTGCTCTGCGGTTTGCGCACTTTGGTGGTTCGATGCTCAATTCCCTCCAGTTATAGGAACAGCTCGTAGGGATGATGGTCATGGCGTCCGTAGAACTCACGCTCGTTGTCCGACAGGATGGTATAGACCCGTACCTCGTGGGTTTTAAAGAATGGTTGCACCGTTTCGTTGAGTACATGGACTGTAGTGGTCAACTAAATCCGGACACATAGCGAAGCCGATTCTCGGCCTCTGCTGGCGGTATCCCGCGTGGTCGCCGCCAGTTGAAGTAATCCATCAGGTAGTGGCTGATATCCCGCTTCGCTTCCCGCAGGCTCATGTACCCCGTGGTCGGAGCCATTCCGGTTTGAGGCTCCTGAACAGCCGTTCCATTGGCGCATTATCCCAGCAGTTACCACGCCGAGTCATACTCTGGGTCATACGATAGAGCCATAGCCGAAATACCCGTTCACTGCCAAGTCAGCATCAGGTCTATCAGACATTGACCAGCCCACGACCCGCCGGATATGAAGGTCCAGCACCGCCGCCAAATAATGCCAACGGCCACCGGCCCACACGTAAGTAATATCACCACACCACACCACACCTGATTGAGCTGCGGAACGACAAATTCACGAGCCAGCAGATTCGGGATATCCGGTCGCTCAGCCCGGGCGACTTTGTAGGCATGATCGCCGGGTTGCCTGGACGTCCGCCCCGCGACCTTCATTAGGCGACAAACGTTGAACCGGCCCACCTGATGCCTCAGCTCCCGCATCATCAACATCAAGGCCTGGCTGACAGCTGAACCCCGACTCTCGTTGAACAAGCGCCGCAGCACGCTTTTTTGCTGCACCTATTCACGGTCAATGGTGCGGGTACGAGCCAGGTAGTCGTAGAAACAGGAAGTTGGAATACCGAACGTGCAACAGACCAGCGTGGTTGGGGGGATCCCTTAATGGGTCTATCAGCGCGCACGTTCGAGCTCGTCCACCATCAAGAGAGCAGTAGCCTTTTTTAAAATGGCCTTTTCACGTTCAAGTCGGTTGATGCGGGCTTCCAGTTCCTAGATTTTCTGCTGTTCCGGGGTCTGTGTTTTACTGATAGGAGTTGTGTCAGTTCGTTCGGATTGAAGTTGCTGAACCCATCGACGAAGCATGGTTTCGCCGACATCCAGAGAACGGCTGGCTTCACAGATAGAACACCTCTAGGCTGCGTTCTCAAAATGCTGGTTTTTTGTCCACCAATAGCTCCCGTAAGTAACGAAGGCAGAAAGCCAACTTGATAAAGGCTGCAAAACTTCCCGCCAGCTTTTCATACCTCGTTGAGAATCGGCGAAACTTCTTCAGCCATCCGAAGCACCGTTCGACCACATTTCTCCTACGATAACGAGCTTTGTCTAACACCAGTGAACGTCCCTTATGGTGCCGTTGCTGGTCGCTGCGTTGCGGGATAACCGCTTTTATCTTTCTGCGCCGGAGTTCTGCCCGCAGAGCCCTGCTGCTATAGGCCTTATCTGCGGCAAGATGCGTTGGCCGCGTGCGATAACGGCCTGATGAAGTCGGGATCCTTGCCATGGCCAACGCACTTGTCGCATATCTGATTTCCGCTGACTGCCCCGGCGAAAGGCAGAACCCCAGCGGTAAACCATTACCATCAGTGACCAAGTGAATTTTGCTGCCAAAACCACCACGAGAACGACCAAGAGCTTGATTCACCGGAATGTTTTTTACGCGCTCCGGCAGCATCTTTGGATGCTCTGACATTGGAGCCGTCAATGCGCCACAGGTCGAAGTCGATAAGCCCTTCTTCATTGAGATACAGTTGCAGTACCGCAAGGATGGCATCGATACGGCCTGTGCTTTGCCAACGTCGAAAGGAGTTGTAGACCGAGTTCCATAGGCCTAAACGTTCTGGCAGATCTCGCCAAGGTGCACCGGTGTGAAGTATCCAGAGAATGCCATCAAGCACTTGGCGTGGCTCACGAGTAGGGCGTCCGCTTATGCGGTGATGTGGAAACAGGGGCTCGATAAGCCCCCATTGTGCATCGGTTAACTGATAGCGACGGGACACTACATAGGTCTTAAGCTGTTGAGAAGATGTGAGATTATATTTTCATCACTTTAAGAGCACAGCTTAATCGAGTACCAAAGATGCGGCTTCGAGTTTAAATTCAGCAGTAAAAGAGCGACGTAGTCTTGTCATTGAACACCTCAGGTATGGGGGGCGGCTGTACTGTCCGGGATGATTAAACCACTACCCATAGAGCTATTTAGTTACGATCTACGAGCAGAGGAGTTGGTCAGTAGCAAAAAAGAATGGAAGGATAAAGGCTTCACGCTGATTGATGGCTCTGATAGTGTCTTGGATCAGGCTAAGATTCCTCCATTTTTCCTGAATCTGTATCGTCATGCTTCAGATGATAAAGAGTTGAAAGATAATGATCTTATAGTTAAAAAGTTGGAGAATGCTGTCGATAGCATAGAGAGCTATGACCGAGTTAAATGGATGGCGGTGAAGCATATTGGGCACCAACCTCAACAGTTATTATGGAGCGATTTAAACGCATATTTAGTGAGGTTAATGAACTACCGGCACTTATTAGCCATGAAGTTGACCGTGTTGAAGGTACTAGGTGGATAGATTAATGAATCATAGGGTAGAAGGTCCTGAAGTATGGCGTTTGCATCCTTTTTCTTTATTTGAAATCGCAGTTTTGAGTCAAGAAAGTGGTAATTTATTTACCTATGCTGATGCAGAGGATGCATTGCGGATTTTATATTAATAAATATAGCCATGATATGACTGTAGCTATTAAACGAATGTATCGTGATGAAACAGGACATTTTAAATCACTTCAATATAAAAATTGTGGCGCAGGTGGGATGGGAGCATTTGGAAACCAACCATACTATGGTTGGGATAAGACTTTTTTGAAAAAATCCGTCGTATATGCCTATTGGAACTTGGAACGAGTTTTTAAACAAAGGTAAGAGTGGTTCTGGGGGGAATATTAAAGTGACAGATAGAGAAAACATTTATTAAGTTTTTTTATGTTGTTGCCACCATGGAACATAAGGCTTTTTTATATTAAAGAACATAATGGAAATTTAGCTGGTTTGCACAATGTATCTGATGCTAATATTCAGAAGGCATATAAAGATCATATGTCGAAAATAAATCCAAAAATAAGTAACCAACTAAAAGGTGAAAAATGAGGGTGTTATATTTAATTATTATTTTTTCTAATGCCGCAATCGCTAGTGATAACTCGCAATGTTATGATTATTTGGCAGAAGCAGTACGTAGTAGTAATTATGACTTTATATATGTTGCGGCTAAAGATGTAAATGTTGTTATAGACTCACATAGTGATAAAGGAGTCAGTATGCAGTTAAATTATGATACTGATGGCAGTGGTAGTATTGGATGGGCTTCATATATTTATTCTGATGCCTCATTATGGAATACATCTGCTTACCTTGAGGATAAGATAAAGCTGAAATATGATGATTCAATAAAGAGTAAGTTGCGGAAATGTTTTGACCAACATGATCCTTTGCAAAGGAAAAGTGATAATTAATATGGTTGCTTTTGTAAGTAACGTAAAATAGATGTTTGACATGTTTTTTTTCTTTAGTGGACTGTGCAGCTCTGGTTATCACCTGGCACCGGCCTCAGGCTGGTGTCTTTTCATTTTCCCTCAGCGTTTACAAGCATTTTCCAGAATATAAACTCAAGGGCATGCTTTTAAAAGTGGAGGAAAGAGAGCCATCAGTTATATGGTGGCTAAAATTCTTGTTTAGCCATGTGATTTTTGAAAAGTGATTTATTAATAAATGCTATCCACTTGCATTCTGTATTTTATCAGTGTGTGGTTATTTTTCTGAAAATTTCAAGGCAAAAGAAATACTAATACAATTGAATATATCTTTAATTTACATTAGTTTTATAAAGTCGACTATAAATATCTTCTTTATGTTAGGGATAATTAATGAAAAATATTCTCTGCACCGTCTTTTTTCTTTATCCATTTAGTGATATGGCAGCATGTGAAAAAGCAAGATTTAATGAAGTTCAGAAGGGTAATAAAATTGTGTATGATGTATCAAATGTTGTTGTTACATCGAAAGGTCGCACTTTTTTTTATGACATTCCTCTTGATGAATGTAAGTCGAAAAAATTCATTATTAATGGTGATGAGGCAATTTCATATGCATCATACAATGGATTTCAATATGTTAGCTATCTAGACCGAAAAGGTGAGGCTCATACAGGGTGGGTTGATTCCGCTCGTATCACAAAAAAAGAAAAACAACCTGAATATTTCAATGTTCAAAGAAGTGACTTTGCCATACACTTCAATGGTTATGACATAAAAGTTGGTGGTGATTATAGTGAGGTTTTCGGAGCTTTTGACGGGCTCACTGAAATGGATAGTGGAAATGATTTCGTCAATGTATTTAAAAACATTAACGGCGTAGATTATAAATTTTACCCTCATGACTTTGGCTTTATATATATAGAGTCATCAAACCTTAACTATAATAAATTAAAAAGAGATTTTGATGATTATAGAATAACTAAAGTCATTCTTAAGAAAGATGTGGGGTTTAGCAGTAGGGGGATCCATGTGGGGGGGGAAATGCTTGATGTCATAAAAGTATATGGTGTACCTGTGTCTAAGAAAGATGATTCTTTTACATATACACATGATAACTACATGATGAAGTTTTTTGGTTCTGAAGTTGTCAATGAAATAGAGATATCTATCAATTCAATGTAAAAGTTTAATTAGTATTTATATTCAGCTCTACTTGTACAGATCTAGTTATCACCTGACACCGACCTCAAACCGGTGTTTTGTTTACGTTACTTTAGAGCGCACTTCCTTCGTTATCAATTTCAGACCCTTCTTGAACATGCTGTAGGGCGTTTGCCCCTCCATCATTCTGCTCTGATGTGGCTGCTGGTTGAGTGGTGCTCCTAATAGCTGTCTAGGTCTGACTACATCAGCCCCACCGAGTCATGCCAAGTGGTTCTCCCTTTGATGTCCACAAGGTCTGATACGGGTTACTGGCAACCACCATCATCAATGCTGATGCTTTTTAAAGTGTCGCCTGTGCGACCCGTTGCGGGCTTTTTTAGTAACGGTCATACATTGGGAGACTGTTTATGTCTACTGGATTGAAATAGATAAGATTGGATGTTTTCTGAAAGGAGATAATGGGGTGGCTGATGGGGCTCGAACCCACGACAACCGGAATCACAATCCGGGACTCTACCAACTGAGCTACAGCCACCACTGAAGATATCCATCAATGCCCTGCATCGGAGAGATGCATGTCATCAATGGCGCGCCCTGCAGGATTCGAACCTGCGACCCACGGCTTAGAAGGCCGTTGCTCTATCCGACTGAGCTAAGGGCGCATTGCCTCGACAAGCCTGGCGGCATGCCGAAAAACCTGGTCGGTGATAAAGGATTCGAACCTTTGACCCTCTGGTCCCAAACCAGATGCGCTACCGGGCTGCGCTAATCACCGAAAATCTCGTCTCCAGCATAGCGACAGCGGCTGTACTGGGCAACGGGCCGGCATCATACCCAAGCGGGAAAGCCAGCGTCAACGAATTTTTCCACCAATGAATTCAAATGCCTACTTATTGCCCTCCATGCGAGAGCCGCTAACACCCGTGGCAAAAAAATGCGACAATGCGCGGCAGTTGAACACATGGTGAGTGAAGAACGATGTCTGCCAAAATCATTGATGGAAAACAGGTTGCGCAAACGATTCGCAATCAGGTCGCAGCGCAAGTCCAACAGCGGTTGGCACAAGGAAAACGGGCGCCGGGCTTGGCGGTGATCCTGATCGGGGTGGATCCTGCCTCGCAGGTCTATGTCGGTAGCAAGCGGCGCGCCTGTGAAGAGGTGGGTTTTATCTCCCGCTCTTACGATCTGGATGCGACGGCGAGCCAGGAAGAGTTGCTGGCACTGATCGATAAGCTGAATGAAGACGCAGACGTTGACGGTATTCTGGTACAGCTCCCCTTGCCGGCTCACTGCGATACGACCCAGGTATTGGAGCGTATTCGCCCCGACAAGGACGTGGATGGTTTCCATCCCTACAACGTGGGTCGGCTGGCACAGCGTATCCCGGCACTGCGCCCCTGTACGCCTAAAGGCATCATGACCCTGATTGACGCGACCGGTGTTAAAACGCACGGTTTGCATGCGGTAGTAGTCGGAGCATCCAACATCGTCGGCCGGCCGATGACGCTAGAGCTGCTGCTGGCAGGTTGTACTACCACCACCTGTCACCGTTTCACCCGGGATCTGGAAGATCAGGTTCGCCGTGCCGACCTGCTGGTGGTGGCGGTTGGCAAACCCAACTTCATTCCAGGTGAGTGGGTCAAACCGGGGGCACTGGTGATCGACGTGGGTATCAATCGGTTGGCAGACGGCTCTCTGGTCGGTGACGTTGAGTTTGAGACCGCGCGCAATCATGCCTCCTTCATCACGCCCGTACCGGGTGGGGTTGGTCCCATGACGGTTGCCAGCCTGATGGAAAATACCCTGAGCGCCTGTCAGGACTATCACGACAACGCGCAATGATCTCCTTGTAGTCTGCTCGGGGGAACGAACTTCTCCTGTCAATCGCAGCAATAAAAAAACCGGCAACCTTGCGGCTTGCCGGTTTTTTTATTTATCCAGTTCGACTCTTACATGTTCTGTGCTTCGTTTGGCACAATGACAGAGGCGTGATTGCCTTTCGGCCCCTGCTGCAGTTCAAAGTTGACTGCTTGACCTGCTTTCAACGTCTTGTAGCCTTCCATTTGTATCGTGGAGTAGTGGGCGAAGATATCTTCACCACCTCCTTCCGGACAGATAAACCCAAATCCTTTTGCGTTGTTAAACCACTTGACTGTTCCGGTTGCCATACATCTACATCCTTTTATTGATTACCTTGAAGTCGTTGAGTAACCTGCGCCAGCCCTTTATAACTAGTAACATAGCCCATAGCAGACGGGCGCCGATTAGCAAGTAACCAATCTAGTCTAACTTTTGAGCGAGTCAAGGAGTTGTTAACAACTGATGTGATCTGGTTAACAAGTATATTGACAATCTTATGTTAGGCGGTAGTAATCTAGAGGTACCAAAGCGCGATTATGAGCAAGCAGAAAGAACTCTTTGCTAATGAAGAGATTGCAGAAGCAGAGAAAACCAAGCTGCAACCGCCACCCATGTACAAGGTCGTCTTGAACAACGACGACTACACACCGATGGAGTTCGTGGTGGAGGTGCTGCAAAAGTTCTTTGGTATGGATTTGGACAAGGCCACTCAGGTGATGCTGAGCGTGCATTATAGTGGTAAGGGAGTCTGTGGCACGTTCACCGCCGAGATTGCCGAAACCAAAGTGGTCCAGGTCAACACCTATGCACGTAACAACGAACATCCACTGCTGTGTACCATGGAAAAGGCTTGAATCTGATGACTTGATGGCGATGACGACACCACATTGTTGCTGTACTAGGGGAGGTGCCTATGTTGAATAAAGATCTAGAAAAGACGCTGAACGAGGCTTTCAAACTGGCCCGTGACGAGCGCCACGAATTCATGACTGTCGAGCACCTGTTGTTAGCCCTGCTGGATAACAGCTCAGCCCATGAGGCGCTGAGTTCTTGTGGTGCTGACGTGGAGCTGATGCGCAAAGAGATCAGCGCATTCATCAGTCAAACAACCCCGCTTATTCCCCGTGACGATGAAGATCGTGAAACCCAGCCCACACTGGGCTTCCAGCGGGTGCTGCAACGCGCCGTGTTCCATGTCCAATCATCGGGCAACACAGAAGTCAGTGGTGCCAACGTATTGGTTGCCATTTTCAGCGAGCAGGAGTCCCAGGCCGCTTACTTCCTGAAAAAGGCCGAGATCAGCCGACTGGATGTGGTCAATTTCCTCTCCCATGGCGTGCGCAAAGACAGCAAGCCGGACAACAGCAACAACAATGTCGAGTCCGACGACGATGTGTCTGCCGCCCAGATAGAAAGCTTTGCCACCAACCTCAATCAGCTGGTGCTGGAAGGGCGTATCGATCCGCTCATCGGACGGGATCAGGAGCTCAATCGTACTATCCAGGTGCTCTGCCGCCGTCGCAAGAACAACCCCTTGTTGGTTGGTGAGGCCGGGGTAGGGAAGACGGCCATCGCGGAAGGGCTGGCCTATCGTATCGTCAAGGGCGATGTGCCCGAGGTGATTGCGGGCAGTACCATTTATTCCCTGGACATGGGCTCGTTGCTGGCGGGGACCAAGTATCGCGGTGATTTCGAGAAGCGCCTCAAGGTGCTACTCAAGCAGATCGAGCGCCAGGAAGGGGCGATCCTGTTCATCGACGAGATCCACACCATCATAGGGGCTGGTGCTGCCTCCGGTGGTCAGCTGGATGCGGCCAACCTCATCAAGCCGCTGCTCTCCAATGGCTTGCTGCGCTGTGTCGGCTCCACCACTTATCAGGAATACTCCCAGATCTTTGAGAAGGACCGTGCTCTGGCGCGTCGTTTCCAGAAGATCGATATCGTCGAGCCCAGCGTGGATGATACTACCCGCATCCTGATGGGGCTCAAGAGCCGCTATGAGGCTCACCACGGGGTACGTTATACCGTCAAGGCCATCCGCGCCGCGGTGGAGCTCTCTGCCAAGTACATCAATGATCGCCATCTGCCTGACAAGGCGATCGACGTGATCGACGAAGCCGGCGCCGGGCAACGGCTGCTGCCGGCGAGCAAGCGCAAGAAAGTGATCAATGTGCAGGAGATCGAAGCTATTGTGGCCAAGATTGCCCGCATTCCGGAGAAATCAGTCTCCTCTTCCGACAAGGAAGTGCTGAAGAATCTGGAGCGCAACCTCAAGATGGTGGTATTTGGTCAGGACAAGGCCATCGAGGTGCTGACCGATTCCATTCGCTTGTCACGTTCTGGCCTTGGCAATGAGCGTCGCCCGGTGGGTTGCTTCCTGTTTGCAGGCCCAACCGGGGTGGGCAAGACCGAGGTCACTCAGCAGTTGGGCAAGGCGCTCGGCGTCGAGGTGCTGCGCTTTGACATGTCGGAGTACATGGAACGCCACACCGTCTCTCGTCTGATCGGAGCGCCTCCCGGCTATGTGGGCTTTGAGCAGGGTGGACTTCTGACTGATTCGGTACTCAAGCACCCGCACTCAGTGGTGCTGCTGGACGAGATCGAAAAAGCGCACCCGGATGTGTTCAACCTGCTGCTGCAGGTAATGGACAACGGCACCCTGACTGACAACAACGGGCGCAAGGCGGATTTTCGCAATGTGATCCTGGTGATGACCACCAACGCCGGCGTGGAGGAGACCCAGCGCAAATCCATCGGTTTCCAGCAGCAGGATATGAGCCACGATGCCATGGCGGTGATCAACAAGACGTTCAGCCCGGAGTTTCGCAACCGGCTCGATCACACCATCTGGTTCAACCATCTGGATATGCAGGTGATACATCAGGTGGTTGACAAGTTCATCGTCGAGTTGCAGGTACAACTGGATGCCAAGGGCGTGTCTCTTGAAGTGTCCGAGGGTGTCCGCCACTGGTTGGCCGAGAAGGGATATGACAGGGCCATGGGAGCGAGACCCATGGGGCGGGTCATCCAGGAACACCTCAAGAAACCCCTTGCCAATGAGATCCTGTTCGGATCCTTGGTCGATGGGGGGGTAGTGAAGGTTGAGTTGATAAATGACAGCCTCAGCTTTGACTATCAGGTCAATGTTGAAGCTGTTTCCCACTAAGCTTAACGCTGCTTGAAAACCACAAAAAACCCCAACCGAAAGGTTGGGGTTTTTTGCTGAATTCCTGGCTTAGCGAGAGCGGAAAACAATACGTCCCTTGGAGAGATCGTACGGAGTCAGAGCTACCGTTACTTTGTCCCCAGTCAGGATACGGATGTAGTTTTTGCGCATCTTGCCGGAAATATGAGCGATAACCACGTGACCATTCTCCAGTTCCACACGGAACATGGTATTGGGCAGGGTTTCGAGAATAGTGCCCTGCATCTCAATACTGTCTTCTTTAGCCATTGAATCCTCTTGATAAGCCACAACAAAAAATCCGCTGGATCATGCCGGATTTAAGGCTATGTGTAAAGTTTACTCGGGCTTGCTGTCGATATTTTTCCATTCCCCCTGTATCAACCGTTCATGGGGCAGATACTGGCGCTTGTAATTCATCTTGCGGCACGCCTCCACCAGATAGCCCAGATATAGCCAGCTGCGGCCAGTTCTTCTGGCCAGTTCCAACTGGCTCAGAATGGCGAAGGTACCGAGGGAACGATCGGCATGGGCCGGGTCGAAAAAGGTGTACATGGCGCTGAGGGAATGGGGCAGCAGATCCGTGGTTGCGACCCCGATCAGCCGGTTATCCTTGCGCATTTCCAGATAGAGGGGCGGCATCCAGTCGCAGTGCAGGAAGCCCTTGTACTGGGTACGGCTGGGGGGATACATGCTGCCGTCATGATGGCGTTCGCGAATATAGCGTTCATAGAGCTGGTAGTACTCTGGCTTGTCGTCGTAGCTGAGTACCAGTTCGATATCCTGATTGAGCTGGCGGATCCGCTTCTGGCTGCGGCTCGGCACGAAGCGCTCGCTGTGGATGCGCAGGGACTGGCAGGCATTGCATGCCGGGCAGTGGGGACGATAAATGTCGTTGCCGCTGCGCCGAAAGCCGGCCGTCAGCAGGCGTTCGTAGCCGCTGGCATTGAGCAGGCTGTGATCCATCAACACCAGCAGTTGCTCCTGCTCATGACCCAGATAGCTGCATTGGTGCTTCGGGGTCAGCCCTACCTTGAGGATCACTTCTTCGGTCATAGCAAAATGCTCCCCGTTTGCCAGCAATTGGCCGCCAGCGGTTGTCGGCTCAGTTGTGCCAGCGTCGTCAAAAATTGGCGTCTCGGCCACTCTTCTATTCCTAGGGTGGCCAAAAAATCGTTCTGCATCTGGCAATCGATCAAGGCGCCACCATAGCGGGCGAAGTGTCGACAGAGGGCCACCATGGCCAGTTTGGCACCATTGTCGATACGACTGAACATGGACTCGCCGCAGAATACCCGGCCGAGGGAGAGGCCATAGAGGCCGGCTTGCAACTGGCCCTCCTGCCAGATCTCGATGGAGTGGGCATGGCCAAGGCGGTGCAATTGTCGATAGGCGTCGATCATGGGTGTGCTAATCCAGGTTCCACTGGCACTGCGACGGGGCGCGGCGCAGGCCGCTATAACCTCATTAAAGGCGCGATCGATGGAAATATCGAATGAGGTACCACGGATAAATTTGCGCAGGGTGCGACCGATGTGCAGCTGTTCCGGCCGGATGACGCCTCTGGGATCCGGTGACCACCACAGCAGCGGCTGGTGGGGTTCATTCCACGGGAAGATCCCCTTGTGGTAAGCTGCCAGCAAGCGGGCAGGGGAGAGATCTCCGCCTATCGCCAGCAGGCCGTTGGGTTCCTCCAGGGCATGCTCTGGGTCGGGAAACCAGCACAGCTCATCATCCAATTGGGTAAGATAGCGAGACATAAGGTAACGAGGTTCATAGATGAAGGCCATTATCCTGATAGTATCCAGCTTGTTTTGCTTTGTCACTGCACCCGCCTGGGCGCAGGTCTACGAGCGCAATACGGCAAGACCCGTAAATCAGGTGGTGTTTGGCCAGGTCGAGACGGTGCGCAACATCACCCAGCGTCAAATTCTGGAATCAGAACACTCCGGCTGGAAAACCTTGGGCGGCGCCGTCCTGGGCGGTCTGCTTGGCAACCAGTTTGGTGGCGGTCATGGCCGTGAAATCGCTACTGCGGTCGGCGCATTGGCGGGGGCGGCTGCGGCGCAGCAGTATCAATCGGGCGGCAGCGTGGTGGAGAACAAGCTGGTGGAGCTGCTTATTCGCAACGAGCAAAACGGGCTGGTCAACGTCATTCAGGATTACGATCCGGCCATGGTGTTCATGAATGGCGACAAGGTGCGTATCCTCTATTTCGACGATGGCGTGCGGGTCGACAAGACCTATTGAAGCAGGCGCTGGCTCAAGCGGTCATCAAGGGGGGAGAAGTGACCCGACATGCTGCCGGCTGGGCAAGCTGTCGGGCGGGTACTACACGGAGAACATCTGGCGAGGTAACGTCAGGCCGATGAGTCCTGCGACACTATCTTGTCACGGCCGGTGTTCTTTGCCTGATAGAGCAGGCGATCCGCCTCGCTCAGAGCCTCGTCCATGGAACCACGCCCGACCTTGATCACGCCGAAACTGGCGCGAACAAACAGCGGCGTCTCCCTAGACAGCGGCTGCTGGCGCATCTGCTGGCGCAGCCCCTCCAGCCGTTTGAGTAGCACCGGTACGGTGCAGTGAGGCACCATCAGGGCAAACTCCTCGCCACCAAAACGGGCGATCATGGCATCTGGGAAGAACTGGGTGAGCAGTCGGGTGAGGTGGCAGAGCAGCTGATCGCCGATGGCATGGCCCCAGTGATCATTGACCTGCTTGAAGTGATCCACATCGAGCACGCACAGCGCAAGCGGCGTCTCCTGACGCTGGTGTTCCTCGAACCATTTCTGTCCTTCATTGAACCAGTAGCGCCGGTTGTAGAGCCCGGTCAGGTAGTCGCGATTGGCCGACTCCTGGATGCTGTTGAACTGCTCCAGCGCTTCTAGGTTGTGGCTGACCCGGCATTGCAGCTCTTCCGGTTCGAACGGTTGGTTGAGGAAGTCGTTGGCACCCTGCTTGAGGTAGCGGGCGGAGAGGCCGCGCTTGTCCGACACCGAGATGCCGATGATGGCGAGCTGCTGCTTGCTGTAACGCTCGCGCAGCATGCGCACCAGGCTGATCCCGTCAATTTCTGGCATATAGTAGTCGACCAGTACCAGCCGAATGGCCGGGTTCTGTTCAAGCTGGCCCAGGGCCTCGCGGGCGTGGCTCGCCTCATGCACCTGCAGCAGCTGCTTGCGTAACTGGGCCATGGTGCGGTGGCGGGAGGTGCGTGAATCATCGACCACCAGGACTTCGATGCGCTGGTTGAGGTAGAGGCGATGAACCAGGCTGACGGCGTATTGCAGGGAGTGGCGTGAATCTTTCATCACATAGTCCAGTACTCCTGCCTCCAGCCAGGCTGCGCGCTTCTCCTCGCTGATATCGGCAGTGAGGATCACCACCGGCAAGCCCCGTTCCAGCAACACCTTGACCGCTTCCCCGCTGGGGGCATCTGGCAGGGTCAGATCCACCAGTGCCACCACGTACTCTTCTCCCCGACAGTGGCGGGCACCCTCCAGGGTATCGAATGCATCGATCTCCAGCCCGGTTTGCTGGGTAATGGCCTGGATCAGCATCCGTCGAATGGTCAGACTGTCCTCGACTATCAATATTTTCTGTTTCATCCGGCTCCTTAAAGTAAAAAGGCATGCCTCGCGGCATGCCTTTTATATCCCTTGTGCTTATTGCGCGTCCAGATAGCGCTCGGCATCGAGGGCGGCCATACAGCCGGTGCCGGCCGAGGTGATGGCCTGGCGGTAGGTGTGGTCGGCCACGTCACCGGCGGCAAATACCCCTTCGATGCTGGTCTGGGTGGCGAAGCCGTCGAGGCCGCCACGCACCTTCAGATAGCCGTTCTGCATATCCAGCTGGTCGGCGAAGATCTGGGTATTGGGCTGGTGACCGATGGCGATGAAGACGCCCATCAGTGGCAAGTCGGTGGTGGTGTCGTTCTGGGTGTTGCGCAGACGCACGCCGGTCACCCCCATGTCGTCGCCCAGCACTTCGTCCAGAGTCTGGTGGGTGTGCAGCACGATATTGCCGCTGGCCACCTTGTCGTGCAGACGCTTGATCAGGATCTTCTCGGCGCGGAACTCGTCGCGACGGTGAATGAGGTGCACCTTCTTGGCGATGTTGGCCAGATAGAGCGCCTCTTCCACGGCGGTGTTGCCGCCGCCGACCACGGCCACTTCCTGATTGCGATAGAAGAAGCCGTCACAGGTGGCGCAGGCGGAGACGCCGCGGCCCTTGAAGGCCTCTTCGGAAGGCAGGCCCAGATACTTGGCGGAGGCACCGGTGGCGATGATCAGCGCATCACAGGTGTATTCGCCGTTGTCGCCCTTGAGGCGGAACGGGCTCTGGGTCAGTTGCACTTCATTGATATGATCGAACAGGATGCGGGTGTCGAACTTCTCCGCATGCTCTTTCATGCGCTCCATCAGGGCCGGACCGGTCAGACCCTCGGGGTCACCGGGCCAGTTCTCCACTTCGGTGGTGGTAGTCAGCTGACCGCCTTGCTGCATGCCGGTGATGAGCAGCGGATTGAGGTTGGCACGGGCGGCATAGACGGCGGCAGTGTAACCCGCCGGGCCTGACCCCAGGATCAGCAGTTTGCTATGAGTGACTTGGCTCATGATGTGATTTCCGAGACGTGATGAGTTTGCGCGATTGTAGGTAATTCGTGATAAGGGGTCAAAGGCCAGTGAGTCGATTGCATCAATCGGCTGGCGGGGTTGGAGAAGGGTAAGAAAGGTCTGAAAACATGCCCTGTCGCGGAAGGCTCCTCAACCGAGCCCGGCACTCCTTGATAAGGAGCACAATGGCTCTCTCGCCATAGTGATGTGAGAGGTGGCGCTTGGTATCCGCTGGTGCTTGCCGGACGTGGCACGCATTCCTATTGATGAGGTGGGGAAGGGCGCTTGCAACCGCGTTTGCCTGCGGGCGCTGCCCGCCAGGCTGATCCTGTCCGCTGGTGTGGCGGCGATCTAGGCGCGATTGACAAGTTTTGGCGCAGTGGCCCTCGCTGCCGGTGCTTTGCAGCACAGCGCCTGAGGCCATGGTTGCCTCGTTAGTACGGGGGGCAGCTAATCAGGCCGCGTACTGACATGAGGGGGAGCTCGATGAGGTGGCCGCTCTCCTGGTGGGCACATTCATGATGGCGACCCTAGTTATCCTGCAGGGCGAATGGCAAATCATTGCCGGGCAGTTGCGACGAAGACACAGGGAGGGGGAGTCGTTATGTTTTGAGTCTGATGGATACGCTGGCCGCGGTGAAAATTGCTGCAATGCAGGACAAAATAGCGACAGTGGCAGCGTGATAATCTGCACCACCTGAATCAATGCCGCTTCCTGCGCCGCTTTGGGCGAAAACAGTATGGTTTCGTGCTGTCAGTTCACGTACACTGGCCACAGCCATGCCTACGCGGTATTCATGGTTTTTTATTTCTTTAGGTACACCGATAATCATGCTATCCCTCGACTATCGATTGGTGGTTTATGTTGCAAGCTAGTTTGGCAACATTTGCGCCTTGCATATTCAGGTATTGACAGGATTTGTGACCATAATTATAAAATGACTGGTGATTCTTACCAAAAAATAGCCAAAGGATGGAATAAATGATGGAAGCTAAGAGTCGGCTAAAGGATTTGGACAGGATTGACCGCAACATTCTGAATGAGCTGCAAAAGGATGGCAGAATTTCGAACGTTGAGTTGTCCAAACGAGTTGGCCTGAGTCCTACACCGTGTCTGGAACGGGTTCGTCGCCTCGAGCGACAAGGGTATATCGAAGGGTATGCCGCCATTCTGAACCCTCATTATCTGGACGCGTCTCTGCTGGTATTCGTGGAAATTACCCTCAATCGCGGTGCCCCCGATGTGTTTGAACAGTTCAACAAGGCTGTTCAGGTGCTCGAGGAGATCCAGGAGTGCCATCTGGTCTCCGGCGATTTCGACTATCTGCTCAAGACCCGAGTCAGCGACATGTCGGCCTATCGCCGTCTGCTGGGGGAAACCCTGCTGCGTCTGCCTGGTGTCAATGACACTCGTACCTATGTGGTGATGGAAGAGGTCAAACAGAGCAGTCGTCTGGTGATCAGCACCCGTTGAGTCGGGTTATGCTGTGGCTTGCCAGCCTTGCGACAAGTCACGACATTCAGAAACGAGCGGCCGGTCCGCTCGTTTCTTCTTATCGAGTCGGTTGTGAATATGGCCGCCACGCCAGGCACTGGCTGACAACCGGTGGGCTTTTCAGGGATACTAGGCCCCCTTATCCCCCTGCATTACATGTTTTCAGAAAGGAGCCGGAGTTTGGCCGATAAAAAGCTGTTTACTCCTTTATCAGGTACACAACGGATCTTCGAAGCCGTCTTGATCGCCATCACCCTGATGGCTGCCTATCTCTTGCTTGCCCTGTTGTCCTACCACCCTGCCGATCCCGGTTGGTCCCAGACCTCCTGGCAAGGGGAGGTGAAAAACCTCGCCGGTAGCGCGGGGGCCTGGCTCGCCGACATCACCATGTTTACCTTCGGGGCTTTTTCCTATCTGGTTCCTCCCCTGGTCGTGCTGCTGGGCTGGAGCCTGTTCTGGCGTCCAAGCCGGCTGCTCGATGTGGATTACCTCACCCTGTCGGTGCGCATCGTCGGCTTCGTGCTGACCGTGCTCGGCATGTCCGCCATCGCCAGCATGAACTTCAACGATCTGCAGAATTTTTCCGCCGGCGGCCTGGTGGGGGACGTGATCTCCTCCGCCGTGGTGCCGCTGTTTGGCGGGGTTGGCGCCAACCTGATGCTGCTCTGCTTCGTGGCTACCGGCATCACCCTGTTCACCGGCTGGTCCTGGCTGACCATCGTCGAGCGGATCGGCGCTGCCTGCACCGGTTCAGTCAGCACCGTTTACCATTTTCCCACCACCCTCGGCCGCTGGCTGACCGGTGGCTGGCGCCAGCCGCGCGTTGAGGGGCCGGATCCCTTGCTGGAAGGGAGCGTGGGGGCCATCGAGCTCGATGACGAGGAAGATGAACCGCACTCCAGCTGGACCCGTCGTCCCAAGGAGAAGGCCAGCACCAAGAGCCAGAAGGCCAAGTCCGATGAGTGGCTGCCTGAGCTTGATGAGGATACATTCCAGTTCGACCCGCAGTTTGACGATGAAGATGACGAGCCGGCCCCGGTGGCCAAGGCCAAGCGTGCCGCCACCAACGGCGCCCGTCGTCAGCCTGCCCTGGTGACGGCCGATGACGAGGACGATGATCTGGATCTGCCCTGGGCAGAAGGGGATGAAGAGGCGCCTGTGCCGGCTGCTCCCACCCCCGGCAAGCCCAAGCGCCGCCTGCAACCTGGGCTGCCCCCCTTGCCCAGCATCGAGCTGCTGGACCGTCCGCCCGCCAAGACCCAGATGATGAGCAAGGACGAGCTGGAGCGCATGGGCCGGCTGGTGGAGGCGAAACTGGCCGACTACAACGTGCAGGCCAAGGTGGTGGGCGTCTATCCGGGCCCCGTCATCACCCGTTTCGAACTGGATCTGGCGCCCGGCATGAAGGCGAGCAAGATCACCAACCTCTCCCGCGATCTGGCCCGCTCTCTGTCGGCCAGCAGCGTGCGGGTGGTGGAAGTGATCCCGGGCAAGACGTTCGTCGGGATCGAGCTGCCCAACCGGGTGCGTCAGACCGTCTACCTGCGCGAGACCCTCGACTGCGACGCCTTCCGCGATAGCCGCAACCCGCTCACCATGGGGCTGGGTCAGGACATCGCCGGCGAACCCGTGGTGGTGAACCTCGCCAAGATGCCCCACCTGCTGGTGGCCGGTACCACAGGCTCCGGTAAGTCGGTGGGGGTGAACACCATGATCATCTCCATGCTCTACAAGTCGACGCCGGACGATCTGCGCTTCATCATGATCGACCCCAAGATGCTGGAGCTGTCGGTCTACGAGGGGATCCCCCATCTGCTGACCGAGGTGGTGACCGACATGAAGGACGCCGCCAACGCCCTGCGCTGGTGCGTGGGCGAGATGGAGCGTCGCTACAAGCTGATGTCGGCGGTCGGGGTGCGCAACCTCAAGGGCTACAACGACAAGGTGCTGGCGGCCATCGAGGAGGGGGAACCCCTGCTGGATCCGCTGTGGCGTCCGGGCGACTCCATGGACCAGATGCCGCCTGAGCTGGAAAAACTGCCCCACATCGTGGTGGTGGTGGACGAGTTTGCCGACATGATGATGATCGTCGGCAAGAAGGTGGAGGAGCTGATCGCCCGTATCGCCCAGAAGGCGCGGGCAGCCGGTATTCACCTGATCCTCGCGACCCAGCGTCCATCGGTGGATGTCATTACCGGTCTCATCAAGGCCAACATCCCGACCCGTATCTCGTTCCAGGTGTCGAGCAAGATCGACTCCCGTACCATCATCGATCAGGGCGGCGCCGAATCCCTGCTCGGCATGGGCGACATGCTCTACATGCCGGCCGGTACCTCCAACCCGACCCGGGTGCACGGTGCCTTTGTCGACGACCACGAGGTGCACAAGGTGGTGGCGGACTGGAAACTGCGCGGCGAGCCGAACTACATCGAGGAGATCCTCTCCGGTGAATCCGGCGGCGAGGGCGGCAGCGGCGAATATGGCGGTGGTGACGACGAAGAACTCGACCCCCTGTTCGACGAGGCGGTGGCCTTCGTGGTGGAATCGCGCCGCGGCTCGACCTCCAGCGTGCAGCGCAAGTTCAAGATCGGTTACAACCGGGCGGCCCGTCTCATCGAGCAGATGGAAAACCAGGGCATCGTCAGCGCCCCGGGCGGCAATGGTCAGCGCGATGTGCTGGCTCCGCCACCGGTACGGGACTAAGCCTCACCCCTCTATCATCCTGGCCATGCCCCCTGCGGGCGTGGCCTTTTATCGAGATAGCCGTTATGAAAAGCATGATGAAAAAACAACTGTTGATGGGCACTGTGCTGCTGGTTGCCAGCAGCCAGGTGTGGGCCGATGCGGCCAGCGATCTCAAGCAGAAGCTGGCGGGGGTGAGCCTCTTCTCCGCCAAGTTTGCCCAGATCGTCTATGACAGCAAGGGCAAGGAGCTGCAGCGCGCCGGCGGTGATCTGCTGGTACAGCGCCCCAATCGCTTCAACTGGCACACCACCTCGCCGGACGAGAGCCTGATCGTGGCCGATGGCAAGGATGTCTGGGTCTATGATCCCTTCGTCGAGCAGGTGACCGCCCTCAAGATGAAGGATGCGGTGCTCAACACCCCCTTCGTGCTGATCGCCGGTAACGACAACAGCCTCTGGAAGAACTATGACGTGACCCAGGAAGGGGATGTTTACACCGTCACCAGTCGCAATCAGGACGAGCTGATCGCCTCCTTCCGCATCACCTTCGACAGGCAGAACAACATCAGCCGCTTTGACGTGAAAGAGGCCCAGGGCCAGTGGAGCGAGTTCACCCTGAGCAACTTCAACCGCAAGCCGGTGCTCAAGGGCAACGAATTTGTCTTCAAGATCCCCAAGGGGGTCGCGCTGGACGATCAGCGCTGATGAGCAGACGGTCGCTGGATTTGTGGTCGGCCCGTCTGCCAATGGCGACGGGCATGATGCTGGGGGTCAATACCGATGAGTAACCTCTTGTTGGATTTCTCGTGGGCCCGTTGTTCCATGTTGGTATGCGTGATACTGAACGGTCAATACAGATGAGCAACTTGTCGCTGGATTTCTCGTCGGACTTTCGTCCGTTGGCGGCCCGGATGCGGCCGCAAACCCTCGAGCAGTATATCGGTCAGCAACATATTCTGGGGCCTGACAAGCCCCTGCGCAAAGCGATCCTGGCCGGCCACTGCCACTCCATGATCCTGTGGGGGCCTCCCGGCACCGGCAAGACCACGCTGGCCGAACTGATGGCCCACTACTGCCAGGCCGAGGTCGAGCGGCTCTCGGCGGTCACCTCCGGCATCAAGGAGATCCGCGCCGCCATCGACAAGGCCAAGGAGAACAGCTGGCGCGGGGTGCGCACCATCCTGTTCGTGGACGAGGTGCACCGTTTCAACAAGAGCCAGCAGGACGTGTTCCTGCCTCACATCGAAGACGGCACCATCACCTTCATCGGCGCCACCACCGAAAACCCCTCGTTCGAACTGAACAACGCGCTGCTCTCCCGGGCCCGGGTCTATCTGCTCAAACGGCTGGAGGAGGAGGACATCCTCACCCTGCTCGATCAGGCGATGCAGGACGCTCGCGGGCTCAATGATCCGGCGCTGACCTTCGCCCCCGGGGTGAAGGAGGCGCTGGCCAAGGCGGTGGATGGGGACGGGCGCAAGTCCCTCAACTACCTGGAGCTGCTGGCCGACATGGCCGAGCCCGACGGCAGCGGCCAGAAGCTTATCGACAGCACCCTGCTGGCCGCCGTGGTGGGGGAGCACGTGGCGCGCTTCGACAAGGGGGGCGATCACTTCTACGACCTCATCTCGGCGGTGCACAAATCCATTCGCGGCTCGGCACCGGATGCGGCGCTCTACTGGTATGCCCGTATGGTGAGTGCCGGTTGCGATCCGCTCTATATTGCGCGCCGGTTGCTGGCGATTGCCTCCGAGGACGTGGGCAATGCCGATCCCCGTGCCATGCAGGTGGCGCTCTCGGCCTGGGACTGCTTCCACCGCATCGGGCCGGCGGAAGGGGAGCGGGCCATCGCCCAGGCGATCGTCTACCTCGCCTGCGCGCCCAAGAGCAACGCGGTCTACACCGCCTGGAAGGCGGCGCTTCATGATGCCAAGAACCTGCCGGACTTCGAGGTGCCGCCGCACCTGCGCAACGCACCGACCAAGCTGATGAGCGAGCTGGGCTATGGCGCCGAGTACCGTTACGCCCACGACGAGCCCGGTGCCTATGCCGCCGGCGAGCAGTACTTCCCGCCCGAGCTGGCCGGCAAGCAGTACTACCAGCCCACCGAGCGGGGGCTGGAGAAGCAGATTGGCCAGAAGCTCGACTATCTGCATGAGCTGGATCGGCAGAGCCCGCGGCAACGGGACAAATAGTGGTGTGGATGGCGGCTGGTAGCGAGCCTCTCCCGGGTCTGTCTTGCCGGGTTGCGCGTTAATTGGTCAGCCGATTTGATCCAGGTCGTCATCCCCCGGAAAACAGGGCAAAACGGGCGCAATAGTCCCTGTTCGGGCGGGGGGGCGGTCTGATACACTGGCCCTCTGACCCCGCTTGTCTTGGCCTGGTGCCATCTTCTTGATTTCGAAGGCCTGCTCACCATAGGCCCGATTCTGAAAGACGACAGGGGTGCGCCAACCGATGTTAACTTCCGGATCTGTTTTCCAGCCCGTCATGATGACTCAGGCCCAGATCCCATTTTAAAAAAGTAGGTAAACCATGCTGGATCCCAAATATCTGCGCAGCGATATCGCCGAAGCTGCCGCTCGTCTGGCGACACGTGGCTACGTTCTGGACGTAGCGGCTGTCAATGCTCTGGAAGAGAAACGCAAGGATCTGCAGTCCCGTACCCAGGAGCTGCAGGCCGAGCGCAACGCCCGCTCCAAATCCATCGGTGAGGCTGCCCGTCGCGGCGAAGATGTTGCCCCGCTCAAGGCCGAGGTCACCAAGATCAACGAAGAGCTCGAGACCAGCAAGGTCGAGCTGGATGCCCTGCTGGCCGAGCTGAAGGTCATCGCAGACGCCATCCCCAACCTGCCGAGCGACACCACCCCGGTCGGTCGTGATGAGAACGACAACGTGGAAGTGCGCCGTTGGGGCACCCCGCGCGAGTTCAGCTTCCCGGTGCGCGATCACATCGATCTGGGTGAAGCGGCCAAGGGCGTTGACTTCAAGAACGGCGTCAAGCTCTCCGGCTCCCGCTTCGTGGTGATGAAGGGCCAGATTGCCCGTCTGCACCGCGCCCTGGCCCAGTTCATGCTGGACCTGCACACCCTGCAGCACGGTTACACCGAGTGCTACGTGCCCTATCTGGTCAACCCGGACAGCCTGTACGGTACCGGCCAGCTGCCGAAGTTCTCCCAGGACCTGTTCAATACCGGCATCGACGGCGAAGGGGAAGAAGAGGGCAAGGTACGCAAGTTCTCCCTGATCCCGACCTCCGAAGTGCCGCTCACCAACATGGCCCGCGACGAGATCTTCGACGAGCAGGAACTGCCCATCAAGATGACCGCCCACAGCCCCTGCTTCCGTTCCGAAGCCGGCTCCTACGGTCGTGATACCCGTGGCCTCATCCGCATGCACCAGTTCGACAAGGTCGAGATGGTCCAGCTGGTGCACCCTTCGAGCTCCTGGGAAGCACTGGAAGAGATGGCGGGTCACGCCGAGAAGGTGCTGCAACTGCTGGAGCTGCCGTATCGCGTGATGGCGCTCTCTACCGGTGACATGGGCTTCTGCGCCGCCAAGACTTACGATCTGGAAGTGTGGCTGCCGGCCCAGAACACCTATCGCGAGATCTCCTCCGTCTCCAACTGTACCGACTTCCAGGCGCGCCGCATGCAGGCTCGTGTGCGCATCGATGGCAAGCCGCAGCTGCTGCACACCCTGAATGGCTCCGGCCTGGCAGTGGGTCGCACCCTGGTGGCGGTGATCGAGAACTACCAGCAGGAAGACGGCCGCATCGCAATCCCGGCGGCGCTGCAATCCTACATGGGCGGCCTGACCCACATCGGGTAAGCGCTCATTGCAGACGACAACGCCATGGCATGCCATGGCGTTGTGCATTCTGGCGTCGGTCAACCGTTTCAATGGGCCGTGAATGCGCTGGTTCGCCGCCTGTTTGAACCGTTAACACATTTTTATCAAGCATTGCGCAATCGTTTTTGTTAGACTGCGCCGCAATTTCGCAGGACATCTTTTTCTATGGTCTGGATTGATTACGCCATCATCGGCATCGTCGGTTTCTCTGCTCTCATCAGCCTGGTGCGCGGCTTCGTCAAGGAGGCCATGTCCCTTGTCACCTGGTTTGTCGCCTTCTTCATCGCCAGCCATTTCTATTCGGATCTCGCCATCTACTTCACCTCGTTCAGCGATCCGCTGGTGCGCAACGGCCTGGCCATCGCCGCCCTGTTCGTGGCGACCCTGATCCTCGGCAGCGTGGTGAACTACGTGGTGGGGCTGTTGGTGGACAAGACGGGGCTGTCCGGGACCGATCGGGTGCTTGGCATCTGTTTTGGCGCTATTCGCGGGGTACTGATCGTCAGTGCCCTGCTTTTTTTCATGGATACCTTCACCAATCTCTCCCAGAGCGACTGGTGGACGGCGTCCAAGCTGGTGCCCGAGTTCAAGCCGGTCATCCAGTGGTTTTTCGGGTTCATGCTGAACTCATCGAGTTTTCTTAAACAGGTATAGTGACTTCGAGGTAGCAAAGACATGTGTGGTATTGTCGGTATAGTTGGCACCACCCCCGTCAATCAGGCCCTCTACGACGCCTTGACGGTGTTGCAGCACAGGGGACAGGATGCCGCCGGGATCGTGACCATTGACAGTGGAAACTTCCGGCAACGCAAGGCCAACGGCCTGGTGAAGGACGTGTTTGAAGTGCGTCACATGCAGCGCTTGAAAGGGCATATCGGCATAGGACATGTCAGATATCCCACCGCAGGCAGCTCCAGTGCCGCTGAAGCCCAACCTTTTTACGTGAACTCCCCCTACGGCATGGTGCTGGCCCACAACGGCAACCTCACCAACGCCAAGGAGCTCAAGGAGCAGCAGTTCAAGGTGGCCCGTCGCCACATCAACACCACTTCGGACTCCGAGGTGCTGCTGAACGTGCTGGCGCACGAGCTGGATCTCTGTGACAAGATGGCGCTGCGCCCGGAAGACATCTTCTCGGCGGTGCGCAAGGTGCACCAGCAGATCCGCGGCGCCTATGCCGTGGTCTCTCTGGTGATCGGCCACGGCCTCATCGGTTTTCGCGACCCCAACGGCATTCGCCCGCTGATCCTGGGCCGCCGGGTCGACGAGCAGGGGCAGGTGGAGTACATGCTCGCCTCCGAGAGCGTGGCGCTTGATGCCATCGGTTTCGAGACGGTGCGCGACGTCGCGCCGGGGGAGGCCATCTACATCACAGAGCAGGGCCAGCTTTTCTCCGAGCAGTGTGCGGAGAACCCGCAGATGAGTTCCTGCATCTTCGAATACGTCTACTTCGCTCGCCCTGATTCGTGCATCGACAAGGTGTCGGTCTACGCCGCCCGCCTCAACATGGGCCGCAAGCTGGGCCAGAAGATTGCCCGCGAGTGGGAAGATCTCGACGTGGACGTGGTCATCCCCATCCCCGAGACCTCCTGCGACGTGGCGCTGGAAATCGCCCACACCCTCGACTTGCCGTATCGTCAGGGCTTCGTGAAGAACCGCTACATCGGCCGTACCTTCATCATGCCGGGCCAGACCCAACGCAAGAAGTCGGTGCGCCGCAAGCTCAATGCCATCAGCTCCGAGTTCAAGGGCAAGAAGGTGTTGCTGGTGGACGACTCCATCGTGCGCGGCACCACTTCCGAGCAGATCATCCAGATGGCCCGTGAAGCAGGGGCAGCCAAGGTCTACTTCGCCTCGGCGGCGCCGGAAATTCGCTTCCCCAACGTCTACGGCATCGACATGCCCACCGCCAACGAGCTGATCGCCCACGGCCGGGAAGTGGAAGAGGTGTGCAAGCTGATTGGCGCCGACGGCCTCATCTTCCAGGATCTGGAAGATCTGGAAGCAGCGGTGCGGGAGATCAACCCCGAGCTACGCTATTTCGAGACCTCGGTGTTCAACGGCCATTACGTCACCTCCGACGTGGATCAATCCTACCTCGACCACCTCAACGCCATGCGCAGCGATGACAACAAGGCGGTGCGTGAGTGGCAGGAAGGCACCAGCAACCTGGAAATTTTTAACGAAGGCAGTTAAACGTTTTCCACGCAGGGGTGTTGCAACGAGATGGGGGCCTGGGCCCCCATTGTTGTTTCCGCTCGCCGAAAAGGGCCCGCATCTGCTTGAAAAAGCAGCGTTTGTATTCGCAGCTATGGGCAGTGGCGGCGGGATCCGCTAGCATGGGCCGCCGCCGTATCAACCCGAACAGACGAGAATTCAGATGGATGACCTGCTAGCCCCCGTGCGCCAGTTTTTGCACTGCGAGACCCCGGATGCGTGGATCGAGATGGCGCGGGATCCCGCCTGGCTGCCGACCCTGCTCATCGATCACGCCAACTGCGAGAACAAGGCCGCGCTCACCGCTCACAGCCTGGTGCGCCGCTACTGTCTGCCCAAGGGCAAGCGTCATCTGCTGCCCAAGCTGGAGTTCTATCGGGAGCTGGACGCGATTCCGGAGAAGGCCGAGATCCTGGGCAAGCGCAGCATGGGGGAGTCTGATCGCACCGTGTTCGAGGAGCTGTCCCGCAATCCGCTGCTGTTTCCCATGGTGCGACTCATCCAGGAGGAGCTGCATCACTTCGAGCAGGTGCTGGAGATGATGCAGGCCCGCGACATTCCCTATGGCCCGGTGACCGCCTCCCGCTATGCCCGCAATCTGATGCAGCATGTGCGCACCCACGAGCCCGCCACCATCGTCGACAAGCTGATCATCGGCGCCTATATCGAGGCGCGCTCCTGCGAGCGGTTTGCCAAGCTGGCGCCCCATCTGGACGAGGAACTGGGCCGTTTCTATGTCTCCTTGCTGCGCTCCGAGGCGCGCCACTATCAGGACTATCTGGCGCTGGCCGAGCAATATGCGGGGGAGGACATCAGTGAACGGGTGGCCTTCTTCGGCCAGGTGGAGGCGGAGCTGATCCGCTCGCCGGATCCGCAGTTCCGGTTCCATAGCGGTCTTCCTGTCAGATCTGACAGTTGTTGACGGGCAGGGCGCTGCCTACCATTGCAGCGTTCCTACTACGAGCGACGCATTCATTTTTGAGCGCAATTCCCGGCCCCTGAGCCGGGATTTTTTTGTCTCTTTTTCAGGCGTGAAAGCGGCGGGCAGGAGCCGGCGGCGAGCCGGCGGGTGGGGATCAACGGCGGTATTCGTTGTTGTAGTTCTGGATGAGGCGCCGGGTCACCTCGTGCTGGGGATCGGCGAATACCTTGAGGGTCTTGCCGCGCTCCACCACCCGTCCTTCGTGCATCACCAGCACCTCGTCGCTGATGTGGCTCACCACCCCCAGATCGTTGGCCACCAGCACATAGCTCAGCCCCATGGTCTCCTGCATCTCCAGCAGCAGGTTGATGATCTGGGAGCGCACCGAGATATCCAGGGTAGAGAGCGCCTCGTCGGCCACCACAATCTTGGGGTTGAGGATCAGCGCCCGTGCCAGCGCCACCCGCTGCTGCTGACCGGCGGAGAGCATCTGCGGATAGAAGAGGGCGTGGTCCGCCAGCATGCCCACCATGCGCAGGGTCTGCACCACCTTGTCGCGGCGCTCCTCCTCGGTCATCTCGGTGTTGAGGCGCAGCGGCGTCTCCAGGATCTGGCCGACCCGGATCTTGCGGTTGAGGGAGGAGTTGGGGTCCTGGAAGATCATCCGCAGCAGCTTGCAGCGGGTCTGATAGTCACCGTGGATCATCGGCTGCCCCTCGATGGCGATCTCGCCACCGCTCGGCTCTATCATGCCCGCCAGAATGCGGGCCAGGGTGCTCTTGCCGGAGCCGGCCTCGCCGACGATGGCCAGGGTCTGGCCCACCTCGAGATCAAAAGAGAGCGGCTTGATGGCTTCCACCGCCCGGCGTCGAAACAGGCCGGTGCGGTTCTGATAGGTCTTGCACAGGCCCCTGACCTGCAACAGGGAGGGTTCGATCACTGTCCTGGCTCCTTGGTGAGAGGGCATGCTGCCACGCTCTGATACGGGATTGAATTCACTTTTTGGGTTCTTCCATGTTCAACGGGAAGTGGCAGCTGAACTGGTGCCCCTTGATCTTGCTCATCAGCGGGGTCTGCACGCACTGCTTCTGGGCATAGGGGCAGCGGGGGCCGAGCCGGCAACCGATGGGCAGGTGCTGCAGCGGCGGAATGACGCCGGGCAGGGTTTCCAGGCGCGACTTGTGGCGCACCAGCTTGTCAAAGTCGGGGATCGACTTGAGCAGCGCATCGGTATAGGGGTGGTGCGGTGTCTCCAGGATCTGCTCCCGGGTACCCACCTCCACCATCTGCCCGCAATACATCACGTTGATGGTGTCGGTCAGGTTGGCGATGGCGGCGATGTCGTTGCTGATGATGAGGATGGTGGTGTTGCCCAGCTTGTTCATCTTGTCCAGCAGCCGCAGGATCTGCGAATGGGTGGTGGACTCCATGGCGCTGGTGGGTTCGTCCGCCACCAGCAGGCGCGGCTGGTTGGCGATGGCCATGGCGATCATCACTTTCTGGCACATGCCGTCCGACAGCTCGTGAGGGTAGGCCCGCATCACCTTGCGGTGATCCTTGACGCCGACCCGGTGCAGCAAGGCGATGGCCTTCTTCTTGCGCCACTGGAAGCGCTGCCAGAACTGCCCCTCGAAGGAGTCGGTCGGGATCGCCTCTTCCAGCTGGGTACCGATCTCCTCGGAGGGGTCGAGACAGCTGATGGGGTCCTGGAAGATCATGGCGATCTCGCGGCCCATGATGCGGCGCCGCTCGCGGGGCGCCATGGTCAGCAAGTCCATGTCGTTGAAGCGCATCCGGTCGGCGCGCACCGTCCAGTTGTCCTTCTGGATGCCGACGATCACCTTGGCCACCAGGCTCTTGCCGGAGCCGGATTCGCCCACCAGGCCGCGGATCTCCCCCTCGGCCAGGGTCAGGCTCACCTTGTCCACCGCCTTGACCTTGCCCTGCGGGGTGTCGATCTCGATGGTGAGGTTGCGTATATCGAGCAGAGGCATCAGTCATTCCCCTCTTTGAGCGCTTCGCGAATGCCTTCACCTACTAGATTGGTGACCAGCACGCTGAACAGGATGGCCATGCCCGGCAGGGTCACGGTCCAGGGGGCGAGATAGATGAGATCGCTCGAGTCGGCCAGCATGGCGCCCCATTCCGGTTGCGGTGACTGGGCGCCGAGGCCGAGAAAACCCACCGCCGAGATGTCGAGGATGGCCGCCGACAGGGTGCGGGTGGTCTGGGCCACCAGGGTCTCGACGATGTTTGGCAAAATGGCCAGCCGCATGATGCGCAAGGGGGGCGAGCCGTCGAGCCGGCTGGCGATGATGTACTCCTTCTGCATCTCGGTGTGAACCGCGTTGTAGGTGGCCCGGATGAAGGGAGGGATCAGCGCCAGGGTAATGGCGATCAGGGTGTTGAACAGGCCCGGCCCCAGGATGGCCACCATGATGATGGCCAGCAGCAGGGAGGGGATGGAGAGCAGGGTATCGAGCAGGTGGTGCAGCACACTCGACTTGAGCCCCTTGCTCATGCCGCCGAGGATGCCGATGGCGGTACCCGCCACCATGGCGATCACCACCACCAGCAGGGCGTTGCCAAAGGTGAACCTGGCGCCCACCACCAGCCGGGAGAGGATGTCGCGGCCCAGATCATCGGTACCGAGGAAATAATCGATGTTGCCGCTATTGGCCCAGGAGGGGGCCAGCAGCAAACGGCTGCTGTGCTGCTCGTCGATGCCGTAGGGCACCACCAGCGGGCCGAACAGGGTGATGAGCAGCAGGATCACGAAGCACCAGAGCCCTGCCATCGCCAGCGGATTGCGGCGATAGGAGGCCCAGGTCTGCTCCAGCGGCGAGAGGATCTTGAGCTCGGGGTAGAGGCTAGTCTTGTCTTGCATAGGATTCCTGGCTCCGGGTCATGCCATGAGCACGTTCAGTCTTGTTTTGCATAGAGTTCTTTGCGCCGCGCCGGGTAGATGATGGTGGTGAGCAGCTCGGTGCTGACGCTGATGAAGATGACGAAGCTGGCCACCACCAGGGTGGCACCGCGGATGGCGGCGTAATCCTGCAGGGCGATGCTGTTGATGAGCCAGCGGCCGATGCCGTGCCACTCGAACACCACCTCGGTGATCATGGCGGAGGTGAGCACGCTGCCCAGCTGCAGGCCCAGCAGCGGCAGCACCGGCGGCAGGGCGTTCTTGAGGCCGTGACGCCAGACGATCTGGCGACGGGAGAGGCCGCGGCTGGCCGCCGCCTTGATGTAGTTCTGCTTCATCACGTCGATGAGGGAGCTGCGCACGTGGCGGATCACCTCGGTGGTGGGTACCACCGCCAGCACCAGCGAGGGCAGGATCAGGTGGCGCAGGGCGTCGTGCAGGGCGGCCTGGCGCCAGGGCTCGTGGCTCATCAGCACGTCGATGAGGGCGATGCCGGTGATGGAGGGCACGTCATAGAGCAGGCTGATCTGGCCGGAGGCGGGCAGCCAGCCCAGATCCAGCGAGAAGAACATTACCACCAGCAGTGCCAGCCAGAACACCGGCACCGCGTAGCCGATGAGGCCGGCGGTCATGATGGTCAGATCGAGCGGCTTGCCCTGGGAGAGGGCCGCCAGGGTGCCGAGCGGAATGCCCACCAGCAGCGAGATGGCGAAAGCCGCCACGCAGAGGATCAGGGTAGCGGGGAAGTAGTGACGGATCTCGTCCAGCACCGGCAGGCCGGAGACGCCGGAGAGCCCCAGATCCCCGTCCAGAATGTGGCGCAGGAAGTCGGGGTAGCCGCTCCAGAAGCTGGCCTGCTGGCCGATGAGGCGCACGTCCAGCAGGTAGGCGACGAAGGTCAGCGCCAGCAGGGTGATGAGCAGCAGATTGATGCGACGCAGGATATAGAGAAACATGCTTACTCCCGATAGGCCTGGTTGAAGACGGTGCCGCCAAAGGGCATCAGGGAGAGCCCCTCGATGTCGCTGCGGCTGACTTGGGTGCGCAGGGCATGGGCCAGCGGAATGAGCGGCATCTGCTCGTTGAGCAGGGTCTGGGCGTAGTAGTAGTTGCGCAGCCTGAATGCCAGCTGGGGCGTGGTCACCGCGTCGTCCAGCAGCTGATCAAACGCCGGGCTGCACCAGCGGCTGTAGTTGTTGCCACGCTCGACGGCGGCGCAGCTCAGCAGTTGGCGAAAGAAGTTGTCCGGGTCGGCGTTGTCGGCAATCCAGCCGCTGAGCAGGCTGTCGTACTGGCCCTGGGCGAGGCGGGCCTCGATGACCGGCCACTCCTGCTGCACGATTTTGAGCTTGATGCCGACCTTGGCCAGATCGCTTCGCATCAGCTGGGCGGTTTTGAGGGCATCCGGGTTGTAGGCGCGCGAGCCCGGCTGCACCAGCACCTGCATCTCGAACCCTTGCTCCAGTCCCGCCTCCTTGAGCAGCTGGCGCGCCCGCTTGAGATCCGGCTGGCGCATCGGCAGGGAGGGGTTGTAACCCCAGGAGAGCGGCGGCAGCAGGCTGTTGGCGGCCTGACCCGTCTCGAAATAGACCGCCTGCAGCAGGTTGTCGATGTTGATGGCGCTGGCGATGGCCTGGCGCACCTGCACCTTGTTGAACGGTGCTTTGCGGGTATTGAGGGCGAGGAAGGCGACGTTCATGCCGGACTGCACCGCCAGGCTGAGGTCGGGATCCTGGTCGATCACCGACAGCTGGCTGGCGGCCGGGGTGCTCATCACGTCGCACTCGCCGGTCAGCAGCTTGGCCAGCCGCTTGGACGATTTGGGAGTGATGTCGTAGATGAGCTGCTCAATCTTGGCCTCGCCGCCCCAGTAACCGGGGTGGCGCAGGTAGCGCACATACTCGTTGTGGCGATACTCCTTGAAGCTGAACGGCCCGGTGCCCACCGGGCGGCTGTCGATGAGCCCCGGGGTGCCGGCCTTTTGCAGCTGCCCGGCATATTCGGCGGAGAGCACGATGGCGTAGTCGCTGGCGAGGGTGGCGAGGAAGGAGGCATCCGGCCGGTTCAGCTCGAATACCACCTGATCCGTGCCCTTCTTGTAGACCCGCTTGATCAGCTGATCCAGCCCCAGGCTGTAGAAGTAGGGGTATTCACCGCCGGAGACGTCGTGATAGGAGTGCTGCTTGTCGAGCAGCCGCTGCCAGGTGAACACCACGTCGTCGGCGTTGAGGGGGCGCGAGGGGTTGAACCAGGGCGTGTGGTGAAAGGTGACTCCCTTGCGCAGGGTCAGGGTATAGAAGAGGCCGTCTTCGCTGGTGCTCCAGCGGGTGGCGAGCCCTCCCTCCAGCGCCAGGGTGTTGGGGTTCACCTCCAGCAGACGGTCGTAGAGCGGGCGCGAGCTGGCATCCAGGGTCACCCCGGAATTGGAGACCTGGGGATTGAAGGTCTGGGGCGAGCCTTCGGCACAATAGATGAGTCCCGTCCTGGACGCGTCGTCTTGTTTCTGACAACCGGTGAGCAGCACCAGCACTCCAAGCAGCAAGGGTTTGAGCATTCTCATTGTCGAACCATGTTTTTATACGAAGTTGCCGGCGACGGGGCCGGCAAGGGGTGGGTGCCGCTCTGAGGCAGGCTGCCCGGGTGATTAATCCGCATCGTTGTCACTGTCCAGCAGCTGGTATTTGCGCAGCATGCCGCGGAACTGGTGATAGCTCAGGGCCAGCAGTTGGGCGGCTTTGCGCTGATTATACTGGGATTGCTGCAGCGCTTGCTTGAGTAAATTAATCTCATAGCCCGCCACCGCCTGTTTGAGATCCAGCGGCAGGGCGGGGGAGTCCGGTGCCACCGTCGGCGTCTGTTCCAGCGGGAGGGGGGGCGTGACCGCCGCCTGGGCCCGGGGGCGCCAGGGGGAATCGAACGGGTTGAGCACCAGCTCGGCCAGCGGCAACTGGGGGTTGCCCTGGCGGTAGATGCTGCGCTCCACCACGTTTTTCAGCTCCCGCACGTTGCCGGGCCAGGGGTAATCCAGCAGCAACTGGGTCGCCTTGCGCGAGAAACTGGCAAACAGCGGATAGCCGAGCTCCCGGGTCATGCCGTGGGCGAAGTGCTCCGCCAGCATCAGAATATCTTCGCGCCGCTCCCGCAGGGGGGGCAGGGTGATGACGTCGAAGGCGAGCCGATCCAGCAGGTCGTGGCGAAACTGTCCCTTGTCGGCCAGCGCCGGCAGATCCTCGTTGGTGGCGCACACCAGTCGCACATCCACCTTGAGGGCCTTGGCGCCGCCCACCCGCTCGAACTCGCCGTACTCGATGACCCGCAGCAGTTTTTCCTGCACCCGTGCGCTGGTGGTGGCCAGCTCGTCAAGGAAGAGGGTGCCGCCGTCGGCCCGCTCGAAGCGGCCCTGGTGGCGTTTGGCGGCGCCGGTGAAGGAGCCCGCCTCGTGACCGAACAGCTCGGTCTCCAGCAGACTCTCGCTCAAGGTGGCGCAGTTGACGGTGACAAAGCTTTGATCCCAGCGCGCCGAGAGATAATGTAGGCGGTGGGCGATGAGCTCCTTGCCGGTCCCCCGTTCGCCGATGATCAGCACGGGCTTGCGCAGCGGCGCCAGGCGGGAGGCCTGCTCAATGATCTCGAGAAATGCGTTGGATTCTCCCAACAGGCTTTCCGTGGCCGTGGTCATAGTCATCCCCGTGAATCGTTGAAAGCTGGTCAATCTTACCAAAAGTTGGTGATTCTAATCATTACTTGTGTGGTGCATCTTGAAACTCGACTTATCTGCCCCATATAAATCAACAAGTTAAATTCTGTTCCAGATTGGCACACAAGTTGCCATTGTCAATGGAGAAACAACGTATGCCAACCACAGGAGTACAATCATGAGTATTTTTTCCCGCCTGGCCGACATCATCAATTCCAACCTGACGGCCCTGCTCGACAAGGCAGAAGATCCCCAGAAAATGGTGCGCCTGATCATCCAGGAGATGGAAGACGAGCTGGTGAAGGAGCGCTCCAATCTGGCCCGCTTCCTCGCCAACCAGAAAGAGATCGGCCGCCAGGTCAGCCGCCATCAGGAGCGGGTTGCCGAGTGGCAGGGCAAGGCCGAGCTGGCCCTGAGCAAGGGACGGGAAGACTTGGCCCGCGCCGCCCTCATCGAGAAGAAAAAGCAGGCCGAGCTGGCCGACGGCCTCGAGCGCGAGCAGCAGGCGGTGGACAGCGGCATCGCCAAGCTGGGGGAGGAGATCCGTCAGCTGGAAGCCAAGCTGGAAGATGCCCGTGCTCGCCAGAAGGCGATGGCCATTCGCAGCGAAGCGGCCAGCAGCCGTCTCAACGTGCAGAGCCAGGTCGCCCGTGGCGACAGCCAGGCGGTGGTGAGCAAGTTCGAGCGAATGGAGCGTCGCATCGACGAGATGGAGGCCCGCGCCGATCTGGGACAGTCCGACAAGGCGCTGGCCCAGCAGTTTGCCGAACTGGAAGCCGACGATCAGATAAGCAAAGAGCTCGAGGCCATGCGCCAGAAGCTGGGCCAAGGCGATACCACGCCGAAACAGGGGGAGTAACAGATGGAAGATCTGCTGGGTGTATTGATGGTTCCCATGGTGGTCTTCATGGTGGTGGTGGCCCCCATCTGGCTGGTGCTGCACTACCGCGCCAAGGGACGCATTGGCGCCGGTCTTGCTGATGGCGAGCGTGAACAGCTGCAGGGGCTGCTGGTGCGTGCCGAGAAGATGCAAGAGCGGGTCGGTGCCCTGGAGTCGATTCTGGATGCGGAAGTCCCGGGTTGGAGGAACAAGGTATGAGCAGCATCAGTCGTGAAGGGCGCAACCTCTATCGTGATCCCCAGCGCGGCAAGATAGCCGGGGTCTGTGCCGGTCTGGCAGAGTACTTCGGGGTGGAGACCTGGATCGTGCGGCTGCTTGCCATCAGCGGCCTCATCTTCGCCGGCTTCATCACCTTTACCGCCTACGTGGCCGCCTGGTTTCTGCTCGACAAGAAGCCCGTCACCCTCTACGCCCAGGAGGATGCCGACTTTGCCGAGGTGCGGATGAAGGCGCGCAGCTGGCAGGCGGGTGTTACGCCTCATCAGGCCCTTGCCCGCATCGGCCAGGAGCTGGATGGGCTGGAGCCCAGATTGCAGCGCATCGAAAAGCTGGTGACCTCCAAGGAGTTCACTCTGCAGCGGGAGTTTCGCAACTTGTAACCCTGAGCGGCGCGATGGCCCCGCCGGCGCGGGCTGGCCTTTGATGGTGGGCACCGCGCCAGGGGGCCATGGCGCGAGGGTGGCAGCGGCCATCCCCCCTTCGCTCTGGATGGACGGGAGAACAGGACAAGCCTTGATACTCAATAAACTGGAACAGCAGTTCAATCGCCTGCAGCACAAGGCGAACGATGTGGTCAACCGGGTACGGGATCGCCACATCCGGCTGGCAGTCACCGGCCTCTCTCGCAGCGGCAAGACGGCCTTCATCACGGCGCTGGTCAACCAGCTGGAACACGCGGCTATCGACGGCCGCCTGCCCCTGTGGGATGCCCTGCGCCAGGGGCGCATCCTCGGTGCCCGCCGGGTGCCCCAGCAAAATGCCCACATTCCCACCTTTGCCTACGAACGCGGCCTCGACGCTCTGTTTGGCGATCCGCCGGCCTGGCCCGAGCCGACCCGCGGAGTGGCCGAGGTACGCCTCGAAATTCGCTATCGCACCCGCCATCCCCTGCGCAAGCACCTGGGGGAGATCTCCACCCTCTACGTGGATCTGGTGGACTATCCCGGGGAGTGGCTGCTCGACTTGCCGCTGCTGGAGATGAGCTACGAGCAGTGGAGCGAGCAGGTGCGCGAGCAGTTGCGTCGCCCCGAGCTGCAGGCCCTTGCCGCCGGCTGGCTGGCACCCGAATGGCAGGCGGATCAGGGCTTCGAGGAGCGGCCGGTGGCCCAGCTGGCCGAGCGCTACACCGACTATCTGCATGCCTGCAAACAAGAGTTGGGATTGCACCTGATCCAGCCCGGTCGCTTCGTGCTGCCGGGGGAGTATGCCGGCGCCCCCATGCTGCAGTTCGTGCCCTGGGTGTGGGCGATGCCTGTTGGCGAACCGGCCGAAGGCACCCTCTACGCCACCCTCAAGCAGCGCTTCGAGCAGTACAAGCAGCATCTGGTGCAGGGTTTTTATGAGCAGCATTTTGCCGGTTTCGATCGCCAGATCGTGCTGGTGGATTGCCTGCAGCCCCTCAACGCCGGTGCGGCCAGCTTTGGCGACATGCAGCAGGCCATTGCCCGCATCATGGAGAGCTTTGCCTACGGCAAGAGCAACTGGTGGCGGCGGCTCTTCTCGCCGCGCATCGACAAGCTGCTGTTCGTGGCGAGCAAGGCCGATCACGTCACCCCGGAGCAGCATGGCCCCATGGTCTCCCTGCTGCAGCATCTGGTACGTAGCGGCCGCGGCCAGGCCCGCTTTGAGGGGATTGCCACCGAGTGTCTGGCGCTGGCCGCCATCAAGGCGACCGAGGTGGGCAAGGGGGTGGCTGATGGCCGCGAGTTCCCCGCCATCCGTGGCACCAGTATTGCGGGTGAGCCGCTGCTGCTGTTTCCGGGCGAGGTGCCGTCCCATATTCCCCCCGCCCAGTGGTGGAACAATCAGGGCTTTGATTTTCAGGCATTTCGCCCGCTGCCCATGAGCCCCCATCAGGCGCTGCCCCATATCCGGCTCGATGCGGCGCTGGAGTTTCTGCTCGGGGATCACCTCGAATAACCGGTGTGCGGCACGAGCTTGTTGCCTGCGCCGTACCCGGGAGACTGTTTTCAGGAGAACAAGGCGATGAACGATCAGATAAAAGCGCGGCCACCGCTGCAGGGCAAGGTGATCCTGGAGCCCGCGTTGACGACAGCCGAGAAGGAGCGAGCGCCGGCGCCGGCCCAGCGGCTGGAGGAGGCGAGCTTCGAGCGCCTCGATGAGCTGGAAGATCTCACCGAGGTGGAGAGCGCCCTGGTCATCAAGCCGCGTCGCCGTCATCGGCTGCTGGCCTGGGGGCTGGGAGCGGTCGGTGTGCTCTCCTTGGGGCAATATGGCGCCTTCCTTTACGATCAATTTCTCACCACCCCGCTCTGGGGCGGCGCCTGGCTGGCGGCCTCGGCGCTGGTGGCGGCGGGCACCGCCGGCGTGGTGGGGCGCGAGTGGCTGCGGCTGCGCACCCTCAAGCGGCGCCAGGATGTGCGCTCGCGGGCCGAAGATCTGCTGGCCCATCAGGGGGTCGGCCAGGGCCAGGCGTTCTGCGAAGGGCTGGCCGAGCGTAGCGGTGACAAGGGGCGCGAAGGGTATCAGACCTGGCTGGCCCAGCTCGACGAGAGCCACAGCGATCGGGAGGTGTTGACCCTCTACAGCCAGCTGGTGCTCGGCGAGCGCGACAAGCTGGCCCAGGCGCGGGTGGCCAAATGGTCGGGAGAGGCCGCCGTGCTGGTGGCCTTGAGCCCGCTCGCCACCGTCGACATGATGCTGATGCTGTGGCGCAACCTGCGGATGATCGAGGACATCGCCGATGTCTACGCCATCGAGCTCGGCTACTGGAGCCGCATTCGCCTGATTCGTCAGGTGTTTCGCAACATGCTCTACGCCGGTGCCACCGAGCTGGTGACCGAGGTGGGGATGGATTTGCTGGGGGCCGAGCTCACCGCCAAGCTCTCCGCCCGCGCGGCGCAAGGGGTAGGGGCCGGGCTGCTCACCGCTCGCCTCGGCCTGCGCACCATAGAGGCGTGCCGTCCGCTGCCCTGGTGCGCGGACGAGAAACCCAGGCTCGGCGAGCTGCGCAAGCGGCTGATCGGCCAGCTGGCGGGCTACCTCAACAAGGGGTGAGCGGCCGGCCAGGGCTCGATTGTGGTTGTCACAAATTATTTACAATTGTCCGCCGCAGCCGACCCTTGGGTCGGCTGCTTTTTTGGGGGGCAAACCGTTACAGTGATCCCATCGCGCAATGGCGCCTGACCGCCCGGATGGCGGGTCGCAACCCAGAGGATGGAGTCACCCATGGCAAGTCTCTACACCGCCCACCAGCCGGATGAAGCGGGCACGATCCACTACTCGGACGAGGAGCACGGCACCTGGCAGATCCTGATCGCGCGCCAGCTGGCGGCGCTCGAGGGCAAGGCCTGTGACGAGTACCAGGCCGGGCTGGCGCGGCTCGATCTGCCCCGGGAGCGGATCCCCCAGCTGGCCCAGATCAACGCCGTGCTGCAACCGGCCACCGGCTGGTCGGTGGCGGCGGTGCCGGCGCTCATCTCCTTTGACCGCTTCTTTGCCCTGCTGGCCAACCGCCAGTTTCCGGTGGCCACCTTCATTCGCCGTCGGGACGAGCTCGATTATCTGCAGGAGCCCGACATCTTCCACGAGATCTTTGGCCACTGCGCCATGCTGACCAACCCCGCCTTCGCCCACTTCACCCATGTCTACGGTCAGCTTGGCCTGCGGGCCGGCAAGGAGGAGCGGGTCTTTCTGGCACGGCTCTACTGGTTCACGGTGGAGTTTGGCCTGCTGGCCACGGCGGAGGGGCTGCGCATCTATGGCGGCGGCATTCTCTCCTCCATCGGCGAGACCGCTTATGCCCTTGGCGGCCAACCCGTGCTGCAGCCCTTTGATCCCATCGAGGTGCTGCGCACCCCGTATCGCATCGACATCATGCAGCCCACCTATTTCGTGCTGCCCGAACTTGGCGAGCTCTATCGTCTGGCGGAGCAGGACATCATGGCCATGGTGGCCGAGGCGCGCCGTCTGGGGCTGCGTCCCCCCCGCTTTGCACCGGCTGGCGGCAAGCAGGCGAGCTGAGCCGCCCGCCGGTGTTTGATTACCCCCTTTTCATCGATATACAAGGAGAGTCCCATGTCCGAACTGGCCAGCCAGCAGTGTGAAGCGTGCCGCGCCGATGCCCCCAAGGTGAGCGAGCAGGAGCTGAGCGAACTGATGCGCCTCATCCCCGACTGGCAGCCGCTGGTGGTGAAAGGTGAGCTGCAGCTGCGGCGCGAATTCACCTTTCGCAACTTCAAGGAGGCGCTCGCCTTCACCAACCGGCTGGGTGAACTGGCTGAGGCGGAGTTTCATCATCCGGCAATCCTGACCGAATGGGGGAAGGTGACCGTCAGCTGGTGGACCCACAAGATTGGTGGCTTGCACCGCAATGACTTCATCATGGCGGCACGCACCGACCAGCTGCTCAAATAAACGTCTGTAGATGGCGCGGGCCTGCCCGGTGAAAACGGGGCGGGCCCGCATTTTTATGGGCTGGCGCTCGCACTGGCGGGATCGAGTCTGTATTATCCGGTCATTCATAGAGTTAGCTAGGAAGTGTGTCCCGAATGCGTCTTGAAGTCAGCTGTGAAGACCGCCTGGGCCTGACCCGGGAACTGCTCGACCGTCTGGTGGAGCACAACATCGATCTGCGCGGCATCGAAATCGATACCTCAGGCATCATCTATCTCAACTTTCCCGAGCTGGAGTTTCGTGATTTCCAGCACCTGATGCCGGAGATCCGCCGCATTCCCGGGGTCTATGACGTCAAGACCATCCCCTACATGCCCTCCGAGCGCGAACACCACGAGATCGAGGCGCTGCTCAAGGCGCTGCCGGATCTGGTCTTCTCCCTCGATGCCAAGGGCAAGGTGACCCAGGCCAACCAGTCCGCCCTCACCACCCTGGCCCTGCCGGTGGAGGAGGTGCGCGGCGCGGCGCTCGGCTCCCTGGTCAAGGGCTTCTCCTTCAGCCGCTGGCTGGAAGCGAGCGAGATCCGGCCGCAGACCTGCAAGCTCAGCATCAATGGCGAAGAGTATCTGGCGGATCTGATGCCGCTGTTCGTGGCAGAAGAGAAGGGCAGACAGGCCCTGGCCGGCGCCGTGGTGGTGCTCAAATCCGCCCGCCGGGTCGGCATGCACTTCAGTGCGCTGCACGCGGTGGAAGTGGGGGGCTTTGAACACCTGCAGGCCGAGAGCCAGAAGATGAAACAGGTGCTGGCTCAGGCGAGCAAGCTGGCGATGCAGGATGCGCCGCTGCTCATCGTCGGCGAGACCGGCACCGGCAAGGAGCTGCTGGCCCGCGCCTGCCACGGTGCCAGCCTGCGCTCCAGCCACCCCTTCATGGCGCTCAATTGCGCCGCCATGCCGGACAACGTGGCCGAGAGCGAGCTGTTCGGTTACGCCCCCGGCGCCTTTGGCAACAACACCGAGGGCAAGCGCGGGGTGCTGGAGCTGGCGAGCGGCGGTACCCTGATGCTGGACGAGATTGGCGACATGTCCCCCCATCTGCAGACCAAGTTCCTGCGGGTGCTGCAGGATGGCGTGTTCCGCCGGGTCGGTGACGAGCAGGAGGTGAAGGTCAACGTGCGCTTCATCTGCACCACCCAGAAGCAGCTGCTGGATCTGGTGCACGAGGGCAAGTTCCGGGAAGACCTCTACTATCGCCTCAACGTGCTGAGTCTGGCGCTGCCGCCGCTGCGCGAGCGCAAGGCGGACATCATGGCGCTGGCCCAGCAGTTCGTCTCCCGCTTTGCCAGCGAACTGCAGCGCCCGCGCCCGCGCTTTACCCGCAACATGGCCGAGTACCTGACCGCCTACCGCTGGCCGGGCAACGTGCGCCAGCTGCGCAACTGCCTCTACCGCGCCATGACCTTGCTGGAAGGGGACGAGATCGGCCCTGAGCACGTGGATCTGCCGGTGGCGGCCGACGCCATGCCGCTTATCGACGAGTGGTTCGAAGGGGGGCTCGACGAGGCGGTGAAACGCTTCGAGAGCCGGCTGCTGGAGCGGCTCTACCCGGCATTTCCCTCCACTCGCCAGCTGGCCAAACGGCTGGGCGTGTCGCACACCGCCATCGCCAACAAGTTGCGGGAATACGGGATCAACAAGAAGTAACCCCATGAATGCACTTTATTGCAGGGCTCACGCACGGGTGGGCCCTCGTCATTATTGTGATGCTGGACCGGTTAGCCCCTTGCTCTGTCGGCTGCGCCTTGTCATGCTGCTGACAAGTTCAATACTATTTCCATCCGGCTCACCCCTCGCGGGCAACCGCCCTTCATGGGTGCTGATGTGGGCTTAAGCGCAGGCACGATGCACTCTTTTTCACTGATCCGGATCCTGGCGTGGTTGGCGCCGCTGGTTTGCACGCTGGCCCTCTCCACCGAGCCGCCCCCCCTGACCTCGGCCGAGCTGCGAGCCGAGCAGGTGCGCCAGACCGTGCTCGACATTCTCAGCTACACCCGCTGGCCGACCGAACCGAGCGAACTGCGCCTGTGCGTGGCGGCGCCGACGGAGTACGCCACCGCGCTCTTCTCCATCAAGCAGCAGGCCAACGGCCGGCCGGTCACAGTCCATCGCTACGACGTCGATGACAAGGCGATCGGCCCCCAGTGTGACGTGCTCTATCTGGGGGTGTTGTCCCCCGAGCGACGGCTGCCGCTGTTCGAGCGGCTGCGCGGTTATCCCATTCTTAGCATCAGCGAACACAGCACCGAGTGCGTGGCGGACTCCGTCTTCTGTCTGCAGATCGGCAAGGAGCGGATCCGTTTTCGGGTCAATCTGGATGCCCTGGCCAGGAGCGGGGTGCGGGTGCATCCCGCCGTGCTCAAGCTGGCCAAGGCCGATGAGGGGGGCTCATGATCGGCTTGTTCCGCCCTCCCAACCAGCGCCTCACCTTGCGACAGAGTCTGGGACGCACCCACCTGGTGACGTCCCTGACGGCGGTCTGCATGGCCGGTGTGTTGCTGACCGGCATCGCCCTGCTGGCGCTGCGGCTCTATGCGGATCACAACCTGGAACTGGTGGCGCGGGCCATCAGCTACACCAGCGAAGCGGCCGTGGTGTTCCACGACGAAGAGGCGGCCCGCGAGGCGCTGCAGGCCATCACCACCCACGAGGATGTGGCGCGGGCCAGCATCTATCTGCCGAGCGGCCAGCTGCTGGCCAGCTGGAGCCGGGCCATGAGCACCCCCTGGTCCGGTCTTGAGCAGTACCTGGCGCGGCTCATCCTGCCGGGGCCGGTGGATCAGCCCATGCTGCGGGGCGGGGTGGAGATCGCCCGTATTCACCTGGTGGGGCACGGTCAATACCTGCTGCTGTTCCTGTTGCAGACCCTGCTGGCCATGCTGCTCTGCCTGGTGCTCAGCACCCTGGGGGCGCTCTACGTGGCGCGCCGGATGCAAAACTCCCTCACGGTTCCGCTCAAGGATCTGGCCCAGGTGGCCCACAGCGTCAGCCGCCAGCGGATCCTCGCCATGCGGGTGCCCGAGGCCAACATCGCCGAGCTGCACGCGCTCGGCCAGGATTTCAACTCCCTGCTCGACGAACTGGAAGCCTGGCAGGCTCACCAGCGGCGGGAGAATGCCAGCCTGCTGCACCAGGCCACCCATGACGCCTTGACCGGCTTGCCCAATCGTGCTCTGTTTGAGGCTCGTCTGGATCAGGCGGTGACCACCGGCCGGCTGCATGATGAGCGCTTTGCACTGCTCTACCTCGATTGTGATCGCTTCAAGCAGATTAACGACACCCTGGGCCATGCCGCCGGGGATGACGTGCTGATCGCCCTGGCCAGACGGGTACAACATCAGCTGCGGCCGATGGATCTGGTATGCCGTCTGGGGGGCGACGAGTTTGCCATCCTGCTGACCCCCTTGTCCCAGGTGGGCGAGGCGGAAGATGTGGTAACCCGCATCCAGCAGGCCATGGCAGACCCCGTGGTACTGGGGGATGGCAGCCAGCTGCTGGCTGCCGTCAGCATCGGGATCGCGCTGTATCCGGATCAGGGGCTGACTGCCGCCGATCTGCTGCAGCAGGCGGACCATGCCATGTACCAAGCCAAACGGCTGCGTCGGGAGCTTGCACTCCATGACCAGCTGGAATTCGATGTCTCTGCTGAGGAAAAATAACAATGAAGATCCATGTCCTGATGAAAACCGGCTTGATCGGCCTGCTGTTGAGCGTGCTGGCGGGGTGCCAAAGCGCCCCCCACGGCCTGACCGCAGCGCAGATCGCCGTACTCAAGGAGCAAGGCTTTCGCCTGACCGACGAGGGTTGGACTCTGGACTTCTCCAACCGTGTGCTGTTTGCCAACAACGCCGGTGTCCTGACCCCCAAGACCCGTGTGGTGGTGGAAAAACTGGGCAAGACCCTGCAGGAGGTTGGCTTGAACCGGGCGCGGATCGATGGTCATACCGACTCCAACGGGGCGGCGGACTATAACGATCAGCTCTCGTACAAGCGGGCGCAGTCGGTGGCCGACGTGCTGGTCTCGGTGGGTATGCCGCAGGCCAACCTGGACATCCGGGGCCGTGGTGAACGCGATCCGATCGCCGACAACAAGACGGCTGCCGGTCGAGCCGAGAACCGCCGCGTGGCGATTGTCATCAGCAATGAATGACATGGTTGTGTAGATAAAAAAAGAGCGCCTGATGGCGCTCTTTTTTGTGGCTCGCAGTTATTCCTGCTTGAGCTTTTCGCGGTCGTGGTGACTGCGCAGGCGGATGTTGATCATCTCCACTGTCAGCGAGAAGGCCATGGCGAAGTAGATGTAGCCCTTCGGAATGTGCAAGTCCATCCCCTCGGCCATCAGTGCGAAACCGACCAGGGTGAGGAAGGAGAGGGCCAGCATCTTGATGGTGGGGTGGTTGTCGACGAAATCGCCGATGGCCTTGGCGGCGAACATCATGATGAAGACGGCGATCATGATGGCCAGCACCATGACCGGCACGTGATCCGCCATGCCCACGGCGGTGATGACCGAATCCAGGCTGAAGACGATGTCGAGAATGGCGATCTGGATCAGAGTGCTGATGAAGCCGGACGCGGCGGCGCTCACGCTCTCAGGCTCGGCGGCCCCCTCCAGGGTGGCGTGGATCTCGTGGGCACTCTTGCCGATGAGGAACAGACCCCCCAGCAGCAGGATGAGATCGCGGCCCGAGATGGCCTCGCCCAGCACGGTGAACAGTGGCTCGGTGAGACGCATCACCCAGGCCAGGGAGAGCAGCAGCAGGATGCGGGTGCCCATGGCGAGACCCAGCCCCAGGATCCGCGCCTTCTGGCGCTGTGCCTCCGGCAGACGACCGACCAGGATGGAGATAAAGATGATGTTGTCGATGCCCAGTACGATCTCGAGCAGGGTCAGGGTGGCGAGCGCGACCCAGGCGGAGGGGTCTGCAATCCATTCCAGCATGATTGAACCTTGGTTGAACTTTGATTGAGGGTTGAAGCCGCGCATTCTAACAGGGGGTTATGGCTTGTCCCAGTGGCAGGAAAAGATAAAAATGGCGGCCATCCAACGGGAGGGACATATGTTTCGTTTAGGACTCATCATCAATCCGGTCGCCGGCATCGGCGGCGCGGTCGGTCTCAAGGGCAGTGACGGCATGGTGGCCGAGGCGCTGGCCCGTGGCGCCGTCCCCAAGGCCTGCGAGCGGACCCGGCAGGCGCTGCTGCCGCTGTGTGAACTGGCGGACCGCTTCGAGCTGCTGACGGTAGCGGGCGAGATGGGGGCCGAGCTTGCCAGCGAGCTCGGCCTGCCTTGCCGCATTGTCCATCAGCCCGCGGCGGAAGCGACTACGGCGGCCGATACCCGTATCGCCGCCGAACGGATGCGCGAGGCGGGCGTCGATCTGCTGCTGTTTGCCGGCGGTGACGGCACCGCGCGGGACATCTGCGCGGCGGTGGGGGAGGCGTGCCACGTGCTCGGCATTCCGGCCGGCTGCAAGATCCACTCCGGGGTCTATGGGGTGACCCCCGCCGCCAGCGGCCGTGTGGCGGCCCGGATGATCGCCGGCGAGCTGCTGAGTCTGGTGGATGCCGAGGTGATGGACATCGACGAGGAGGCGTTTCGCGCCGGCAAGGTGCGCGCCCGCCACTACGGCCAGCTGCAGGTGCCCGGCGATCTGCGCTATGTGCAGGCGGTTAAGCAGGGGGGGCGCGAGTCTGAAGCGCTGGTGCTGGCAGACATCGCCGCCGGCGTGGTCGAGCAGATGGAGCCCGATACCCTCTATCTGATGGGCTCCGGCAGCACGGTGGCGGCCTGCATGACGGAGCTCGGCCTCGAAAATACCCTGCTCGGTGTGGATCTGGTGGAAAATGGCCGGCTTATCGGGCAGGATCTGTCCGCCGCCGAGATCCTGACCCGGATCCGTGGCCGTCACTGCCGGCTGATCATTACCCTGATCGGCGGTCAGGGACATCTGTTTGGGCGCGGAAATCAGCAACTGAGTCCAGAGGTGTTGCGGGCCGTCGGGCGGGACCAGATCCAGGTCCTGGCCACCAAAGCCAAGCTGGCGGCCCTTGCGGGCAGGCCCTTGCTGGTGGATACCGATGACCCGGCGCTGAACCGGTCGTTAAGTGGTTATCTGCGGATCACCACGGGATACAAGGATCAGGTCATCTACCCGGTGGCCAACCCGGAATAGGACATCAAGGATGCGGCTGGCCTGGCGCCAGAGAGCCGTGATCAACCGGATCGCGGTTCCACTCCCCCGAATTATTTTGCCGGCAACCCCGGAAAATGAGGCTGCGTTAAATGACGATTCATGATTTTGAGCACAAGTTGTTGGGACTGATAGACGGCATGGTGGCCACGGCGACCGACGATGAGCTGTTTGCCGGGGGGTATCTGCGCGGCCACATCTCGCTGGCGGTGGCGCGGGCCGAGCTGGAAGGCAAGACCCTGGTGCGGGATGTAAAGAGTTATGTGCTGCGCAGCCTGAACGAGGCGATCCTGCAGGGTGAACTCTCCGAGCAGGATGAGAAGCTGGTGCAGGCAATGTGGATTCGTTTGCAACAACAAGCAGAAGCTTGATCGGTTACACAGTTCAAACAGAAGTTTGAGTTTATTCTTCCCCGAAGTTAGTGAAAGGTTAATAATAAGTTTCGCCTTTTGTTTCAGGGATTAAACTATGGCTTCCTTCTCGCGTATTGCCAATAAACTGCCGCTCGAAATGCTCTACCAATGGGAGCGGCAGTGTCCTGACCGAGTCTATCTGCGTCAAACCATCAACCGCGAATACCTGGACTTCACCTGGGGTGAGGTGGCTGACGAGGCCCGCCGCATGGTGACGGCGCTGCGTCAGCTGGGGCTGGTGGCCGGCGACAAGGTGGCGCTGCTCTCCAAGAACTGCGCCCAGTGGTTCATCGCCGATCTCGCCATGCAGATGGGGCAGTACGTGAGCGTGCCCATCTATCCCACCGCCAACGTCGACACCATCGAATACGTGCTGCGTCACAGCGAGGCCAAGGCGATTTTCGTCGGCAAGCTCGATGACTGGAAGAGCCAGGAGGCGGGGGTACCCGCCGAATTGCTGCGCATCGCCTTTCCCTATGACACCATGCCGGCGGTCCATCAGTGGGACGATCTGCTGGAGCAACACGAACCCATCCCGGACAGCCCGGTGCAGGCACCGGACTCCCTGCTGAGCCTGGTCTACACCTCCGGCAGCACCGGCAAGCCGAAAGGGGCCATGCTGAGCGTCGAGCGCTACGCCTGGTCGTGCGAGAAGCTGGTGGAGGCGGTCGGGCTGTGCGAGCAGGATCGCGGCTTCTCCTACCTGCCGCTGGCCCACATCACCGAGCGGGTCTATGTCTATGGCGGCAGCCTCTATGGCCGCGCCGAGATCGCCTTCCCCGAATCTCTCGACACCTTCATCGAGGACGTCAAGCGCTGCCGTCCCACCGTGTTCATCTCGGTGCCACGGCTATGGGCCATGTTCCGCATCAAGATCCACGAGAAACTGCCCCAGAAGAAACTCGAGCTACTGCTCAAGATCCCGTTCGTGTCGGGCCTCATCAAGCGCAAGCTGCAAAAGGGGCTGGGGCTGGATCAGGCGCGGGTGCTGGGCTGTGGCTCGGCGCCGGTGGCACCGGCCCTGCTCGAGTGGTATCACAGCATCGGTATCGAGATCACCGAGGCCTGGGGCATGACCGAGAACCACGCCTTCTCCACCCTCAACTACCCGTTCAGGGCCGACAAGATAGGCACGGTCGGCAAGGCGGGGCCGGGGGTCACCATCAAGATCTCCGACGAAGGGGAGATCCTTTGTCGCTGCGAGGGGATGATGCTGGGTTACTACAAGGATCCCGAGCACAGCCGTGAAGCCATCGACGAAGAGGGCTGGCTGCACACCGGCGACATGGGCAAGCTGGATCGGGAGGGTTATCTCACCATCACCGGCCGCATGAAAGACGTGTTCAAGACCGCCAAGGGCAAGTATGTGGCGCCAGTGCCCATCGAGGGGCTGCTCGGCCAGGAGCCCATCATCGAGCAGCTGTGCGTGATTGGCTACGGCATGCCGCAGCCGGTGGCGCTGGTGCAGCTGGCGGAGAGCGCCATGAAGGGGGATCGCAATCAGGTCAGCGCCCAGCTGGAGGCGGCCCGCAACCGGGTCAACGAGCAGCTGGAGTCCCACGCCAAAATTCGCGGCATCCTGGTGGTGAAGAGCCCCTGGAACATCGAGAACGGGGTGCTCACCCCGACCATGAAGATCCGCCGCCACCTGCTGGAGCAGAAGTATGCCGATCTCGGCGACGCCTGGTCCTCTTCCCAGAGCATCATCTGGGAGTCCTGACGGGGCCCGCCAGGCTTGCTGCCGATCACCACAAAACAACAAGGGGAGCCACTGGCTCCCCTTGTTGTTTCAGGCAACGGCAGGTCAGACCGCCTGATACTCCAGCTCGACCGAACCGAGCGCCTTGAGGGTGGCGCGGGCAGAGTCCTGCTGGCTGATCTGGCCATCCTTGCTCTCCAGCAGCACGGCGCGGCGGATGGTGGCGAGATCCTCGCCGCCCAGCACCGCGTGGGCACAGGCCATCTGCATCGGTGGCAGGCTGGGGTTGAAGGCGGCGTTTTCGGCGTAGCGACCGCAGAAGATGCGACCGTCGGCGAACTGCAGCGCCACTGCGGCATAGCCCTGGCTGTAGGGGGCGTAGCTCTGGCGGGCAGCGGCCAGCGCGGCCTGCCACAGCGGATCGTCGCTCTCAAGCGTGAGCTCGTCGTGGGCCTGCGGGCTCATCAGCGCGTCCGTGATGTCCAGATCCGCCGGGCCGAACGAGTGGGGCAGGAAGGATTGCAGCGCGCTCAAGTCATCCGGCAGGGAGACCTTGAGGATCTTGGCGGTGCTCAGCTCGTTCATGAATTGGCGGCAGTGACCGCAGGGGGTGTAGTTGACGGTGATTTCAGAGATGCCGGTCTCGCCGCCCAGCCAGGCGTTGGAGATGGCGGACTGCTCGGCATGGACCGAGTGGAACAGCCCCTGACCTGCAAACTCCATGTTGGCGCCGAAATACCAGTTGCCGCTCAGGCCGCAGGCGATGGCACCGACGAAGAACTTGGAGATGGGGGCCACCGAGCAGGCGGCGGCCAGCGGCAGCAGGGCCAGGCGCAGGGCGCGATCGTCAAGACCGGTGGCGGCCTTCAGCGTGGCGACCTGATCCGGGGTGAAGCGAGCCTGGAAATCATCGCCCAGCATGGGCAGCAGCGCCGCCTTGAGCGGGGCGGACAGGGTATCGAGTGGCTTGGCAAAACGGGGATGCATAGTGTGTCCTCAAAGGCCAATTGGGGGGCCATTGTAGGGAGCAAGCTCGGCTAAATGTGTGAGCATGCTCACGCCCTGACGGGCAAACGGAGGGGGATGGTAATGGAAACGTTTGTCTTGTGCAAATTGTGCGGCAGGTCGCACATCGGCGGGCCCGCAGGCCCGCCATCGCGGAAAAGGGTGCTCTTCAGCTCAACCAGTGGTAAATGGCAAACAGCAGAGGGGCCACGGCGGCGGTGAGGATGCCGCACACCACCATGGCCAGCGAGGCAAAGGCACCCTGGGTGATGCCCTGCTCGGCGGAGGTGGCGGTGCCGATGGCGTGGGCGCAGGCCCCCATGGCCAGCCCCTGGGCTTCGGGGTCGGTGACCCGCATCAGTTTGAGCAGGGGGAAGCCGATCAGGGCGCCGACGATCCCGACGACGACCACCACGGCGGCAGCGATGGCTGGAATGCCGCCCAGGGACTGGCTGACGCTCATGGCGAGCGGCGTGGTGATGGATTTGGTGGCGAGCGAGGCCAGCAACGCCGGATCGGCGCCCATAAAATGACCGATCAGCAAGGTAGTGCAGACCGAGATCAAGACCGAGCTCAGGGTACAGATTAGGATGGGCTTGAGCCTGGCCTGGATCTGGCGGGCCTGCTGATAAAGGGGCAGCGCCAGCGCCACCACCGCCGGCTCCAGCAGTGCCGTGATGGGGCGGGTGCCGCTCTCGTACTGCTCCAGCGGCAGATCGAACCAGAGCAGCAGGCCGATGATGACGGCGGTGGGCACCAGCACCGGGTTGATGATGGGCCAGGGCAGCTTGCGATAGAGGGCCCGGGTGGCGAAATAGAGCGCCAGGGTCAAGGGAATGGCCAGCCAGAAGATCATTTGTTCATCCTCTGGTAGAGGCGGCCGACGGTGCCGAGGATCAGCACGATCCCGAGCACGATGCAGAGCATGATGAGGCCGAAGGATTGGCGCAGCGGCTCCAGCCAGGCCACCAGCCCGACTGCCACCGGTACGAACAAGACCCCCATGTGGCGCAGCAGCAGGCCGGCGCCCTGCTCGACCCAGTGCAGTTTCACCAGTTGCAGGGAGAGCAGCACGAACAGCAGCAGCATGCCGATGATGCTGCCGGGGAAGGCGAACGGCAGGATGGCTGCCAGGGTTTTGCCCGCCAGCAGGCAGGCGACGATGACCAGAAAGTCACGAAGGTACAGCAAGGCACGTTGCGCGATCACAGGAGCCCCATCTTGGTAACGGTGAACTAAGGAATACGCCAGTCTACCAGAGAGGCCGGGTCGCGGCATTAAAACAATAACAGCTGAAATCAGTTCGTTTGAGGCTGATTTAATTGAAGATTTTCAGATAGAACCCTTTCGAACCACAAGGAGTCGCCATGACATCTCTCTTGTCCCGCCTGCGCCAGCTGGCGGACGACCACCATCTGCCCCCTTCGTTGCTGCAAACCCGCCAGTGGGAGGGGCCCCTGTGCCGGGTGCGGCTCGACAACACCGGCAGCAGCGAGGCCCGGGTCGGGCACTGGACGCTGTTTGACGGCAAGCTCGGCCTCTCGCCCGCGTGCGCCATCTACGGCGAAGGTTTCCAGATGCTGGCCCAGACCATGGGCAGCTGGCAAGCGCCGCAGCCGGTCGGCCGTTGCCCCGATGCCGGTGTCTATCGCATCACCGATGATCAGGGTTATCACACGGTGCACAACCTGCTGCTGGTGGAGCATGACAAGGGCTGGCTGCTGCTCGCCTTTGCCAGTTGTCAGCGCTTTGGCGGGGAGTTTCGGCTCTACCCCGATGGCCGGCTGCAGATCCTGATGAATGGTGAGGGGCGTGCGCTCCCTGCCGGCCAGTTCTGGCAGAGCGAGGCGCTGCTCTGCCTCGAGGGGAAAGATCGGGAGGCACTGCTGGCCGAGCTGGCACAGCGGATCGAGGCCGAGCATGGCTCGCTGATCAGCCAGGTCGGCGAGCGCCCCAGCGGCTGGTGCTCCTGGTATCACTACTATGCGGACGTGAGCGCCTCCGACATTCGCGAGAACCTGCAAGTGCGTGCCGAGCGCTTCCCGGCGCTGCGCTACGTGCAGATCGACGATGGTTATCAGGCCAAGATGGGCGACTGGCTCACCCCGTCGGCCAAGTTCGAGCAGGGGGTGGCGTCCCTGGCCGCCGAGATCAAAGGTGCCGGCTGCGAGCCCGCGCTCTGGGTGGCCCCCTTTATCGCCGAGCCCGGCTCCCAGGTGTTTCAGGATCACCCCGACTGGTTCGTGAAGGGGGATGACGGGCTGCCGCTGCCCTCCGAGCGGGTTACCTACGGCGGCTGGCGCTGCACCCCCTGGTATGTGCTGGATGGCACCCACCCCGAGGTGCAGGCTCACCTCGAGCGGGTGTTTCGTACCCTGCGCGAGCAGTGGGGCATCCACTACTTCAAGCTCGACGCCAACTTCTGGGGCGCCATCCACGGCGGCCGCTTCCACGACCCGGCCGCCACCCGGGTGGAGGCCTACCGACGCGGCATGGCCGCCATCCTGCGCGGGGCGGGCGAGGGGGCCTTCCTGCTCGGCTGCAACGCCCCCATCTGGCCAAGCCTTGGGCTGGTGCACGGCATGCGGGTGAGCGATGACGTGGAGCGCAACGGTCATCGTTATCGCCAGATCGCTCGCGAGGCCTTCTGCCGCGCCTGGCAGAACGACCGGCTGTGGGCGCTGGATCCTGACTGCATCTGTTTGCTGGATCTGCCAAGCCAGCAGGCGAGCCCTGCCGAGTACCGCTTCCATCTGGCGGCGCTGGTGGCAAGCGGCGGCATGATGCTGGCCGGGGACAGGCTGCAGGATCTCGACGAGGTTCAGGCGGCGCAACTGCGCAAGCTGCTCGAGCTTTGCGCGGCGCGCGCCCCTGGCGCCCGTTTCGAGTCGATGGACTTTGCCTGCGGCGAGGTGAGCCTGCCCGAGGGCGGCACCCTGCTCTGCCTCTTCAACTGGGAGGCGCAGCCTCAGGAGTTCCTGTTGCCGGCAGGGGGCGAAGATTTCTGGGATGAGGGGGCAGTCGGCACCGCGCTCATCCTGCAGGGGGGCGAGGGACGGGTGATCCGCTACCGCTGAGCAGGCTGGCAATCATGATTCAGGCTCCCACGGGAGCCTGAATCTATTGCGAAAGGAGCAGCTATACCGGAGTCAGTAACGCCACTCGAAGCCGATGGCGTAATTGGCTGCACCATAGCCCGGGATCTCGTTGCTGGAGAGCAGGGCCTTGAAGGTGAGCTGCGCTGTGAGCGGAATGCCGAGCCCCATGCCGAGGGCTACCTCGTCGTTGGTGTTGCCCATCATGTCGGCCCGGATCATCCGATAGAGCGACATGTCCTGGCTCATGTGCACATAGCTCTGGGAGGCACGGTTGTAGAGCTGGCCGAAGACCTCCAGCTGGAAACCGGCCTGGGGGGTGATGGCCAGCGGCACGCCGACGAAGTTGTAGAGATCGGAGCGGTTGAAATAGCTGTTGGTGATCTGGGGGGTAAAGTCGGTCTGCTGATAGAGGCGGCTGAAGTTGCTCTCGATCAACTGATAGGTCTGCTGCGGCAACTGCAACAGGTAGTCGGGGACATCAAAACGCACACCCGCCATGCTGGCCGATGGCAGCAGGGCGCAGATGAGCAAACCAAAACCGGATAATCCTGAACGCATCGGATGCGGCATCCCCAAGGGTCGATAGGCCAACCGGCCGTTAGTGCAATGTTAGCGCACAAATAATTGAAACATCAGGAGTCTTTGCTCCCCTTCCCATTATGTCGCGGGGTGGGGGAGCGTACAGTCATTTAACCGTGAGGCGGGTCACATCTCACAGATTTTCGAGGTAGTGATAGAGGCTCTTGAGGATGGCAAAGTTCCGTTCGTTACCCTGATTCTGCTCGGCCAGCGCCTCGAGGCGCGGCACATAGTCCGGCAGACGGCGGCTGAAGTAGTCGCTGCAGTGCAGGCGCCAGCGCTTTTGCTCCGCTTCGCTCAAGGTGTGCGGCCAGTTGCGGGCACGGTAGCGAAACAGCATCTCCGGCAGCCGTGAGTCGGTGAAGGCAAACTCCCGCTCGCCCAGCAGATCCGCCGGGGTGGCGCGCACCAGATCCATGGTGGACTTGTCGCCGTGACCGAAGAAGCCGGCGTAGAGCTGGGTATCCGGGTCGCCGTCATTGCTGCCGGCAAACTCCTGATTGAACACTTCCACCAGCTTTTCCCGCACTTCGGGGTGGGCGCGGAGCAGATCCAGGCTCTTGCGGCACTGCTCCCGGTCGATGCCAAGCTGGTCGGCACGCTCCGCCGTCAGGGTGGCGGCCGGCGCCAGCACCGGGCACTTGTTGATGTGTACCAGCTTCACCGGAATCCCGGCCAGATCCCCCAGCTCCTCTTTCTTGGTGTAGAGGCGCTCGCGGATCTCCTCACTGGTGAGCTCGATGAGCGGGGTGGGGTCGCGGGTCAGATCCACCATGATCACTGCATTCTGGTTGCTGGGGTGCCAGGCGAGCGGCGAGACCCAGCTTGCACACCCCTGCCAGGGGGAGAACATGCCGGAGACGTGCACCAGCGGCTTCATGGTCACCACGTCGATGAGGGCCTTCACCTTGTTCTTGTTGCGAAGGTCGAACAGGTAGCCGAACAGCTTGGGCTGGGCTTTTTTCACCAGCTTGGCCATCTCGATGGTGGCCAGCACGTCGGAGAGCGCATCGTGGGCGTTGGCGTGGGCCACGCCGTTGGCGACGGTGAGCTTCTCCAGCTTGAAGCTTGGCTTGCCCTCTTCGTCAAACGCCCACTCGATCCCCTCCGGGCGCAGGGCGTAGCAGGCGCGCAGCATGTCGAGGATATCCCAGCGGGAGTTGCCATTCTGCCAGGCGTAGGCATAGGGGTCATAGAAGTTGCGATAGAGGGTGTAGCGGGTCACCTCGTCATCGAAGCGGATGCTGTTGTAGCCCAGCACGCAGGTGCCCGGGGTGGCGAACTGCTCGTGGATCTGACGAATGAAATCCGCCTCGCACAACCCGTCCTTCATCGCCTTTTGCGGCGTGATGCCGGTGATCAGGCACGCTTCCGGCTCCGGCAGGTAATCCGCCGGTGGCTTGCAATAGATGACCAGTGGCTCGCCGATGAGGTTGAAATCCGCATCGGTACGAATGCCGGCAAACTGCGCCGGTCTGTCCTTGGCCGGGCTGATGCCGAAGGTCTCGTAGTCGTGGAAGTAGAAGGTCGGCTCGCTGCCGGCGTGTGCTGTTTTGCTCATGTTGCTCGAGAGGGATATCCGATGACGGTGGCGCCTGGCGCCAGGGTGGGGGTGCCATGCACCTCGGTTGCCTGCATGGTAAACCATAGCGCAGGCAGAACGAAGGGCAGACCAGCCGGCTGCCGCTTTATTGGGCAGGCAGGCGCCAGTGGCAGGAGAAAAAGAGGTACGGGGGAGAGAGTACAAAGAGACAGCCCCGTTGGCGGGGCTGTCCAGCTTTTCTGGTGGCGGGCTCAGTGGCAGAGCTTGTAGTAGACCTCGTTCCACTGCAGGGTCTGCTTGAGCTCGGGGATGCGGGTGTGCTCGTCGATGACCACGCACTCGATGCCCATGAGGTCGGCGAAGGTACGCAGTTGCTCGATATCCACCGACTGGGTGAATACCGAGTGGTGGGCGGCGCCCGCCAGGATCCAGGCCTCGGCGCTGGTCTGCAGGTCCGGCATGGGCTGCCACAGGGCGCTGGCCACCGGCAGTTTCGGCATGGCCTCTGGCAGGTCCACCACTTCCAGCTGATTGACCACCAGCCGGAAGCGGTTGCCCAGATCGATCAGGCTGGCGTTGACTGCCTTGCCGGCGGGGGCCGCAAACAGCAGGCGGGCCGGGTCTGCCTTCTTGCCTATCCCTAAGTGCTGGGCATCCAGCACGGGTTTATCGGCGGCGATGGAGGGGCAGACCTCCAGCATATGGGCACCCAGCACCAGGTTGTTGCCCGCCTCCAGGTGGTAGGTGTAGTCCTCCATGAAGGAGGTGCCACCCGCAAGTCCGGCCCCCATTACCTTGAGGGTGCGCAGCAGGGCGGCCGTCTTCCAGTCCCCTTCTGCCCCAAAACCAAAACCTTGCTGCATCAGGCGCTGACAGGCGAGCCCCGGCAGCTGGTGGAGGCCGTGAAGGTCTTCAAAGGTGGTGGTGAAGGCACCAAAGCCGCCGTCGGTGAGGAATTTCTTCATTCCCAGCTCCTGGCGCGCCGCCTCATAGAGGGAGGCGCGAAGCACCCCGCCCGCCTGCACCGCCTCGGTCAGGGTGTAGGTTTCTTCGTATTCGGCCAGCAGCGCCTCGATGTCGCTTGCAGGCACGGCATCGATCACCTTTACCAGGTCGCCGACCGGGTGGTAGTTCACCTGATAGCCGAACTGGATCTGGGCCTCAATCTTGTCGCCCTCGGTGACCGCCACGTTGCGCATGTTGTCGCCAAAGCGGGCGATCTTCAGGTGGCGGCTGTCGTGAATGGCGGCGGCGACCCGCATCCAGTTGCCCAGCTTACGGTGGGCCTCTTCATCCTGCCAGTGACCGACCACCACGGTGCGCGGCAGGCGCAGGCGGGCACCCATGAAGCCGAACTCACGGCCGCCATGGGCGGTCTGGTTCAGGTTCATGAAGTCCATGTCGATCTCGTTCCACGGCAGATCCCGGTTGAACTGGGTGTGGAACTGCAACAGGGGTTTTTGCAACTGACTCAGCGCCGGGATCCACATCTTGGCGGGGGAGAAGGTGTGCATCCACACCATGAGCCCGATGCAGCGCTGGTCGTGATTGGCATCGCGGGCCACCGCGCTTATCTCGTCGAGTGTGGTGCCGGTGGGTTTGAGCACTATCTTGACCGGCAGGCCGGCGCGCTCGTTGAGCTGGCTGGTGATGGTGTGGGCGTGATCGGCCACCTGCTTCAGGGTGGCGGCGCCATACAGGTGCTGGCTGCCGACCAGGAACCACACTTCCAGCTGTTTCATCAATTCCATCTTGGTGTCCTCTTTATGCTTTTGTCTGGCCGTAATAGGCGTGTTTGCCATGTTTGCGCTGGTAGTGCTTCTCCAGCAGGTAATCGGGCAGGGGGCGGGCCGCAGGGTTGATCTGGCCGGTGAGCCAGGCCATGCGGGCCACCTCTTCCAGCACCACGGCGTTGTGTACCGCATCCTCGGCGCTCTTGCCCCAGCTGAAGGGGCCGTGGTTGGCCACCAGCACCCCCGGCATGGTGAGGATGGGGGTCTGCTTGAGGGTCTCGACGATGAGATGACCGGTCAGCCCCTCGTAATCCTCCTCGACCTCACCCGGGGTAAGCAGGCGCGAGCAGGGGATCTCGCCGTGAAAGTAGTCGGCCTGGGTGGTGCCGAAAATGGGGATGGCACGCCCCGCCTGAGCCCAGGCGGTGGCGTGGGTAGAGTGGGTGTGCACCACGCCGCCAAGCTCCGGATAGGCGCGATAGAGCACCAGGTGGGTGGCGGTGTCGGAGGAGGGGCGCAAGGCGCCTTCCACCTGCTTGCCCGCCAGATCCAGCACCACCATGTCTTCGAGCAGCATCCGCTCGTAACTGACGCCGCTCGGCTTTATCACCACCAGGTTGCGCTCTCGGTCGATGCCGCTGACGTTGCCCCAGGTGAAGGTCACCAGCTCGTGGCGCGGCAGATCCAGGTTGGCGACGAGCACCTGCTCCTTGAGCATCTTGAGGTTCATGCCGAAATCCCCCGGTTGTAAAGCGGCTCGGCGGCAGCGCCCCAGGCGAGGTAGCGCTGGTAAAGGCGCTCGTATTCGGCGACCCGCTCAGGGTCAGGCTGGTGGGTGCGCTCCACGGCGCTCGCCATGTGGTACTGGGCCTTGGCCACATCGGCGTGGATGCCGGCGGCCACGGCGGCAAAGATGGCAGCCCCCAGGGCGCAGCACTGATCCGAGGCCACCACCTGGATGGGCCTGTTCATCACGTCGGCGCAGGTCTGCATCACGGTGGCCGACTTGCGGGCGATGCCGCCAAGGGCGATCACCTGCTCCACCGGCACCTGCTGACTGGTCATGCACTCCATGATGCTGCGGGCCCCGAAGGCGGTGGAAGCCACCAGGGCACCGAACAGATCGGGCGCATCGGTGCCGAGGTTGAGCCCGGTGACGGTGCCCTGCAGACGCTGGTTGGCATATGGGGTGCGGCGACCGTTGAACCAGTCGAGCACCACCGGCAGGTGGGCCAGATCGCGCTGCTGCTCCCAGGCGGCGGCAAGGCTTGGCAGCAGCTCCCGCTTGTGGGCCTCGATGGCGGTGCGCAGCTCCGGATACTGGGCGGCGAGGCTCTCCAGCGGCCAGCCGAGCTGGCGCTGATACCAGGCATAGATGTCGCCGAACGCCGATTGTCCCGCCTCCAGTCCCACCATGCCCGGCACCACGCTGCCGTCCACCTGGCCGCAGATCCCGGCAATGGCCCGATCACCGATGGTGGCTTCGTCGGCGATCAGGATGTCGCAGGTGGAGGTGCCTATTATCTTGACCAGCGCATTGTTGCCGGCCCCGGCCCCCACTGCCCCCATGTGGCAGTCAAAGGCCCCGCCGGCGATCACCACCTCGCAGGAGAGATGCAGCCGCTCCGCCCACTCGGGGGTCAGGGTGCCGACCGGCAGATCGGCGGTCCAGCTGTCGGTAAAGAGGGGGTAGTCGAGATCCTCGGTCAACAGCGGATCCAAGGCGTTGAGAAATTCGGCGGGGGGCAGGCCGCCCCAGCTCGGGTGCCAGAGGGACTTGTGGCCGGCGGAGCAGCGCCCGCGCCGGATGTCGGCCGGGGCCTGGGTGCCGCTCAGGATGGCGGGGACCCAGTCGCACAGCTCGACCCAGTTGCAGGCGGCGGCGCGCACCGCCGCGTCACTGCGGGAGACGTGCAGGATCTTGGCCCAGAACCACTCGGAGGAGTAGACCCCGCCGATGTAGCGGCTGTAGTCGGGGAACTGGCCGCCGTGGCACAGCGCCGTGATGACCTCGGCCTCCTCGATGGCGGTGTGATCCTTCCACAGCACGAACATGGCGTTGGGGTTGTCGGCAAACTCCGGACGCAGGGCCAGCACACGGCCTTCCTCGTCGATGGGGGCCGGCGTGGAGCCTGTGCTGTCCACCCCGATGCCGCGCACGGCGGCGCGCTGACTCGGGGTGAGCTGGCTCACTACCGCGACCACCGCCTGCTCCATGGATTCCAGATAGTCGAGGGGGTGGTGGCGAAACTGGTTGGTGACCGGCTGACAGTAACGACCGGCCTGCCAGCGCGGGTAATAGACGACCTGGGTTGCCAGCTCGGCGCCGTCGTGGCAGCGCACGGCGAGTGCCCTGACTGAATCGCTGCCGAAATCGAGTCCGATGGTGATCTGCTCGGACCTGGGGTGCTCAGACATAAGTGCTCCTGACCATCAATGAGGGGTGACTGGTGAGGAACCATAGGAGATGGACCGGACGGGCGGTTAGCCATTGGCTGCTGGAAATATGGATTTAAACGCTATGCCGGCAAGAGGGTGACGGCTATCGAAGATCCGCTATGTGATTATTTTGCTGAAAACATAGACAAAACGGCTGCAATTTCATGGCGTGATCCTGCTCTCCATTTTTCCATGTGAAAACGATTACAACTTGGTTCGCTCAACTAGCAACAACAATAACGTCCTGTTTAAGCATGTTTTTATATGGCTGTGACTTGATTGGCTCAAGGAGCAGTACTGCGTGGATACATGGATTGATAGAACACCTGGAGACACTCGCATGAACAAAATCGTTAACAGCATGATCGCAATGGGGTTTGCCCTTGGTATGGCAAATTCTGCTTTCTCTGCCGAGGCATTGAAGCTGGGCTATCTGGTCAAGCAGCCGGAGGAGCCCTGGTTCCAGACCGAATGGAACTTCGCCGACAAGGCGGGCAAGGATCTCGGCTTCGAGGTGATCAAGATCGCCGTCCCCGATGGCGAGAAGACCCTCAATGCCATCGACAGCCTGGCGGCCAACGGCGCCAAGGGCTTCGTCATCTGCACCCCTGATCCCAAGCTCGGGGCCGCCATCATGGCCAAGGCCAACAGCATGGATCTGAAAGTCATCACGGTGGACGACCAGTTCGTCAACGCCAAGGGCCAGCCCATGGAGCAGGTGCCGCTGGTGATGATGGCCGCCACCAAGATTGGTGAACGCCAGGGCCAGGAGCTCTACAAGGAGATGCAAAAGCGTCAGTGGGACGTGAAGGCGACCGGGGTGCTTGCCATCACCGCCGACGAGCTCGACACCGCCCGCCGCCGGGTCGAAGGCTCCCTGAGCGCACTCAAGGCCGCCGGTTTCCCCGAGGCCCAGATCTACCGCTCGCCGACCAAGGCCAACGACATTCCGGGGGCGCTGGATGCCGCCAACTCCATGCTGGTGCAGCACCCCGAGGTGAAGAACTGGCTCATCGTCGGCATGAATGACAACACTGTGCTGGGCGGCGTGCGCGCCACCGAAGGGCAGGGCTTCAAGGCCGGGAACGTCATCGGCATCGGCATCAACGGGGTGGATGCGGTGAACGAGCTCTCCAAGTCCAGCGCCACCGGCTTCCTCGGCTCCCTGCTGCCAAGCCCGGACGTGCACGGTTACAAGAGCATCCAGATGCTCCATGACTGGGTGGTCAACGGCGCCGAGCCGGCCAAGTTCACCGAGGTGACCGACGTGGTGCTCATCACCCGCGACAACTTCAAGGTCGAGCTGCAGAAGAAAGGTCTGTGATTGACGCCATCTAAACCCTGACACCGAGACCGGCATGGCGCAGTGCGCCATGCCGGTCGGCTGGAGTGAAACATGAATCAGTCAGTTCCTTATCTGGAGTTTTGCGGCATCAGCAAGGAGTTTCCCGGCGTCAAGGCGCTGAAGAACGTCTCCTTCTGCTGCCAGCAGGGCACGGTGCACGCGCTGATGGGGGAAAACGGCGCGGGCAAGTCCACCCTGCTCAAGATCCTGAGCGGTTTTCAGTCGCCCACCACCGGAGTGGTGAAGCTGGCCGGCCAGGAGCGGGTCTTTCAGAGCACGGTCGATGCGCTGGAGAGCGGGATCGCCATCATCTATCAGGAGTTGCACCTGGTGCCCGAGATGACGGTGGCCGAGAACATCTACCTCGGCCAGCTGCCCACCCGGCGCGGGGTCATCGACCGGGAGCAGCTCTATCAGGATGCGGCCAGGCAGCTGGCGCGCCTCGGCATGGATGTCTCCCCCGAGACGCCGCTCAAGTACCTGTCACTGGGGCAATGGCAGATGGTGGAGATCGCCAAGGCGCTGACCCGGGACGCCAGCGTCATCGCCTTCGACGAGCCGACCAGCAGTCTGTCGTCGCGCGAGATCGAGCAGCTGTTTCGGGTCATCCGTCAGCTGCGCGACGAGGGCAAGGTCATTCTCTACGTCTCCCACCGGATGGACGAGATCTTCGCCCTGTGCGACGCCATCACGGTATTCAAGGACGGCCAGTTCGTGCGTACCTTCGCCTCCATGGCCGAGGTGGACCGAGATCTGCTGGTCAAGACCATGGTGGGGCGCGAGCTGACCGACATCTATGGCTACAGCCCAAGGCCGCTCGGTGAGGCGGGCCTCAAGGTGGCGAACCTGATGGGACCTGGGCTCAAGGCGCCGGTATCGTTCGAGGTCAAACGCGGGGAGATCCTCGGCATCTTCGGGTTGGTGGGGGCCGGGCGCAGCGAGCTGATGAAGCTCATCTTCGGCGCCGACAAGATGCACAGCGGTGAGATAGCGGTATTTGGCAAGCCGGTGGTCATCGGCAGCCCCATCGACGCCATTCGCAGCGGCATCATGCTCTGTACCGAGGATCGCAAGGCGCTTGGCATCATCCCCATCCACTCGGTGCAGGAGAACATCAACATCAGTGCCCGCCGTCACCACGCGTGGGGGGGCTTCTGGATCAACCAGCAGTGGGAGGACGAGAACGCGAGGCTGCGGATCCGCGACATGCGGGTCAAGACCCCGTCTCCCCAGCAGGCCATCATGAACCTCTCCGGCGGTAACCAGCAGAAGGCCATTCTGGGGCGCTGGCTCTCCGAGGACATGAAGGTCATCTTGCTCGACGAGCCGACCCGCGGCATCGACGTCGGGGCAAAGAACGAGATTTACAACGTGATTTACGATCTGGCCAAGGTGGGCATCGCCGTGGTGGTGGTATCCAGCGAGCTGCCGGAAGTACTGGGCATCGCGGACCGGATCATGGTCATGCGGGAGGGGGAGATCGCCGGCGAGCTTTCCCACGACGAGGCCAACGAGGTCAAGGCGCTCAATCTGGCCATGCCGGCCCGTTGATCTGCTGACCGCAACGAGATAGCACCCGGAATTTTCAGGAGAAATACCATGACAACTACTACCTCAGTCGGCCAGGCCGCCAGCGCCGCGACGGCCAGCGGCTCCCGCCTGCAACTGGCCCGCGTCTGGGATCAATACGGCATGCTGGTGATCTTCGCCATCCTGTTCCTGCTGGCCTGTGTGCTGGTGCCCAACTTCGCCAGCCTGATCAACATGCGCGGGCTCGGGCTCGCCGTCTCCATGTCGGGCATGGTGGCCTGCGGCATGCTGTTCTGCCTCGCCTCCGGCGAGTTCGACATGTCGGTGGGCTCCGTGGTGGCCTGCTCCGGCGTCGCCTGCGCGGTGGGCATCAACGCCACCGAGAGCATCACGGTGGGCATCCTGGCCGGCATGTCGGTGGGAGTGCTGTTTGGCCTCATCAACGGCATCGTCGTGGCCAAATTCAAGATCAACGCCCTCATCACCACCCTCGCCACCATGCAGATGGCGCGCGGGGTCGGCTACATCATCTCCGACGGCAAGGCGGTGGGCATCGTCGAGGAGCGTTTCTTCGAGCTCGGCAACTCCGCCCTGCTCGGCATCCCGACCCCGGTCTGGCTGACCGCCGTCTGCTTCGTGCTGTTCGGCTTGCTGCTCAACAAGACCACCTTCGGCCGCAACACCCTGGCCATGGGGGGCAATGAGGAGGCGGCGCGCCTGGCCGGGGTCAACGTGGTGCGCACCAAGATCATCATCTTCACCATGACCGGGCTGATTGCCTCCATCGCCGGCATCATACTCGCCTCGCGCATGACCTCGGGTCAGCCGATGACCTCCATCGGTTTCGAGCTGGTGGTGATCTCCGCCTGCGTGCTGGGCGGGGTCTCCATGAAGGGGGGCATTGGCAAGATCTCCTACATCATCGCCGGGGTGCTGATCCTGGGGCTGATGGAGAACGCCATGAACCTGCTCAACATCTCCCCGTTTGCCCAGTACGTGGTGCGTGGCCTCATCCTGCTCGCGGCCGTGCTGTTCGACCGCTACAAGCAGGTACGCAAGGCGCGCATCTGATCCCTGTCCAACCGGAGCAGGCCCGCGCGCTGCGGGCCTGCCGAGGGTTGCCCCTGGCGTACGATGCATCCCGTTGTGAGCCAGTTCACCAATTTCACACGGCGCCGCGCGCCGGATAGCGCGTTCCCAAGGTGAGTCTTTACAATGGCCCAAGCCGATTTTTTTACCCAAGCGCTGTTTTCCGCCATGTCCTCGATGCAAAAAGAGAAGCCGAAACAACTCAATCCCCTGCTGCCGGGCTATGCCTTCGACGTCTTCCTGGTCTCGGGCATGACCCCCATCGAGCAGGGGAGTGCGCTCGACTTCATCATCGACCGGCCCCTGGGGATGAAGGGCTTCATCGTCAATCTGACCATCAGGGGCAAGGGGCAGATCTTTCAGGGGGAGCAGGCCTTTACCGTGGAGCCTGGCGATCTGCTGCTGTTTCCACCGGCGGCGGTGCACCATTACGGCCGGGCGCCGGATGCGCAAGCGTGGTACCACCGCTGGGTCTATTTCCGGCCGCGGGCCTACTGGGCCGACTGGCTCAAGTGGCCGCAGGTGACGGAGCGGGTGGGGCGATTGCAACTGGCGGACGCCGCCTTGCTCGCCGAGTTCGATGCCCTGTTCCTCGACATCGAAGAGACCCACCAGCAGCTGCGACCCATGTCGGAGCAGCTGGCCATGAACCTGCTGGAGCGGCTGCTGATTCGCTGCTACGAAGCCTCCTCCCTGGATGCCTATCCCGCCATCGACCACAGAGTTCACCAGGCGTGCCAGATCTTAAGCGAGTCGCTCTGCGCCGAGATCTCGGTGGAGGCGCTGGCGGAGCAGGTGTTCTTGTCCCCCTCGCGCCTCGCCCACCTGTTTCGCGAGCAGGTGGGGGTGAGCATAGTGCGCTGGCGCGAGGATCAGCGCATCATGCGGGCCAAGTTGCTGCTGCAGACCACACCGCTGTCGGTGGCCACCATAGGCCAGCAGGTGGGCTATGACGATCAGCTCTACTTCTCGCGGGTGTTTCGAAAGCGGGTGGGGGTGAGCCCCACCGAATACCGCAAATGCGCCACCCCGCTGTGATGCCTCTTGCCTGAGGCTGCGGCCCATCTTGTCCCATCAGCGTTCACCCCATGAGGGGGTGGCTGCCTGGGGCAGGGGGCCGCTGCTTTCTTCATCACTCCTCGTCGATGGCGGCGAAGCGCTCCACCAGATAGTCGATGAGGGCCCGCACCGAGGGGAGCAGGCCGCGCCGGGAGGGGAACACGGCGTGGATGAGCTCGGGCTTCGGCTCCCAGGCAGGCACCACCTTGACCAGGGTGGCGGCGGTCAGCTGCTCCTGCACCATCAACAGGGGCAACTGTACCACCCCGACCCCGGCCAGCGCCGCACTGCGCAGCGCCACCATGTCGGTGGTGACGAAGCGGGGCTGGTGGGTGAGGTCGGCATGTGCCCCCTGCGGCCCGAACAGCGACCAGAGGTAGTGCTGCCGCGGCGCCCCCAGCCCCATGCTGGGCCAGCCGTGCAGATCCGCCGGCGCGGCGGGCAAGCCCCGCAGTGCGACGAGTGCCGGGCTGGCCACCAGGCACTGGCGACGCTGCGCCAGTATCCGGATCACCAGCTCGCTGTCCTGCAGCGGTGGCGGCCTGACCCTGATGGCCACATCGACCCCTTCGGCGATGGGGTCGACCCGCCGATTGGTCCCTTCCAGTTCGACCCTGATCTGCGGGTGACGGGCCATGAAATCCGCCAGCATGGGGCCGACATGGGTGTGCAACAGGGCGATGGGGCAGCTCATGCGGATGAGCCCGCAGGGCTCGGCCCGGGTCATCTCGATGGCGGCCTGCGCCGCCTCGGCCTCCACCAGCATCGCCTTGCAGTGCTCGTAATAGGTGCGGCCCAGCTCGGTCACCGCAAACTGACGGGTCGAGCGCTGGAGCAGCCGTACGCCGAGCCGCTCTTCGAGCTGTGCTATCCGGCGGCTGAGGCGGGATTTGGGCATGCCGATGGCGCGGCCGGCGGGGGCAAAACCGCCGTGATCCACCACCTGGACGAAGTAGTAGAGATCGTTCAGATCCTGCATAGGATGCCTCATCGTTCCAAAAATAGGACGCTGATGCCCAATTTAGCAGTCTACCCACCTGTTCGTCTCGAAACTATGCTGTCTCCAGTGTTCAATTCCACCGGATATGTCAGGAGCGACAGATGAAAAAGATCCTCGGCGTTTACAGCGCACCCCGTCCTCACTGGGTAGGCGACGGCTTTCCCGTACGCTCTCTCTTCTCCTACAACAGCCACGGCAAGCAGCTGAGCCCCTTCCTGCTGCTCGACTATGCCGGCCCGGCCAACTTTACGCCGACCAGCCGGCCGCGCGGGGTGGGTGAACACCCTCATCGCGGTTTCGAGACGGTGACCATCGTCTACAAGGGCGAAGTGGCGCACCGGGATTCGACCGGTCGGGGCGGCGTGATAGGCCCGGGTGACGTGCAGTGGATGACTGCCGGCGCCGGTATCCTGCACGAGGAGTTTCATGCCCCGGCCTTCAGTGAGTCGGGCGGTGAGCTGGAGATGGTGCAGTTGTGGGTGAATCTACCGAGTCGGCACAAGATGACGCCGCCCGGCTACCAGCCCATCCTGGCGGGCGATATTCCGACCGTGGCACTGGCCAGCGACGCGGGGTCGGTGCGGGTCATCGCCGGCGAGTTTGAGGGGGTCCGTGGCCCGGCCCATACCTTCAGCCCGCTGCATGTCTGGGATCTGCGTCTGGTGCAGGGCAGTGTCAGCACACTCGAGTTGCCCGAAGGCTGGACCGGCGCGCTCATCGTGCTCAAGGGGACCGTGCAGGTCAACGGCAGTGCCATCGCCCGTGAGGCGCAGATGGTGGTGCTGGACCGGGCAGGGCGGCAGGTGCTGATCGAGGCAAACAGCGACGCCACTGTGCTGCTGCTGAGCGGTGAGCCCATCGAGGAGCCCATCGTGGGTCACGGCCCCTTCGTGATGAACAGCCATGAGGAGATAGTGCAGGCCATCGATGACTTCAACAGCGGCAGATTCGGCGTGATGCCGGAGTGATAAATGGACAAGGCCCTCGCATGAGGGCCTTGTTTTTATGAGGCTGCGGATCAGCGCTGACGGGCCTTGAACCTGGGGTTGCTCTTGCAGATCACGAACAGCTTGCCGCGGCGGCGGACAATCTGGCAATCGGGGTGGCGCGACTTGGCCGATTTGAGGGAGGAGAGGACTTTCATGACTGCGTTTTTCCTTTGTTGAAGAACTGACCGAAACGCTGGCCGAAGCGGGCGACCTGACCTTCCTTGCTGACCTGCTTCTGCTTGCCGGTATAGAAGGGGTGTGACGCACTGGAGACATCCAGCGTCACATAGGGGTAGGTGTTGCCGTCTTCCCACCGCTTGGTGCGATCGGTCTTGAGGGTGGAACCCACCAGAAAATAGGTATTGGCGGTCAGGTCGTGGAACAGAACCTGACGGTACTCGGGGTGAATGTCGGGACGCATGATGCTGGCCTCATGATTTGATTGTTATAACATAACAAATAAATCATGCCTTTGTTGAGAATAGATATCAACAATTTTTTGTCTTGTGTGGTGATGGGGTAATACCACCGAGCGAGGTTCTGCCTCTCCGGCAAGCAGGGTAACCGGTCGGGTTTGGTGATGCCGCAGCAGGGTTGGCAACAAGAGGTTGATGACGCACTTTACTTTTGATTTTTACTGTATAAAAATACAGTTATAAATCATGGAGAAGTATCCTATGCGTCTGGAAATCATCATCGACAAAAAACATCAGGTGCCCACCTCGACCATGGAGGCGCTGCGTCAGGAGCTGCTCAAGCAACTGGGCGAGAAATTCCCCGATCTGCATGTGCGGGTCGCCCCCGGCAGCGCCATGGCATTGACGGTCAGCCGCGCCAGCAAGGAGGACAAGGAGCTGGCAGAAGCCATGGTGCAGGAGGTGTGGGAGAATGCCGACAGCTGGATGCCGGAGAGTGTTGCCTCCTGAGCATGGTGGCCGAGATTTTATCTAGCGCCTCTCTTGCCGAACAAAAAACGCAGCCAAAGGCTGCGTTTTTTGTTGCTGCAGGGATGAGCTCCCGAGCTGATGGTGCGTCAGCACTCAGCCTTTGATCCTCAACCGTCAAAGCCCGGCCCAGCGTTTGAGGCTGTTTATCTGCACCCGCTGATCGGCCTGGGCGATGTCGCCGCTGGCGCGCAGTGCCTTGAGGGCGACGGGCAGGGCGGCCCGCACTTCGCTGGCCGTCATGCCGGCCTGCAGGGCCGGGTGATAGGCGAGCTTGAGCAGCACGTAATCGAGCCCGGTCGGAAAGCTGTCGATGCTGTTGTCGTTGAAGATGGAGGGGAACACCTTGTCCGAATCGTTGGGCAACCCCATCACCTGGGTGAGTTCTTCCACCACGCAGTCGAGAAAGCGCCCCTTGGCCCGGCTGTAATCCACCGGAATGATGATGGTGGCGCGGGCCATCTCGCGGCGGGTATTGGTGGTGAAGTTGGCCATGCAGAGCCCCTCCTTGAGCGCGGTCTTGACGGAGGCATCCTGCCCCATGGTGCGCTTGGCCCAGCTCGCCATCTTGGCGCGTTCGGTCATGATCAGGGTGATGTTGGGCCGCTCGCTGACCAGGGCGATGGGACGACCTATGATGCCGGCCAGATGCTGACTCTGTATTTTGACCACCTCGCTTTGCAGCGCCTTGTCGCCAAATTCGTTGACCAGCTTGAGCCGGATGGGCTGTTCCCAGCGGGAGAAGTGCACGTTCTGTTCGTGGCCGTACTCCCGCTTCATGGCGACCTCGAAGAAACTCTCGGTGAGATAGGCATCGCTCTGCCAACGCTCGGCGGCTTGCAGCCAGGGGCTCAGCAACAGGAGCGCCACCAGCCAGCGGCCGAGCGGTCGGTGCCGGCCTGAGTGGCGCACGGCAAGGTAACGGCGCAATGAAGTCATGTCTCCTCCTTGAAACAGTCGGGATCAGCGCGTGGCCCGTTCGAGATCGCGCCAGGTGAGCCAGAGCCGCAGATCAAACTCCAGTTGATGATAGTCCGGCTCCATATGCTGACAGAGCTGATAAAAGCCCTTGTTGTGATCCTTCTCCTTCAGGTGGGCCAGCTCGTGCACCACGATCATCTTCAGGAAGGCCGGGTGGGCCTCCTTGAACAGGGCGGCGATGCGGATCTCGTTCTTGGCCTTGAGCTTGCTGCCCTGCACCCGGCTCACATAGGTGTGCAGGCCGAGGGCATCCTTGATCACGTTGATCTTGCCGTCGAAGATCACCTTGGAAAGTGGCGCCGAGCTTTTCAGGTAGCGGTTCTTCAGCTCCATGGTGTAGGCGAGCAGCGCCTTGTCACTCTGGATGAGATGGGTCTCTGGATAACGCTTGGCCAGCACGTCTCCCAGCTTGCCCGCCGCGATCAGCTGTTGCACCTGGGCCTTGAGGGGCTCGGGGTAGCCACCGAGGTAGGTCAGTTCCGCCATGTCTGCATTACTCGTCATATCAAAAGAGCGCCATTGTAGTCAGCGCGTCGCCGCTTGCCTACCGTTTCGGGCCTTGCCTGCGTTGGCGCAATGAAAAGGGCCGTCATCGCGGGATGACGGCCCTTTTCGGGGAAGGGGGGCTCAGCGTCTGCGATAGAGGCCCGGATCCACCTCTTCATATTGGCTCACCAGATATTGATAGAAGGCGAGGCTGGAGGGGGAGCTGGGCTTTTTGAGCTCATCGGCCACCCGATCCGGCTTGGCGATGATGAACTTGGGACTCTGGCGCTTGAGATCGGCCAGCACCCGTTCACGCACGTCGTAGGGCGGGTTGACGTTGGCAAAGAACAGGTAGGCGGAGGCCGGCTGGCGATCGGTCCAGAGGTAATATTGCGGCTGGATGCCGTCCACCCAGATCTTGTCGGTGGGGCTGGTCTCGGCCTTGATCCGATCGACCCGTACCTGGGCCGGCGGGTTGAACGGCGTGCCCTTCAGGGTGCCTTCCCAGGCGTTGTTGAGCAGCAGGGCCAGCATGGCGAGCGAAGCGAGCCAGGGGGTGGCGCTGCGCACATCCCAGGCACGCCACAGGGGCACCAGGATGAGCACCGGCAGGGCCCACAACAGGCTGTTGCCGAGCACTTCACGCACCCGCTCCAGCGACCACTCCTTGGTGCTCCAGCCGTAACCCAGCTGCTGGGCCAGCAGCCAGCTGGCGGTCAGCACCACCAGCGAGATGCAGAGCAGGCCGAGGCCATCGGCTTGCTGTTCGCTGCGATCCAGCAGGCAGGCGAGCGGTAGCAGGGCCAGCGGCAGATAGAGCACATCGTAGTGATCGAACACGTGGCCGGAGACCGAGTTGGCGATCAGGGTGAAGATGACCCCAAACAGGGTGGCGCACAGGGCCGGCAGATACCACTCCTGACGGCGCCCCATCATCAGCACGATGAAGGCGGGCAACAGCATGATGAGGCCGGTACGCAGCAGGCCGACGCTGCCCACATCCGGCGAGAAGCCGTTGCCATAGCTCCCCTCGAAGAAGATGTCGAAGGCGTAGTATTTGAATTCGGCCAGCAGGTTGTGATGCTGGAAGTAGGCCAGCAGCGGGCCGCCAACCAGTGCCAGCCCCAGCAGGCTGGAGCAGAGCAGGGAGAGGGCGCAGCGCCACTGCTCGCGCAGGCACCAGTGGCAGAACAGCACCAGATACCAGGCACCCCAGAAGGCGCCGTTGTTGGTGCGCATCCAGGCGACGATGGCAAAGGTGAGCGCGGCCACCAGCGCCGGTCCCCAGCTGCAGCGCTTGTCCAGCAGCATGGTGATGAAGGCCCACTGGGCGATGAGGGCCAGATGGAACGTCCAGTCCTCGGTCATGTTGCCGTAATAGTAGCGGGTGCCGTAGAGCGCCAGTACCGCCAGCATGCTGCCGAGCCGGGCACGCAGCGAGAGGCCGAGCTGACCGAACGCCTGCCAGCTGGCCAGCAGCCCCAGCCAGCAGAGTGCCCACTCCAGCAGCCAGATCCCGAAGAAGCCGCCAAGGCCGTAGCCGAGGGCGTCGAGGGCGAAGATCATGGGGCCCTTGATGTCGATCATGTCCCGGTACAGCACGCCCCCTTCGCTCCACATCTTGCCCATCACCGCAAACAGCGAGGCGTCGAAGCCTGGCGCCATGCCGTGGAACAGCGGGTTGCGCAGGCAGAACAGCAAGGCCAACAAGCCGGTGAGCAGGATCACCAGCGGCCGCAGGCCCGGATTGACGCGAGGAGGGGTAAAACGGATGGCATGATTCATGGGTGACCTGTTCCTGCTGGGAAGTCTCGAAAGCGGGCCTATCTTGCCGAGCCTGACAGCACGATGCAATGGGCGAGGGGAATGTGCTTGAAATAATTTGTAAAAGTGCCGCTTTACGGCATGAAAGCGGCACGTTTTCTGACAAAACCGGCTAAAGCAACCTGGCGGGCCACCCCCAAGGGGCCCGGCAGATCCTTACCGGGTGGATGGCCCCTGATACTCCACCAGTGCCGGCGCAGCGGCGAGCTCGGGCAGATAGCGGGCCCAGCGGATGAAGGCATCCGCCAGGGTGATGCCGAGCTCCTGGTTGTGCTGGGTCAGGGTGCGGGCCAGCGCGGTGTAGCCCTCCTTGCCGGAGGCGGTGTAGGCGCTGGAAACCCCCCGGTAGATGGCGTCGGCTTCGACTGGCTGCCACTGGCCGGGGGCGCGCTCCCACTCCAGCCGCGTGATCCGGCGCCCCTTGGGCTGGTCCGCCTGATAACAGAAGCGCACTCCGGCGGTATAGGGGAAGCTGCCGCTGCCATTGCCCGTCACGCCGTTGTTGGTGGCGTTGTCGATGGCCCCCTCCAGCGCTTCGGCCAGCTCATGACCGTGCACCCGATAGAGGGTGAGCGGGATGGCGAAGGGCAGCAGGCGGCCGGCGATGTCCGCTTCGCTGAGTGGCCCGGGCTCGAGGGAACAACGTACCCCGCCGGCATTGTGCAGGGCGAAGTCCACCTGACCGACCTGCTCGCGGGCCCCGGCCAGCATGGCGCTTGCTACCAGGGGCGCCACCTGGCTGCCGGCCGGCAGGCTGGCATCGGGCAGCCGCTGGTGGTGCAGCGGCCCGCCAAGGCGGGTCACGATGCGCTGGGTCATGGTCTCGAGCTCTGGCCGGTAGCGTTTGGCCAGCAGTTGCTCGAGTGCGGGCGCCGGCTCGCAAAAGTGCAGCCCGGCCGGCGGCGTCGAGGCAAACGGCCAGGGCTGCCAGGGTAGCCACTCCAGCTGGCCACGGCTGCGCGCTACCCGGCCGTGCTGGTCAAACGTCAGTTCGCACACCCCGAGGCAGAGGGCGCTGTGGGCGGCGTGCAGGATGGCGACGCCGTTTCGCATCAGCGGATAGCTGCCCTCGCTCGCCAGACCCAGCGGCGCCAGATCCCCCAGCTGGCTGTGGGTGTGGCCACCGATGATGAGGCTCAGCTCGGGGAAATGCTCGGCCAGCTGTTTGTCCTGCTCCAGCCCCAGGTGGCTCAGCAGGATGATGTGGTGGATGCCGGCGGCCTTGATCTCTGCCAGTGCGGCCTTCAGGGTCTGCTCGATGCCGTGAAAGTGGGTATGGGGATCGGGGCTGGCGATGGCGGCCATCTGCGGCAGCGTGATGCCTAGCAGGGCGAAGGGCACGCCGTCGATGATGCGCTGGTGCCAGGGACGGCTGGCGTCATACAACTGGGGCAGGCCGCGCAGCCGCCGCGGGGCGTCGGCGGGCTCCTGACTGCTGTCGAGGTTGGCGGCCAGCACCGGAAAGTCGAGCTGGCGCAAAAATTCCACCAGCGGCCCGTTGCCCAGATCGAACTCGTGATTGCCGATCACCATGGCGTCTGGTTGCAGCAGGCTCAGCAGGTCGGCGTTGGCCCGCCCCTTGAAGCGGTTGAAATAGAGCGAGCCCTGGAAGGTGTCACCACCGTGCAGAAACAGGCAGGTCTGGCCCGCCGCGTCGGCCTGTCGGCGCAGGGCGTTGAGCCGGGTCAGGATGCGGGCGTAGCCACCACACTGGGTGCGCCACTCGGACTCGCCTGCGGGGGCGAAGCGCATGGGTGCGCCATCGAAATGGGAGTGGCAGTCACTGAAGTGGGCAAGTTGAACCGTAATACTCATCTCGGTCCTCCTTAGAGAAAAAAGAGCACCGAGTCTACTCCAATGGCGGGGGGAGATACCAGCCCGGCGGCAGTCCGGGCTGGTTGAGCGAGGGAGAGGCGGGGCAGCCGCTCAGGGAGCCCCGTCCCTTCAGGCGGGTACCATGATCTGGGTGGCGAGGATCACCACCAGCAGGCCGACCGCGACCGGCACCGAGGTGCGCTTGACCACTTCGAACGGAGAGAGGTTGCCCATCCCCGCACAGGCGACCACCACCCCGGAGACCGGCGAGATGGTGCGGCCCAGGTTGGAGGCCTGCAGCATGGGGATCACCAGATAGGCGGGATTGACGCCGAGGCTGGTGGCCAGATGGGGAATAAGCTCCACGAAGGCGTAGAAGGGGGCGTTGCCGGACCCCGTAGTAAAGGCGGCCAGGGTGGTGATGACCACCAGCACCAGCATGATGACGATGCCGCCGGTACCAAAGCTCTGGGCCAGATCCAGGAGATTGGCGATGAAGCCGAGCCCCATCAGCCCCTGGGCAAACACCCCGGCACCCACCAGCAGCATCACCACGCCGGCGAAGGCATCGGCCATGCTGCGCCAGCAGACCTGCAACCCGTCCAGCAGCTCTTTGCCGTTGCGCTTGCGGGCCAGCTCCAGCAGGGCGGCCAGCACCAGGCAGATGACGATGATGGTGACGATGTCGAGCTTGGGCCCGAGTTTGCCGTCAAATAGCAGCACCCCGATGATGGGGGTAAACGGCAGGATGGCGTAGAAACCGGGAGCATCGGTGATGAGATCGCTCGGGGCGACCGCCTCGTTGTGCTCGCCTGCCTTCTGATCCAGATAGCGCTGCCAGAAGAAGTGGGTCACGGCCATGGCGGCGATGGCCACCAGCGAAATGGGCAGGGTCAGCTTGAAGGCAAAATCGAGCAACTCCATGTTGGCGGCCTGGGCGGCCATCACCACGTCCCCGGAAGTGGGGGCCAGGATGATGGCGGCCGGTGAGGCGCACACCGCTGCCGCGGCGCCACGGGAGATCCCCATGTTGACCATCAGCGGGAACAGGGTGGCCATCAAGAGCACGCCGAGGCCGGTGGCGGAGCTCACCGCCAGCGACATGGCGCAGGCCACCAGATAGGCGGCAACCAGCAGGATGTAGGGGGACTTGATGATGCCAAGCGGCTTGCTGGCCAGCTTCACCAAAATGGTGTTGGCGCCGATGTGGCTCATGTAGCCGGCGAAGCCGCACAGCACCATGATTAGCATGCCGAGGCCACCGCCCCGATCCACCAGCAGGAAGCGCACGTATTCGAAGATGTCGGTAGCCACGTGGCCGGTGGAGGTGACGCTGGTGGGCAGTACCGCCTTGCCCATCAGGGCGGTGATCGCCAGCAGCAGCAAGCCGCCGCTGAGCAACACCCCGGTGGCCGAGTAGCCCTTGAAGATGTAGCGACCCACAGCCAGGGTGACCAGGGTGCCGATAAGGAGTTCCATCATAGAGTGAGTTCCTGAGTACGAATGAAGGTGGATGCATTCCTGGCGTCAACTTGGAGGTTAATCTGGCCAATCCCGAAATGTATCGACATAAAACTCGGCGATTATTATCCAATAAGGGGTATCTCACCATGATGTTGCGCATCACTTGTGATCTTGCTTGCAAATCAATGGCGGTGCGGGGTTGCGACTTGTCAACCTGACACTTAGGCTTTGTGACGGGAGTAGGTGACAGTCGCGGGGATCGCGGTTAATCTCCTGCTTCGAGTATTAATGCATTGATTATTAATTAAAATAACAACCCCGCCAGCAACGAGGTCAAGGCAGCAGAGATGGGAATGGTCAGCAAAGTTTTCATGGTGGCATTGATGTTGTTCGCCGCCACGGCCGGGGCCGAGAGTTCCCATTACACCGGTATCAAGGCGGTGCCTGACATCAAGGTAGACTTTCAGTTTTATCGGGTTTCCGGGCCGGACGTGGCGAGCCTGGTCCGCCAGATGACCAGCGCGGGCACAGCCCGGGCCAACGGTCACATCGGCATGGCCAGTTACCAACTCTCCTGGCAGTTGCAGACCCGTCCCGAGGCGCAGCGCTGCGAGCTGGAACAGGTCAGGGTAACCACCCGGATCAAGGTGATGGTGCCGAACTGGATGGACAAGGCCAAGGCCTCCGCCGCCGAGCGTCAGAAGTGGGACAAGCTGGTGGCCGCCATGTTCGATTACGAGAGCCGTCACAAAGACATACTGCTGGAGAGCGTCAGCCAGCTCGGCATCCAGCTGGCGCAGCTGCCGGTGGAGCGCGACTGCGCCGCGCTGGAGTATCAGGCCTGGCAGCGGGGGCAGGGGGTGTTGGCCAGCTCGCGCCAGCGTTTCAGCCAGTTGCAGCAGCAGACCGATCACGGTCGCAAACTGGGGCTTAACTGGCCAAAGGGCATCTGAGCCCGACAGGATTTGAGCGAACAAAAAGGGCTCCCGCCGGGGAGCCCTTTTTGTTGTTGCACCTTGCCGAGCATCTGGGCGCTCACTGGAGCGGCTTGCCCTTGAGCAGCTTGCGCACCCAGTAGCGGGCCGGGTGGAGCGCCTCCAGCAGATCGGCTGCCAGCGGCAGCGGATCGCCGCAGATCTCGCTGGCCAGCAGCTCGCCGCAAAGGGGTGCCGAGCAGAGTCCCCGCGAGCCGAGCGCCCCCAGCACATAGAGACCGGGATGCAGCGGCAACGGCGGTGCGCTTTGCTGATCGCCCTGCAGTACGGCGTAGTGATCCGCCAGGTTGACCAAGCTGGCGACTGGCCCCGCCACTGGCAGGTGATCCCGGCTGGCACTGCGCACGCCGACCCGGGCCTGATTGCCACTCGCATCCACCTCGGTGGGCCAGGTCTGCTGCGGCAGGCAGGCTTGCAGTCGCGCCTGGTTCTGGGCCTGCTCGTCGGCGCGAAACGCGAGGTCGGTCTGGTTGCGGCCATAGCTGGCACCGATGCAGTGGTGATCGTGGTGGGCCGGGGTGAGGTAGCCATCGTAACAGAGCACGGTATTGAGCTTGCTCAAGCTCGCCGAGGTCGGCACATGGCTCACCTGACCGCGCACCGGATAGAGCGGCAGCTCGGCAAAGGGGATGAGTGCAGGCAGCTGATGGCCGGCAGCCACCACCAGATTGGGGGCTTGCCAGCGGCGCCCGTCACGAGACTCGACCTGCCAGCCATCGGCCTGTTCGGCCATGGCGACCACCTCGGTATTGAACGTCACCTCAAGCAGCCCGCTGGCCTGCGCCTCCTGGATGGCGGCGCGGGTGAGATCCGCCGGGCAGAGCCAGCCCCCCTGCGGATAGCTGACGCCACCGTGACCGCAGGGCAGGCCGACCACTTGCTCAACCTCCGGCTCGGAAAGTACCTGCATCAGTTCGGGCGGGAAGGGGCCTTGTGCCATCTTGGCCAGCTTGGCGGCGGACTTGTCGTCATAGCCGAGCTGGGTGACGCCGCACAGCGAGAAGGCGACAGGGTGGCGCTCGGCCAGGGATAACAATCGGTTTCTGGCAAAGCCGAAGGCCAAGGAATAGAAGCGTGACAGGGCATCGTGTTCGCCGTTGAGCAGCGGGTAGAGGGCTCCCTGCCGGTTGCCGGAGGCGCCGGTCGCGGCCTCGCCATCCCGGCACAAGAGCGTCACCCTGCGGCCTCGCTCCACCAAGGAGAGCGCCGTCATGGCCGAGGCGATGCCGCCACCGATGAGCAGCACCTCACCCGCGCGGCCGGCGGGTCTGGCATACCAGGGGGCGATGGTCTGCTGTGGCTGTTTCTCTGCACGCTCCCCGGCCAGCATCTCCCGCTTGCTGCCGTGTCCTTTCACCTTCTGCATGGTAAAACCGGCGGCAATCAGGCCGCGGCGCACGAAGCCGGCACAGGTAAAGGTGGCGATGGTGGCGTGGGGCCGCGCGAGGCGGGCCAGGCCGTCGAACAACTCTTGTGTCCACATCTCCGGGTTCTTGGCGGGGGAGAAGCCATCCAGATACCAGGCGTCCACCAGCCCGTCTGCCGGGTGGGGCACCTGGGGCAGCATCTCCTTGATGTCGCCAAACCAGAGATCGAGCCGGATCCGGCCGCCGGCAAAGAGCAGCCGATGACAACCTGCGACGGGCAGTGGCCACTGCGCGATGAGGGGCTGGCTGAAGGTGGCAAGCTCTGGCCAGGCGGCCAGTGCCTTGCGCAGATCCTCCCGGGTCAGCGGGTATTTTTCGAAGCTGATGAAGTGGAGGCGGGCACCGTTGCCGGATTGGGGCGCCTGTTCCAGAAAGGCGGCCATTGTCGCCAGAAAGTTAAGACCTGTGCCGAAACCTGTCTCACCTATCACGAAAATGTCACTATCGTGATGCGAAAATCGCGCTGGCAGCCGATTTTGCTGCAAAAAGACGTAGCGGGTTTCACTTAGACCGTTATCATTGGAAAAGTACACATCCCCGAACTCACTGGAGACTGGAGTTCCCGCTTCATTCCAGTCCAATCGGGCATGATGTAAGGATGTTTGACTCACGTTTTCCTCTGCTCGCGTCACAAAATCGCGGGCATTCTACGTGAAAGCAGACCAGTTTGGCAGCCGAAAGCGGGTAGACTTGGCGCCAGTTTTTCCAGACGAGATGAATTAATGAGAAGAGCAGTGATCACCGGTATCGGCGTCATCTCCAGTATCGGCAACAACAAGGAAGAAGTGCTGGCCTCCCTGAAAGCAGGCAAATCTGGCATCACCTATTCCGAGCAGTTCGAACAGTACAACCTGCGCAGCCGTGTCTGGGGTAACATCAAACTCGACCCGTCTGAACTGATCGACCGTAAAGTCATGCGTTTCATGGGCGATGCAGCGGCTTATGCCTATCTCTCCATGCAACAGGCCATCGAAGACGCCGGTTTGCCGGAAGAGATGGTGTCCAACGAGCGTTCCGGTATCGTGACCGGTTCCGGTGGCGCCTCCGGCAAGAACACCTCCGAGTCTGCGGATATCGCTCGTGAGAAGGGCGTCAAGCGTGTGGGCCCCTACATGGTGCCGCGCACCATGTCCTCCACCACTTCCGCCTGTCTGGCCACCCCGTTCAAGATCAAGGGTGTCAACTACACCATCAGCTCCGCCTGCGCCACCTCTGCCCACTGCATCGGTCACGCTCTGGAACTGATCCAGCTCGGCAAGCAGGACATCGTCTTCGCCGGCGGCGGCGAGGAGCTGGACTGGTCTTCCACCATCCAGTTCGATGCCATGGGCGCCCTGTCCACCAAGTACAACGACACCCCGGAAAAAGCCTCCCGTACCTATGATGCGGATCGCGACGGTTTCGTCATCTCCGGTGGCGGCGGCATTCTGGTGGTCGAGGAGCTGGAACACGCCCTGGCCCGTGGTGCCCACATCTATGCCGAGATCACCGGTTACGGTGCCACCTCCGATGGCTACGACATGGTCGCGCCGAGCGGTGAAGGCGCGGTGCGTTGCATGAAGATGGCGATGCAGGGTGTCGGCAAGGTGGATTACATCAACACCCACGGTACCTCCACTCCGGTCGGTGATACCAAGGAGCTGGAAGCCATCCAGACGCTGTTTGGCAGCAATGCGCCCAAACTCTCCGCCACCAAGGCCATGACCGGTCATGCCCTGGGTGCTGCCGGCGTGCACGAGGCCGTCTACTCCCTGCTGATGATGGAACACGGCTTCATCGCCCCCAGCATCAACATCGAGACCCTGGACGAGAAGGCCGAAGGCCTGCCCATCGTGCGCGCGTACGAAGAGGCGGATCTCAACACCGTCATGTCCAACAGCTTCGGCTTTGGCGGGACCAACGCCTCCCTGGTGTTCAGCAAGTTCAAGGCTTAATGAGCCCACCATGAGTCGAAAAAAAGGCGCCGCAAGGCGCCTTTTTCATTGGGTGCTCGTCAGCCCCGTTGCGACAGTGGCAGCCGCATGTAGGTCGCGCCCTCGCCATATTCAGTGAGGGACTTGCGGGTACTGGCCGGCTGGAAGCCCTGCTTGCGCCAGAAGGCCGGTGCATCCTGTACCGCCACCAGACCGGCATGCTCGAACCCTTCGTCTGCGGCAAACGCGAGGGCGGTGGCGAGCAGCCGCTGCCCTATGCCCTTGCCGCGGGCCTGCCGTGAGACGGCGAGATCGTGCAGATAGAACTCGTCGTTGCCGGCCAGGTGCTGAATGGGAACGGAGAGGGGCGGGGGCTGGTGGGCACGCCAGGGGTGGCAGAGCAAATAGCCGAGTACCTGGCCCTGATGTTCGGCCACCCAGCAGCAGGCGGGGGCCAGTTCGGCCTTGTTGCTCATGACTTCGATGGGCTCAGGATCCAGCTGGTGATAACACTCGTCCTGAATGGCCATGATGGCGGGCCAGTCGTTGGCCCGGGTCGTGCGGATCTTGATCATAGTGGTAGGGCATGGCTGCCCGAAAACGCTGATTAAACAATGGATTCATCAACCAGCGTACCAGAACCGGGTCATGAACTGAACAAGCATCTCCAAATGATGCCTTTTTTGATCAGCGTGCGGCCTGCTTGCTGACGACCTTGATGAGCTGGTAGCGCAGGGAAGGGGCATCTGCCGGCACATCGGTGAGCTGCTCCTTGCTGACGGTCAGCTGATAGCGGTAGCCGGCTTCAAACTGAAAGCCTTCAATCTGCTGATAGAACAGGGTCCAGGGCTGCTGCTCGTCACTGCGCACCTGCATGCACTGCATGGGGCCGACGCCGACGCAGTGTACCAGCTGGCTGTTGACGTAGAGGGTCTCGCCTGCGGTTGGCGTGGGGGCGCTTTGACAGGCGCTGAGCAGCAGGGCGGCAGCGGCGCTGAGGAACAGTGGTCTCATGATGAACTCCTTCAATGGAAAGGGGGGCATTAGAGCGGCAAATAAAAAGGCGGTCAATGACCGCCTTTGTAACAAAAAATCCGAAACCCGTGACTCAACGCTGGTCGAGCGGGGTGAACTCGCGTTGCGGCTGACCGGTATAGAGCTGACGCGGACGGCCGATCTTCTGATCCGGATCCGAGTGCATTTCGTTCCAGTGGGCAATCCAGCCGATGGTACGGGAGATGGCGAAGATCACGGTGAACATGGACATGGGGATGCCGATGGCCTTCATGATGATGCCGGAGTAGAAGTCCACGTTCGGGTAGAGCTTCTTCTCGATGAAGTAGGGGTCGGAGAGCGCGATGCGTTCCAGCTCCATGGCCACGTCCAGCAGCGGATCCTTGATCTGCAGCTCGGTCAGTACCTCGTGACAGGTTTCGCGCATCACAGTGGCACGGGGGTCGTGGTTCTTGTAGACCCGGTGGCCGAAGCCCATCAGACGGAACGGATCGTTCTTGTCCTTGGCCTTGGCGATGTACTCGGGAATGCGGTCAACGGAGCCGATCTCCTCGAGCATCTTGAGGCAGGCTTCGTTGGCACCGCCGTGGGCCGGTCCCCACAGGGAGGCGATCCCCGCGGCGATACAGGCAAACGGGTTGGCGCCGGAGGAGCCGGCCAGACGCACGGTGGAGGTAGACGCGTTCTGCTCGTGGTCCGCATGCAGAGTGAAGATGCGGTCCATGGCGCGTTCGACGATGGGGTTGACCTTGTACTCTTCGGTCGGCACGCCAAACATCATGTGCAGGAAGTTGCCGGCATAGGAGAGGGCGTTACGCGGCTGCATGAACGGCTGACCGATGGAGTACTTGTAGCACATGGCGGCCAGGGTCGGCATCTTGGAGAGCAGACGGAAGGCGCAGATCTCGCGGTGCTCTTCGTTGTTGATGTCGAGGGCATCGTGATAGAAGGCGGAGAGCGCACTGACCACACCGCACATGACGGCCATGGGGTGGGCATCGCGACGGAAGCCGCGGAAGAAGAAGGCAATCTGCTCGTGCACCATGGTGTGGCGGGTGACCAGACGTTCGAATTCCGTGTACTGCGCCTTGGTGGGCGCCTCGCCGTACAGCAGGATGTAGCAGACTTCCAGATAGCTGGCCTGGGTGGCCAATTGGGCGATGGGGTAACCACGGTGCAGCAAGACACCCTGATCGCCATCTATGTACGTAATGGATGATTTGCAAGAACCGGTTGCCATAAAACCGGGGTCGAAGGTGAAGTACCCTTGCGCGCCCAGTTTTCTGACATCGATCACGTCGGGTCCGACAGTTCCTGACAGGATCGGGAGTTCTACCGGGTCTTTACCGGGCAGATGTAGGGTGGCTATCTTATCAGCCATAGCACGTCTCCTTTGCTCTTTTATAATTTGATTCCAGCTCTACTTTATTACGAGTTTGATGACGCTGGCAAAGGTTCTGACCCGTACCAGGGCGGCTGGAGCGCCTTATTTGAAACAGAGTTCAGGGCTGTTGTCAATTTTGCTGGATGATCATTAATGATTTGTTAAATGATTTGTGAGATCTGGTTTACGGTTTTGGGTTTTCTTTGTAGCTAATTGATTGTCATTGGTTAAGCCCGCCGATATACTGCGCCTCGTGGGTGATGGCTGTCGGTGTTTGAAACGCTTTCGCAAAGCTAGATGTGATATTGAAAATGTTATTTTTGGCTTTCCTGAGTTGTTTTGGTAACAAAAACCTAACAAATGCCACTCCATGCCCTCATAAGCGTGTAAAAACAATAACTAACGTGCTCAATGGAGCTGAGTGGGCAAAGCCGTGAAAAATAAACAGAGACCTGTAAACCTCGACCTACAGACGATCAGCTTTCCTGTCACCGCCATCGCTTCCATCTTGCATCGTGTCTCAGGGGTCATCACCTTTGTGGCGCTCTCAATCTTGCTGTGGATGCTTGGTACTTCACTCGCCTCTCCCGAAGGATTTGAGACCGTGGTGTCCATCATGGACAACTTCCTGGTCAAATTCGTGCTGTGGGGGATCCTGACTGCGCTGGCTTACCACATTGTGGGCGGACTGCGTCACCTGGTCATGGACATGGGCTATTGGGAAGAGCTGGAATCCGGTAATCAGAGTGCCCGTGTGGCCTTCGTGATCACCGCGGTTTTGGCGGTATTGGCGGGGGTACTGGTATGGTAACCAATTCTGCAACCTTCGGGCGCAGCGGCGTTCACGATTACATCCTGATCCGCGCCACCGCCCTCATCATGACCTGTTATGTCCTCTACCTGGTGGGCTTTGTCGCGTTCAACGACATCAGCTACGAGGTGTGGACCGGCTTCTTCGCCAAAACCTTCACCAAGGTGTTCACCCTGTTGGCGCTGCTGTGCGTACTGATCCACGCCTGGATCGGTCTGTGGCAGGTGCTGACCGACTATATCAAGCCGGTGGGGTTGCGCGGTGCGCTGCAATTTGCCCTGGTAGTGGTGCTGTTCGTCTACCTGATGACCGGCTTCGTTGTACTGTGGGGGGTGTAAGGTGACTATTCCAACTCGTGAGTTTGATGCGGTGGTGATCGGTGCCGGTGGCGCCGGTATGCGCGCCGCGCTGCAGATTGCCCAATCCGGCAAGAGCTGCGCTCTGTTATCCAAGGTATTCCCGACCCGTTCTCACACGGTTTCTGCCCAGGGCGGGATCACGGTTGCGCTGGGCAATGCCCACGACGACAACTGGCAGTGGCACATGTACGACACCGTCAAGGGCTCCGATTACATCGGTGATCAGGAAGCCATTGAATACATGTGCAAGACCGGCCCCGAGGCCGTCTATGAACTGGAGAACATGGGTCTGCCCTTCTCCCGCTTCGACAACGGCACCGTCTATCAGCGTCCGTTTGGCGGCCAGTCCAAGAATTTCGGTGGCGAGCAGGCGGCCCGTACCGCGGCGGCAGCCGACCGTACCGGCCACGCCCTGTTGCACACCCTCTATCAGCAGAACGTCAAGAACAAGACCACCGTCTTCTCCGAGTGGTATGCGCTGGATCTGGTGAAGAACCAGGACGGTCACATCGTTGGCTGTACCGCCATCGACATGGAGAGCGGTGAAGTCGTCTACTTCAAGGCCAAGGCCACCGTACTGGCCACCGGCGGCGCCGGTCGCATCTACCAGTCCACCACCAACGCCCACATCAACACCGGTGATGGCGTCGGCATGGCGCTGCGCGCCGGGGTCGGCGTGCAGGACATGGAGTTCTGGCAGTTCCACCCGACCGGCATCGCCGGGGCAGGGGTGCTGGTGACCGAAGGGTGCCGCGGTGAAGGCGGCTACCTGCTCAATAAAGACGGCGAGCGCTTCATGGAGCGTTATGCGCCGAACGCCAAGGATCTGGCCGGTCGCGACGTGGTGGCCCGTTCCATCATGATCGAGATCCGCGAAGGTCGCGGCTGTGACGGTCCCTGGGGCCCGCACATCAAGCTCAAGCTGGATCACCTCGGCAAAGAGGTGCTGGAATCCCGTCTGCCGGGCATCTGCGAGCTCTCTCGCACTTTCGCCCACGTAGATCCGGTCAAGGAACCCATCCCCATCATTCCGACCTGCCACTACATGATGGGCGGCGTGCCGACCAACGTGAACGGCCAGTGCCTGACCCAGGACAAGGACGGCAACGACGTGCCGGTGGTCGGTCTGTTTGCGGTGGGCGAAATCGCCTGCGTCTCGGTGCACGGTGCCAACCGTCTGGGTGGCAACTCGCTGCTGGATCTGGTGGTATTTGGCCGCGCCGCCGGCATGCACCTGGTCAACACCCTGAGCGAGATGGAGCACGGCCGCGCCGCCTCCGACGCCGATATCGACGCCGCACTGTCCCGCTTCAACCGCTGGGAAAATTGCCGTGACGGTGAAGATCCGGTGCAGATCCGCAAGGACCTGCAGCGCTGCATGCAGAACAACTTCTCCGTATTCCGGGAAGGCGATGCCATGGCCGAAGGGCTGGCCGAGCTGAAACTCATCCGCGAGCGCCTCAAGAACGCCCGTCTGGACGACACCTCCAAGGAGTTCAACACCCAGCGCATCGAGTGCCTGGAGCTGGACAACCTGATGGAGACGGCCTATGCCACCGCGGTGGCTGCCAACTTCCGTACCGAGAGCCGGGGCGCCCACAGCCGCTTCGATTTCCCGGAGCGTGACGATGAGAGCTGGCTGTGCCACAGCCTCTATCATCCGGACACCGAGTCCATGACCCGTCGCGCTGTCAACATGTCACCCAAGACCCGTGAGGCGTTCCCGCCCAAGGTCCGGACTTACTGATTGCGGAGCTAGCCCTATGAACGTCACATTCTCTGTCTACAGATACAATCCGGATGTTGATAACGTCCCCCATATGAAGGAATATCGTCTTGATATTCCTGAAGGTTCCGACATGATGGTGCTCGATGCACTGATCCAGCTCAAAGAGCTGGATCCCACGCTCGCCTTCCGCCGCTCTTGCCGCGAAGGGGTCTGTGGATCTGACGGTCTCAACATGAATGGCAAGAACGGTCTTGCCTGCATCACCCCGCTCTCCGATCTGCTGAAGAAGGGCAATAACGTCGTTATCCGCCCCTTGCCAGGCCTGCCGGTGATCCGTGATCTGGTGATCGACATGACCCAGTTCTACACCCAGTGGGAGAAGGTCAAACCCTTCCTCATCAACGACGAAAAATTGCCGCCCGTGCGTGAGCACCTGCAATCCCCCGAAGAGCGCGCCAAGCTGGATGGCCTGTACGAGTGTATTCTCTGTGCTTGCTGCTCCACCTCTTGCCCCTCCTTCTGGTGGAACCCGGACAAGTTCATCGGCCCGGCCGGTCTGCTCGCCGCCTATCGCTGGCTGGCGGACAGCCGCGATACCGCTGCTACCGATCGACTGGGTAATCTGGATGACGCCTTCAGCGTGTTCCGTTGCCACGGCATCATGAACTGCGTGAACGTCTGTCCCAAGGGCTTGAACCCGACCAAGGCCATCGGTCAGATCAAGTCGATGCTGCTCAATCGGGCTGTTTAGTATCAGGGCCAGGGCGTCACGCGCCAGGCCCGACCTCTGGATAGCCATCCGTCACCATGGCTGGATGGCTATTTAAACCCTACAAGCTGCGCTGCAGTGAACAAGATGTACAAGGGATAGAAATGCATAACGGCGTGATGAAGGCCTGGTTGGAGTCATCTCACCTGGCTGGTGCGAATGCAAGCTATATTGAGGATTTATACGAATCCTTCCTGGAAGACCCCGAGTCCGTAGCCGAAGAGTGGCGCAGCCTGTTTAGCTCGCTGCCCCAGGTCAATGGCCATGCGATAGAACAACCTCACTCCCGAGTCCGCGATTATTTCCGTCGCCTGGCCAAGGATCCCTCCCGCTACAGTGCCCCCGTCTCCGATCCGCAAGTGGATGCCAAGCAGGTGCGGGTACTGCAGCTGATCAACGCCTTCCGCTTCCGTGGCCATCAAAACGCCAATCTGGATCCGCTCGGCCTCTGGGCGCGTGAAACCGTTGCCGAACTGGATCCCGCGTTTCACAACCTGCAGGGCGCAGACATGGAGGCCACCTTCAACGTGGGCTCCTACGCTATCGGTCGCGAGACCATGGTGCTCTCCGATCTGTATGCCTCGCTGAAGAAAACCTACTGCGGCAGCATCGGCGCCGACTACATGCACCTCACCTCCACCGAGGAAAAGCGCTGGCTGCAACAGCGTCTCGAATCCATCGAAGGAACGGGCAGCTACACCCTGGAAGAGAAGACCCGCTTCCTCGAGAGCCTGACCGCCGCCGAAGGGCTGGAAAAATACCTGGGCGCCAAATTCCCGGGGGCCAAGCGTTTCTCCCTGGAAGGGGGCGATGCCATGGTGCCCATGCTCAAGGAGCTGATCCGTCGCGCCGGTGAGCAGGGCTGCAAAGAGGCCGTCATCGGCATGGCCCACCGCGGCCGTCTCAACGTGCTGATCAACGTGCTGGGCAAGCGCGCTCAGGACCTGTTCGACGAGTTTGCCGGCAAACACGGCGAATCCTGGGGCACGGGTGACGTGAAGTACCACATGGGCTTCTCGTCCGACTTCGCCACCCCGGGCGGCAACGTCCACCTGGCGCTCGCCTTCAACCCGTCTCACCTCGAGATCGTCAACCCTGTGGTCATCGGCTCGGTCCGTGCCCGCATGGACCGTCGTGGTGACAAGGACGGCTCGACCGTGCTGCCCATCACCATCCACGGCGACTCCGCCATGGCCGGTCAGGGCGTGGTGGCCGAGACCTTCAACATGTCCCAGACCCGTGCCTATGGCGTGGGCGGGACGGTGCGCATCGTCATCAACAACCAGGTGGGCTTCACCACCTCTTACATTCGTGACCTGCGCTCCACCGAATATTGCACCGACATCGCCAAGGCGGTGCAGGCCCCCGTGCTGCACGTCAACGGCGATGACCCGGAAGCCGTGGTGCTGGTGACCCAGATTGCGCTGGATTACCGCAACACCTTCAAGCGCGACGTGGTGATCGAGCTGGTCTGCTACCGTCGTCACGGTCACAACGAGGCCGACGAGCCGAGTGCGACCCAGCCGCTGATGTACCAGAAGATCAAACAGCACCCGACCCCGCGCAAGATCTACGCCGACCAACTGGTGGCGGAAGGCAGCATCAGTCAGGAGCTGGCCACTACCCTGGTCAACGAATATCGCGAAACTCTGGATCGCGGTGAACGGGTGAGCAAGGAGTGGCGTCCGATGGAGCTGCACTCCGTCGACTGGACCCCTTATCTCGGTCACGACTGGGCCATGGCCTATGACAGCACAGTGCCGATGGATCATCTGAAGTCCCTCGGCGAGCGCATCAGCCAGTACCCGGCCACCCATGTGCTGCAGCGCCAGGTCGAGAAGATCTACGAAGACCGTCGCCTGATGGCCGCCGGCGAGAAGCTGCTGGACTGGGGCTTTGCCGAGACCCTGGCCTATGCCACCCTGGTGGACAAGGGCTCGCGCATCCGTTTCACCGGTGAAGACTCCGGCCGTGGCACCTTCTTCCACCGCCACGCCGTGCTGCACAGCCAGACCGATGCCAGCACCTACACCCCGCTGTGCAACCTGCACGACGAGCAGGGCCCGTTCGAGGTGTACGATTCCGTGCTGACCGAAAACGCGGTACTGGCGTTTGAATATGGCTACGCCAGCGCCGAGCCGGCCGGCCTCACCATCTGGGAAGCCCAGTTCGGCGACTTCGCCAACTGTGCCCAAGTAGTAGTGGATCAGTTCCTTTCCTCCGGCGAGCAGAAGTGGGGCCGGATGTGCGGCCTGACCATGCTGCTGCCGCACGGCTACGAAGGGCAGGGCCCGGAGCACTCCTCCGCCCGTCTGGAGCGCTATCTGCAGATGTGCGCCCAGCACAACATGCAGGTGTGCGTACCGTCCACCCCGGCGCAGGTGTTCCACATGTTGCGTCGCCAGGTGGTACGTCCGATGCGCCGTCCGCTCATCGTGATGACGCCCAAATCCCTGCTGCGCCACCCGCTGGCGGTGAGCAAGCTCGAAGAGCTGGCCGAAGGCACCTTCCAGAACGCCATCGGCGAGATCGATGCGCTGGATCCGAAGGGTGTCAAGCGCGTGGTGTTCTGCTCCGGCAAGGTCTACTACGACCTGCTCGATGCCCGTCGCAAGGCCGAGCAGCAAGATGTAGCGCTGGTGCGAATTGAGCAGCTCTACCCCTTCCCGGAAGAGGACGTGCGCGCCATTCTGGCCGACTACAGCCATGTCACCGACTTCGTCTGGTGTCAGGAAGAGCCGCAGAACCAGGGCGCCTGGTACTGCACCCGTCATCACTACGACAGCGTGCTGCCAAGCCATGCCCGTCTGCGTTATGCCGGTCGCCCGGCGTCGGCTTCACCGGCCGTCGGTTACATGTCAGTCCACGCCAAGCAGCAAAAAGCCCTGGTGGAAGACGCGCTGACCCTGGAATAAACCCGTTGCGAAGGAGAGGGCACGTCGTTGCGCCGACCCTCTCCGACTCTGGAACAAGCCTGCTGGCCAAGAAGTAACAAGGAACTGATTAGATGACTATCGAGATCAAAGTACCGGACCTGCCGGAATCAGTGGCGGATGCCACCATCGCCACCTGGCACAAGAAACCGGGTGATCTGGTTGCCCGTGATGAAGTGCTGGTTGACATCGAGACCGACAAGGTCGTGCTGGAAGTGCCGGCGCCGGAAGCCGGCGTGCTGGGCGACATCCTGCAAAGCGAAGGGGCCACCGTGCTCTCCCGCCAGCTGATCGCCATGCTCAAGCCTGCCCCGGTGGCCGGCGAAGAGACCAAGGAGAAGCCGGTCGAAGCGGTGGCCGATGACGCTGCCGATGGCCTAAGCCCCTCCGTGCGCCGCCTGGTGGCCGAGCATGACATCGATGTCGCCAAGCTGACCGGTACCGGCAAGGGCGGTCGCGTCACCAAGGAAGACGTGGAAGCCTTCATCAAGGGGGGCAACAAGCCTGCCGCCGCACCGGTTGCCGCTGCAGCCCCGGCTGCGCCGGTCGCTCCGCTGGCCGGTCGCACCGAAAAACGCGTGCCGATGACCCGTCTGCGCAAGCGCATCGCCGAGCGTCTGCTGGAGGCCAAGAACACCACCGCCATGCTGACCACCTTCAACGAGATCAACATGGCGCCCATCATGAAGCTGCGCAAGCAGTACGGCGAGATCTTCGAGAAGAAGCACGGCATCAAGCTCGGCTTCATGTCCTTCTACGTGAAGGCGGTGGTGGAATCCCTCAAGCGCTACCCGGAAGTGAACGCGGCGTTGGACGGTGACGACATCGTCTACCACAACTACTTCGACGTCAGCATCGCCGTCTCCACCCCCCGTGGTCTGGTGACCCCGGTGCTGCGTGACTGCGACAACATGAGCCTGGCCGACATCGAGAAGGCCATCAAAGACCTGGCCGGCAAGGGCCGTGACGGCAAGCTGACGGTGGATGAACTGACCGGCGGCAACTTCACCATCACCAACGGCGGCGTGTTCGGCTCCCTGATGTCCACCCCGATCATCAACCCGCCCCAGAGCGCTATTCTGGGCATGCACAAGATCCAGGACCGCCCCATGGCCGTCGACGGCAAGGTCGAGATCCTGCCGATGATGTACCTGGCGCTCTCCTACGATCACCGCATCATCGACGGCCGCGAGTCGGTGGGCTTCCTGGTCTCCATCAAGGAGCTCTTGGAAGATCCGACCCGTCTGCTGCTGGACGTCTAAGCAAATCGGCCGGACCGGCAAGCCCTCTGGCTTGACGGCTCGCGCCACAAGCTTGCCGCCGGGCTTTCTGTTCGGCGGCAAGCGGGGGTCAACCCGGCCCCGACGGAACGTCTGAGTGAAAGTGAAATTAGAAAGATAACGAGGGGCCGCCTTGGCCCCTTTCACAGGGGATTGAGAAACACGAGCCCCGGACGGAAATACCTACAACACGGATAGAGCATCTATGAATCTGCATGAATATCAGGCAAAACAGCTGTTTGCCGAGTATGGCCTGCCGGTCTCCGAAGGTTATGCCTGTGCCACCCCGCAGGAAGCGGCCGAAGCGGCCGACAAGATTGGCGGCAACACCTGGGTCGTCAAGTGCCAGGTCCACGCCGGTGGCCGCGGTAAAGCGGGCGGCGTCAAGCTGGCCAAGAGCAAGGACGAGATCCGTGCCTTCGCCCAGAACTGGCTCGGCAAGAACCTGGTGACCTATCAGACTGACGCCAACGGTCAGCCGGTCACCAAGATCCTGGTGGAATCTTGCACCGACATCGCCAAGGAGCTCTATCTGGGCGCCGTGGTTGACCGTGGCTCTCGCCGCGTGGTCTTCATGGCCTCTACCGAAGGTGGCGTGGAGATTGAAAAAGTCGCCCACGAAACCCCTGAACTGATTCACAAAGCCGCCATCGATCCGCTGGTTGGCCCGCAGCCTTATCAGGCCCGCGAGCTGGCCTTCAAACTGGGTCTGGTTGGCGAGCAGATCAAGCAGTTCACCAAGATCTTCATGGGTCTGGGCCAGATGTTCCTGGACTGCGACTTCGCCCTGCTGGAAATCAACCCGCTGGTGATCACCGCCCAGGGCAACCTGCACTGCCTGGACGGCAAGATCAACATCGACGCCAACGCCCTGTACCGTCAGCCCAAGCTGCGCCAGATGCACGATCCGTCCCAGGATGACCCCCGCGAAGCGCACGCCGCCCAGTGGGAGCTGAACTATGTGGCGCTCGATGGCAACATCGGCTGCATGGTCAACGGCGCGGGCCTGGCCATGGGTACCATGGACATCGTCAACCTGCACGGAGGCTCACCGGCCAACTTCCTGGACGTCGGCGGCGGCGCCACCAAGGAGCGGGTGACCGAGGCGTTCAAGATCATCCTCTCCGACAGCAAGGTACAAGCCGTGCTGGTCAACATCTTCGGTGGCATCGTGCGCTGCGACATGATCGCGGAAGGCATCATTGGCGCCGTCAAGGAAGTGGGGGTGAAAGTGCCCGTGGTGGTGCGTCTGGAAGGCAACAACGCCGAACTGGGTGCCCGTAAACTGGCCGACAGCGGCCTCAATATCATCGCCGCAACGAGTCTGACTGACGCAGCTCAGCAAGTGGTAAAAGCAGCGGAGGCCAAATAATGAGCGTTCTGATCAACAAAGACACCAAGGTGATCTGCCAGGGCTTTACCGGCGGTCAGGGCACTTTCCACTCCGAACAGGCGATTGCCTACGGTACCCAGATGGTCGGCGGCGTCTCCCCGGGCAAGGGTGGCACCACCCACCTGGGCCTGCCGGTGTTCAACACCGTCCGTGACGCCGTGGAAGCCACCGGTGCCACTGCCTCCGTCATCTATGTTCCGGCCCCGTTCTGCAAGGACGCCATCCTGGAAGCCATCGATGCCGGCATCAAGCTCATCGTCACCATCACCGAAGGCATCCCGACCCTGGACATGCTGGACGTCAAGGTGAAGCTGCAGGAAACCGGCGTGCGCATGATCGGGCCCAACTGCCCGGGCGTCATCACCCCGGGTGAGTGCAAGATCGGGATCATGCCAGGCCACATCCACAAGCCGGGCAAGGTGGGCATCGTCTCCCGCTCCGGCACCCTGACCTATGAAGCGGTCAAGCAGACCACGGACGAGGGCTTCGGCCAGTCCACCTGCGTCGGTATCGGTGGCGACCCCATCCCGGGTTCCAACTTCATCGACATCCTGGAGATGTTCCAGAACGACCCGCAGACCGAAGCCATCGTGATGATCGGCGAGATCGGCGGCAATGCCGAGGAAGACGCAGCGGCCTACATCAAGGCCCACGTCACCAAGCCGGTGGTCTCCTACATCGCGGGCGTTACCGCCCCGGCTGGCAAGCGCATGGGTCATGCGGGCGCCATCATCGCCGGCGGTAAAGGCACCGCGGCCGAGAAATTTGCCGCCCTGGAAGATGCCGGCGTGAAAACCGTGCGCTCCCTGGCCGATATCGGCAAAGCCCTGCGTGAAGTAACCGGCTGGTAAGTTCTTTAGCCTGTTATCTCAGACAGCTAAATGCCGCCCTTGGGGCGGCATTTTTTATATGGATAGTTTTTTTCGCCTGCGTAATTTAATTCAGTACACATCTAGCTCAAAGGGACGCGATGAAGGCGCTGGTCTCTGCGTGCGATGAATTGAAGACCATCATGTAAACGATACAATCATAATAATAAAATTTGCACATGCTGAATGGCGAACTATATTCTTATGGTTTGCAAGTGATATTGGTATCAATGCTGCTGGGGGAGATGATATGATGACTTCGAAATGTATGTTTTTATTTTGTATTTCTTCTGCACTTATTTCTGGCTGTTCTAGTAATCTAAGTGCAGTAGATAAACTTACTAGCTCGACTCAAAATGATGGCGGTATCTCATCTTACTTTAATGACATTCCATTTCAAAGTCGCTTTCTTGCAATAAATGGCCAACTTCCTATAGATACTGTAGGAATGCCTTGCGTTGCGAGTAGTTATCGAGTGCCATATTCAATGATATGTCTGAGTACAGATAAGTCGAAAGTTATCGAATATGACTACCCCGTGACAAGAAATCCTGGTAAAAAAATAAAAGACATTAAAAACAGCCTCACTAATTTAGAGAAAAAATCACAAGACTTAGTTACCAAATTGCTTGTTAAGGCTACTTGCCAAAATGCAGGAAAAGAAGAATGCACGGCGGAGGTTGAGAGTGCATCTACTGCTCAGTCAGAATTTCAATCTTTACAGGCGGAAGTATTATCAAAGTTGTCAGATGGTAATACGTTTATATTTCAGTGGAGCAGCACAGCCGGTGGTGGATTCGATGTAGAAGCTGACCCCTATGGGAAAATTGATGGGCAGGGTGGCTATCAGAATAGTGGAATTACAATCGTGTCTGGTTTACGCATATCCCAATTTTTAGTGGGAAATGATATCAGCAGTATTTATCGGAATTTGCCAAAGGATACTAAGTTAGCAACATTTGTCATGCAGGCACAAGGAATTGCATATATAAGTACTCGAAGCATTAGTGCTACGGTGCAAGCTCGTTTAGGGCTAACGCCCACTCAATTTAGTGACATAATAAGCACTTTGTCTGGCGCTCAGAAAATACAATTGGCAGCAGCTTTCAATTATGTAAGCAGCCTGAGTAATGAAGGTCAATTTCACACTGTGAATAAGAACATTAAAGATGTGCCGACGTGGGGCGCAACAGGTAAGATAGAAGACCATGGATATCAAACTTTCTATGCAACCATGACAAAATTAGATGAGCTTAAAAAAATGATTGAGAGAAAATAGTAAATTAGTTACAGACCATATCTGCATATGCAGTGTGGTTGTATTATGGCAGTGTAATTGGATGCTTGAAAAACATTATTAATGCTTTCCCATTTATTCGAGTGAAATGCCATTTTTGACATTGCAATTGTTTGATGTGGCCACTGATAGAGTAATGCCTTGACCAAGAAAGTCTGATACTCATACTCAATAGGGCAATTCAATCCATCATGAGAACATTAGAATTTCAAAATTTATTGTCTTGTATCTATTTGTTTCCCCCTGTTTTACCGATAGCTACTAGTGAGTAGGCGAGCAAGGTTCTTCCACCAACCTTGAAAAATCGGGCCATAGGGCGTATAACCACGCGCTTGTCAGTGTATTGAGTGAGCCAACTTTTATGCAGCAGAGTGAACCCGTGCAGAACGCCCCCTTTTGGCAGGTAAAAAGCCTGCAACAGATGACCATGACGGAGTGGGAGTCCCTGTGCGACGGCTGCGGCAAGTGCTGCCTGAACAAGCTGATCGACGAGGACACCGAGGAGCTGGTGTTCACCAACGTGGCCTGCAACCTGCTCAATACCAAGACCTGCCAGTGCTCCGACTACGGCAACCGCTTTAAGAAAGAGCCGGACTGCCTGCAGATCACCCACGACAAGATTGCCGAATATGACTGGCTGCCTTCTACCTGTGCCTATCGCCTGCTGGCGGAGGGGCAGAGCCTGCCAGAGTGGCACCCGCTTATCACCGGCAGTCGCAGCGCCATGCACCAGGCCGGTCAGTCGGTGCGCGGCAAGGTGGTACATGAGGTGGATGCCGGCGACTGGATCGATCACATCATTACCTGGGCCAGCTAACGCCAGGCCTGTCTATCGGGCCAGCCGCGAGCCGTACCAACTGCGAAGGGGCAGGGGAGTCATCACTCTCCTGCCCCTTCGGCTTTCTGGCTCCTTTCTAAGCTCTGCGAAGGTGCCTATTTGTCCGCCTTGCCCGCCGCATCGGCAAGTTTGGCCAGCTGTTTGTCATACCAGGCCACCGGACGGTTCTCATCCTCTGCCCGCTCCTTGCGCCGGATGGCGTTGCGCACCGCCATGGCCCCCAGCCAGCGAAAGGGCTCGGGCGGAAAGTAGCCGCGTGGGCCGCTGACCAGCGCGCATTCGCGCCACGGCTTGTCCTCCTTCCGCACTTCATCGCGCACCAAGGCTGCCAGGATCTGGCCGCCGATCCAGCTCTGCGCCACCCCGTTGCCGGAGTAGCCGAGGCCATAGACAACGTTGGGCTGCCCTCGCCAGTGGCCGAAGAAGGGGAGGCCATCCACCGAGCGGTCGGAGGCGCCGCACCAGCTGGCGGCGATGGGCACCTCTGCAAGGGCCGGAAAGAAGCGGCGCAGGGTACGGGTGAGGGGGGCAAGATAACGGCTCGGCGCATCGAACTCGGCCAGATGGCGGTTGGCAAAGGCGAAGGTGTTGCCCCCCTTGCCCAGCATCAGCCGCCCTTGCGCAGTGGATCGGTAGTAGTGGACAAAGGTGCGGCCATCCACCACGGAGCGGCCGTGCGCAAGCTGCTGGGCGGCCAGTGCATCCGGCGCGGGGTCGGTGATCACCATATCGGAGGAGACCAGCACTATGCTGCGGCGAAACTCGCGAAAGTGCTGCACCATGGCGCTGTTGAGGGCCAGCACCACCTTGCGGGCGCGCACCTCACCCTGTGGCGTCTGCACCCGCGCAGGCTGGCCCGCCTCAAGGCGCTGCATGGGGGAGTGCTCATAGACCTCGACCCCCAGTTCCCGCGCCACCCGCAGCAGGCCGCGCACCAACAGTGCCGGTTGCACCGAACCCGCGTGGGGGCTGTAGAGCCCCTCCAGATGAACGTGGGAGCCGCTTTGGCTTGCCAGTTCACCCTCCGCAATTGCCTGCCACTGGTTAAGGCCGGCTCGCTTGAGTTCCTGCAATACCGGCTCCATCAGGCCGCGCTGCGCCTCGCTGGTGGCGGTGTAGCAGGTGCCCTCGACCCTCAGCTCCGCCTCTATCTGGTGCTGTTCACAGAAGCGGGCTATCTCGTGCACCGCCTGCTCGGAGCCTTGCACCAGCCAGGCGGCCTGCTCTTCGCCAAAGAGGCGCTTTAACGTCAAATACTTGGCCGACCAGGTGAGCAGGCAGCCGCCGTTGCGCCCGGAGGCGCCGCTGCCGCAGCGATCTTTTTCCAGCACCAGGATGCGCAAGTGTGGCTCGGCCTGTTTCAGGGCGATGGCGCTCCACAGCCCGGTAAAGCCGCCACCGACGATGCAGACATCGGCCTCGTGGTTGCCGACTAAGGGCGTGGGGGGCGCGGGCTGTTCGGCGGCGAGCGCTTCGGCCAGCCAGAAGGGGAGAGTGGACATGATGACTCCTCGATAAGGTTATGGGTGGCGCCAGCGCTGGGTGCGATCCAGCAGGGCGCGGCTCAAAAAGAGCTGGAGCAGCTTGACGGTAGCGGCGGCCAGCAGGATCAGGGTGGCCATGGCGGCGGCCGCGGCGGTATCGCCGGAATCCTCCATATTGAGCACGGCGATGGAGGCGAGCACGCTGTCGCTCGAATAGAGGAAGATCACCGCCGAGGTGGTGGTCATGGCGTTGACGAACAGATAGATAAAGATCTCCAGCAGTGCCGGCAGGGAGGCGGGCAGGGTGACCCGCCAGAACGCCTTCCAGAGCGGAATGCGCAATGAGATGGCCACCAGCTCCAGCTCCTTGGGCAGTTGCTTGAGGCTGGTCAGCGCCGTCATATGACCCACGGTGTAGTAGTGGATGACGCAGGAGAGCACCATCAGCGGCAGGGTGCCGTATAGGCTGCCAAAGAGCGGATTGCCGTTGAAAAAGAAGATGTAACCCAGCCCCAGCACCATGCCGGGCACCGCCAGCGACAGCATGGCAAGCAGATGCAGCAACTGGCGAAGCCATGCAAAGTGGCGCCCCTTCTCCTGTGCCCAGGCCAGTACCATCACCAGCACGGTGCCGATAAGCGCGGTATAGAGGCCCAGCTGCAAGGTGTTGGTAAAGGGCTGCCAGCCGTAGACGCTGTTGCTGTCAAAGGCGTAGTGATCCAGCGTCAGAGCGAGGTTGTAGGGCCAGAACTGCACCAGAGAGCCGTAAACGGCCATCCCCACCAGCGCCAGAAACAGCAGGGCCCAGAGCGTGCACCAGCCGAGCGCCAGCAGATCCCGCAGCCGATGGGGTTTGGGCTGATAGGGCACCGCCTTGGTGCTGCTCTGCTCCTGCATCTTGCTGCGCACCCTGTGCTCCAGCGCAAAGCTCAAGAGCGCCGGCAGCAGCAGGGTGACGCTGGCCACTGCGCCCAGCGAGAAGTTCTGCATCCCGATCACCTGCCGGTAGATGTCGGTGGCCAGCACGCTGTACTGGCCGCCAATCACCTTGGCCACCCCGAAGTCGCAGATGGTGAGGGTGAAGACGGCGATGGCGGCACTGAGCAGGCCATAGCGGGCGGTGGGCAGGGTGACGGTGACAAAGGTGCGCCAGCCGCTGCTGCCGAGCACCCGGGAGGCTTCATAGAGGCGGGCATCGCTCTGGCCCAGCGCCGTGATGAGGATCATCAGGGCGTGGGGGAAGCACCAGAAGCCCAGACCAATGACGATGCCGATGGGGCCGTAGATGCTCTCACCGCCGAGCAGCCCCTTGGCAACTCCCTGATTGCCAAACCAGTAGACCAGACTGATGGCGGGCAGCAGGGAGGGCATCAACAGCGGAATAAGGCCGATGAGGCGAAACAGGCTCTTGCCCGGCATGCAGGTGCGGGTGAGGGCATAGGCGTAGCCAAAGGCGATGGTCACCACCAGGGCGGTGATCAGCACCCCGAGCCAGAGGGTGTTGCCGATGGTGCGCCCCAGATGAGGGGAGTCGAAATATGCGCTGAAGTTGGCAAGGCCCACCCAGAGGCCGTTCTCATCCTGCAGACTCTTTTGCAGCATGGTGAGCAGTGGCAGCAAGAGACCCCCCACCAGCAGGGTGATGCCGAGCACTAGTAGAGTCAGTTGCAGCAGTTGATCCCGGCTCCAGCCGCGACAGAGCCGCTGCCAGCGGGCGTCTTGCCGGGCTGTCGCGGGTGGCAACAGGGAGGAGGTCGCAAAGGGGGCAGTCATGGGCGCTCTCCTTCAAACAGTTGCATCGCCCCGGCGTGCCAGTGCAGCGAGCAGCGCATGCCGCTGCGCCAGCCACCCTGTTCGTGGCGGGGCAGCTCGTGGGTCGGGCGCTCCACCAGAATTTGCTGCGGGCCCAGATAGGTGTCGGCGGTGCAGATCAGGCGCAGGGCTGCGCCGAGAAACTCCACCTGCTCGATGGTTGCTTCAACACCACGTTGCCCAAGACACGGTTCGCTCGGCGCACTCAGGGTGATTGCCTCGGGGCGGATCGCCACCTGCAATTTGCTGCCGGCTGCGGCCCGGTTGGCGAGTTGCAGTGGCTGCTCGTTAAGGCGCACCTGAGTGGGGCTCAGCACCAGGGCGTCGAGGAAGTTCATGGTGCCGACGAAGCTTGCCACGAAGCGGCTGGCAGGCTGGTGGTAGATCTCCTGCGGGGTGCCCACCTGCACGATACGGCCAGCCTCCATCACCACGATGCGATCGGCCATGGTCAGCGCCTCTTCCTGATCGTGGGTCACCATGATGGTGGTGATGCCAAGACGCTGCTGCAGGGCGCGGATCTCGCTGCGAAGGTGGGTGCGCACCAGCGCATCCAGTGCGCTGAGCGGTTCGTCCAGCAGCAGCAGGCCGGGGGAGAGGGCCAGCGCCCGGGCCAGCGCCACCCGCTGCTGTTGGCCGCCGGAGATCTGGCTCGGGTATTTGTGGGACTGGGCAGTGAGATCCACCAGCCCCAGCCAGTGATCGACCCGCTCCTTGATGAGATCCCGCGCCAGTCCCTGATTCTCAAGGCCAAAGGCGATGTTCTGGGCCACCGTCAGGTTGGGGAAGAGGGCATAGGACTGAAACACGATGCCAAAATCGCGCTGCTGGGGCGGCAGCTGGGAGATATTGCGCCCCCCTTGCCAGATCTCGCCGCTGTCCGGCAGATCCAGCCCGGCGATGGCTCTGAGCAAGGTGGTTTTGCCGCAGCCGGAGGGGCCGAGAAAGCAGATAAACTCCCCCGGCTCAATGGTCAGAGAGATCCCCTTGAGGGCCTGAAAAGCACCGAACTGCTTGTTGAGATGTTGAATGTCCAGATAGGGCTGGGTCATGGTTCGACTCGCTACTGATTTGGTATATACCAGTTTGCGGGCAAAGTGTGACGGTCAGGTGATCGGGGGATGACAGCTTGATGACAGTCAGATGACGACGGGTCGCCAGCAAGTGGCTTGGTCGCATGTGGATAGGGTAGGTGCCGCCCATTGAGAACGACACAAACAGGGGAGACGATGCCAAAAAGTGAAGGCCAACTTGAGTTGGCCTTCGGCAATGAATGGGTCGATGGCGAAGTGTCGCCATCGCACAAACCAGCCCTCAGCGGGATTACTGTTTGGCTTCGGTTTTGCCGTCGAAGCTGGCGCTCCACTGGGCCAGGATGGCGTTGCGCTCGCGGGCAGCCCAGCCAAAGTCGTTGTCGATCATCTGGCCCTTGATGTTGGCGGGATAACCGGCTCTGGGCTTGGCTACATCCGGAATGGCGACCACTGCGAACGACTTGTTGTAGAGGGCATTGGCCTGTTCGGTGGCGGCAAAGTCGAGCAGCTGCTTGGCGGCCTCCAGCTTGGGGGTGCCCTTGATGATGGCGGCAGCTTCCATGTCCCAGCCCGAACCCTCTTTCGGGAACACCACCTCGATGGGGGCACCCTTGGCCTTGAGGCTGGTAGCCGGGAAGTCGAAGGAGATACCGATCACCGTCTCGCCGCTGGCAGCCAGCTTGCAGGGGGCCGAGCCCGAGTGGGTGTAACGGTCGATGTTCTGGTGCAGGCCGTTCATAAATTGCCAGCCCTGCTGCTCACCCATGGTTTGCAGCCAGCCAGCGACGCTCAGGTAACCTGTGCCGGAGGAGCTGGGGTTGGGCATGATCACCTTGCCCTTGTAGATGGGCTTGGTGAGGTCGGCCCAGCTGGTGGGTGCCGGGATCCCCTGTTTCTCGGCCTCTACCTTGTTGAAGCAGATGGCGCTGAAGAAGGCGTCCAGTCCTATCCAGTGTGGCTCGGCCTTGCTGTCGCGAAAGCGGCTGTCGAGCTTGTCCAGCCCTTTCGGGGCATAGGCATTGAGCATCTGCTGCTGATCGAGCTGCATCAGGCTGGTGGCCGCCAGTCCCCATACCACATCCGCCTTGGGCTGGGCTTTTTCTGCCAGCAAGCGGGCGGTGACCACGCCGGTGGAGTCACGCACCCACTTGATGTTGATATCCGGATGCTGGCGCTCGAACGCGGTTTTCAGCTCGCCGAGCTGCTCCGGTTCGAAGGCGGTATAGACGGTAAGATCGGTGGCGGCCAGTGCCGGAGCTGTCGTGGCAGCCAACACGGCGGCGGCCAGCAGATGGGTTCCCTGTTTCATCCTCTTCTCCAGTTAAATTGGTTTGGTATAAACCAGATTGGTCGAGAGAGAGGCTAGGGGATTTTTATGACGTGACCGTGACAGCCCCGTGACGTTTTGCCGTTCTTGATTTGCCCCTGACTAATCCTGGGTATCTACCTCGATCTCCAGACTGTCGTGGCGCCAGTACTCCAGATCGAAGTCGAGCACCCGACCGTGCTGATCGAAGTTGAGTCGCTCGAGGCGCAGGGCGGGCAGACCGGCGGTGGCCCCGAGCGCCTTGGCCACCTCGTCCGGCAGGGCGGTGGGGAAGAAGCGCACCTGCATGCGGGCGTAGTGAAGATCGTAATGGGCCTGATAGATCTCGGTCAGACTACCGTTTAGATCCAGCTCCAGCAGGCCGGGCACCCGCTCAGGCAGGCAGTGGTTCTCGCAGTAGCAGATGGCGCGCCCATTGGCATAGCGCAGCCGTTTTAGCAGAAACAGGCTGTCGAACGGCTTGAGCTGCAACTGCGCCATCAACGCGGGCGGCACTGCCTGGCGGCTTTTCTCCAGCAGCTCGGTACGCGGCTCACCCCCTTGCTCCCGCACTATCTGGTGAAAGTTGGAGGTGCGTCTGGGGTTCAAGCGAAAGCGCGGCGGGGTGACGAACCAGCCGCGGCGATCCTCCCGATAGATAAGGCCGTTTGCCTCCAGCTGCACCAGTGCCTCGCGAATGGTGACCCTTGTGGTGCCATAGAGTTCCCCCAGCAGCCGCTCGGAGGGGAGCTTGTCGTTGGGGGCCAGGCCCCCTGCCAGGATCTGGTTGGCGAGGGCATCCTTGATCTGCAGATATTGCGGTTTGCTCATGAAAATCCCTGGTTGTGCAATGAGTTGGGCAATGGGCTGGGCACAGGGCTGGTTATCTGCCCGGTCGTTAAACGGCGATGTCAAAACATGTTGGTAGATACCAGTTTCGGCCCTGTTGTTCAGGCCTCCTAGATTATCGCGATCCCGGCGCTGAAAATGAATTTTTTGTTGCACGTAGCGCCACCCCTTTGACCTTGGCGGGGCAGTTACCCACAATGCGCTCATTCTGGTATATACCAAAAGGAGCGAAGTCATGACCCATATTCCTGCGGCCCCTGCCGCCGTCGATTACCTGCTGCTGACCCCGGGCCCCCTCTCAACCACAGCGACTGTGCGCGCCGCCATGCTGCAAGACAGCTGCACCTGGGATGCGGACTACAACCTCGGTGTGGTAGAGCCCATCCGCCGTGAGCTGGTGCACCTCGCCACTGGCCCGGAATATGCGAGCGACTACAGCACCGTACTGCTGCAGGGGAGCGGCAGCTATGTGGTGGAGAGCGTGCTGGGCTCGGCGATAGGCGTCGATGAGTGTCTGCTGATCATCAACAACGGCGCCTACGGTGCCCGCATGGGGGAGATGGCTCGCTGCCTTGGCCTGCGCCACCATGAGCTCGACTGCGGCGAAACAACCCGCCCAGAGCCCGCCGCCATCGAGGCGATGCTGGCGCGCCACCCCGAGATCACCCATCTGGCCATGGTGCACTGCGAGACCACCACCGGCATGCTCAACCCGCTGGAGGAGGTGGCTGCGCTCTGCCAGCGCCGCGGCATTCGCCTGATCGTCGATGCCATGAGCAGCTTTGGTGGCATTCCCATCGACATGGGGTGCCTTGGCATCGAGTTTCTCATCAGCTCCGCCAACAAGTGCATCCAGGGGGTGCCGGGCTTTGGCTTCGTCATCGCTCGCCGCGCCGCACTGGCGGCCTGCTCCGGTCGCGCCCGCTCGGTCTCCCTCGACCTGCATGCCCAGTGGCAGACCATGGAGCAGCAGGGGGGCAAGTGGCGCTTTACCTCGCCCACCCATACCGTGCTGGCCTTTGCCCAGGCCCTGCGCGAGCTGGAAGAGGAGGGGGGCATTGCCGCCCGCCATCAGCGCTACAGCGAGAACCAGCGCACCCTGGTGACGGGGATGGCTGCCCTCGGCTTTGCGCCGCTGCTGCCCGAGCAGTGGCAATCACCCATCATCACCGCCTTTTACTCTCCGGCCCATCCTGACTACCGCTTCGCCGACTTCTATCAGCGGCTCAAGGCGCAGGGCTTTGTCATCTATCCGGGCAAGGTCTCTCAGGCCGACTGCTTTCGCATCGGCAATATCGGTGACGTGACGCCAGCGCGGGTGCGCGGCTTGCTCGCCGCCATGGCCAGCGCCTGCTACTGGCAAGAGGACGCGCAATGACCAGCATGGCGCCTCAGGGTCGTGATCTGCGTGGCCGCGATTTACATGACGATAAGAAGCTGCACGGCAGCGGCCGCGCCGACAGCGAAGGGGATATCAACCTCGGCGAGGGACGGGCACGCTGGTGGGCGGGCCAGAGCGAAGATGTACAGGCCGGATTGGCGGAGGATAGCCGCTACTTCCTCCATCAGGCGCTCTCCACCCCCTGTCTCGATCTGCTTGAGCACGCGCAGGGGAGTTGGCTGACCAGCGTATCGGGCGCGCGTTACCTCGATTTTCACGGCAACAGCGTCCATCAGTTGGGCCACGGTCACCCCAAGGTGGTGGCCGCGGTGCAGCAGCAACTCGCCGATCTGCCGTTCGCACCCCGCCGTTACACCCATCAGGTTGCCATTGACTGCGCCCGCACTCTGGCCGAACTGGCCCCCGGCGATCTCAACCGGGTGCTGTTCGCCCCCGGCGGCAGCGAGGTGGTGGGGATTGCCCTGAAGCTTGCCCGTTTCATCACCGGCAACAGCAAGGTAGTGTCTCTGTGGGATGCCTTTCACGGCGCCTCCCTCGATGCCATCTCGGTCGGCGGCGAGGCCTGTTTTCGCGCCGGTATGGGCCCGCTGATGGCCGGGGTGGAGCGCATCCCGCCCCCCACCCGTTATCGCGGTGTCTGGTATCGCGGGGAAGGGGATGACCTGCACTACGCCGATTATCTGGAGTACGTCATCGAGAAGGAGGGGGGAGTAGGCGCCTTTATCGCCGAGCCCATCCGCAACACCGACGTGCAGGTGCCCTCGAAGGCCTACTGGCAGCGGGTGCGGGAGATCTGCGATCGCCACAAGGTGCTGTTGATCGTCGACGAAATCCCCAACGCGCTGGGCCGTACCGGCCACTGGTTCAGCTTCGAGGAGTTTGGCATCGAGCCCGACATTATCTGCTTGGGCAAGGGGTTGGGGGGCGGGGTGGTGCCGTTTGCGGCGCTCATCACCCGCGACCGTTTCAATCAGGCCGCAGCTATTTCGCTCGGTCACTACACCCACGAGAAGAGCCCTATCGGCTGCGCGGCGGCCCTCGCCACGATAGAGACAATCCGCGAAGCGGGATTGCTGGCAAAAGCGCAGGAGGATGGCCGTTTTATGGCGGCCGAGCTCGGCAAATTGGCCGAGCGCCACCCGCTGATCGGGCAGGTGCGGGGTATCGGTCTTTTGTGGGCGCTCGATCTGGTGGTCGATCACCAGAGTCGCACCCGCAACAGCCAGGCCGCCGAGCGGCTGCTCTACCGCTGTCTGGAGCTTGGGCTCAGCTTCAAAGTCTCCCAGGGCAACGTCATCCAGCTCTCGCCGCCGCTCAATATCGTCCGCGCCGATCTGGTGCGCGCCATCACCATTCTCGATCGCGCCCTTGGCGAGATCGCACTTTCACCGAAACAGGAACACCACCATGACTGACTTGCAGACTGCCATCGACCCGGCCACCGACGTAGAAGCGCTGATCCTCGACTGGGCCGGTACCGTCGTCGATTTCGGCTCCTTCGCCCCCACCTCCATCTTCGTCGAGGCCTTCGCCCGCGCCTATGACTTCTCCGTGACCCTGGACGAAGCGCGCCAGCCCATGGGGCTGGGCAAATGGGACCATATCGCCGCGCTGGGCCGTCTGCCCTCGGTGGATGCACGCTGGCAGGCCCGCTTCGGCCACCCCATGAACCATGCCGAGGTGGACCACCTCTATCACACCTTTATGCCGCTGCAGATTGCCGCGGTGACCCGCTTTGCTGCCCCGATCCCAGGTGTGCTGCCGGTGCTGGAGACACTGCGGGGGCAGGGGATGAAAATCGGATCCTGCTCCGGTTACCCCCGCCCGGTGATGGAGACGCTGGTACCTGCGGCGGCCGATCACGGCTATCGCCCGGATCACTGGGTCGCGACCGACGATCTCAAGGCTGGTGGTCGCCCCGGTCCCTGGATGGCGCTGGCCAACGTGATTGAGCTGGGAGTGAGCGCGGTGCATCGTTGCATCAAGGTAGATGACGCCGTGCCGGGTATCAGCGAAGGGTTGAATGCCGGTATGTGGACGGTGGGATTGTCGGTCTCCGGCAACGAGTTTGGCGCCACATGGGAAGCGTTTTCCGCCATGAGCGAAACGGAGATCACCGCCCGGCGTGCACCGGCCGAGGCCAAACTGCGGGCGGCGGGGGCCCACTATGTGATCGACACCCTGGCCGACATCGCGCCGGTCATCGCCGATATCAACCGCCGCCTGGCGGCAGGGGAGCGGCCCTGAACAAGGCGGTATGATAGGAGGGGAGTGCCGGCCTTGCCGGCAGGTTTTCAGGCCTATGCTCCCTGACTATCAGGCATAAAAAAACCGGCGCCTTGGCGCCGGTTTTTGCTCACCGAGACTCTATTACAGAGAAGCGGTGAAGGTACGGGTGATGACGTCTTGCTGTTGCTCTTTGGTCAAAGAGTTGAAGCGAACGGCATAACCGGATACGCGGATGGTCAACTGCGGATATTTTTCCGGGTTTTCCATGGCGTCCAGCAGCATTTCACGGTTCATCACGTTGACGTTCAGGTGCTGACCGCCTTCCAGGTTGGACTCATGGTGGAAGTAACCATCCATCAGACCGGCCAGGTTGGCTTTCTGGGCTTCCATGTCTTTACCCAGCGCGTTCGGCACGATGGAGAAGGTATAGGAGATACCATCTTTGGCGTAAGCGAACGGCAGCTTGGCAACGGAAGTCAGGGAAGCAACGGCACCCTTCTGGTCACGACCGTGCATCGGGTTGGCACCCGGGCCGAACGGCGCACCAGCGCGACGGCCATCCGGGGTGTTACCGGTCTTCTTGCCGTACACCACGTTGGAGGTGATGGTCAGCACGGACTGGGTAGCCACGGCACCACGGTAGGTGTTCAGCTTCTGAATCTTCTTCATGAAGCGCTCAACCAGGTCGCAGGCGATGTCATCGACGCGAGCGTCGTTGTTACCGAACTGCGGGTACTCGCCTTCGATTTCGAAGTCGATGGCAACGCCATCTTCGTCACGAACCGGCTTGACCTTGGCGAACTTGATGGCAGACAGGGAGTCAGCGGCTACGGACAGACCGGCGATACCACACGCCATGGTGCGATATACGTCACGGTCGTGCAGCGCCATCAGAGAGGCTTCGTAGCTGTACTTGTCGTGCATGTAGTGGATGATGTTCAGCGCGGCAACGTATTGCTTGGCCAGCCAGTCCATGAAGTGATCCAGACGATCCATCACGTCGTTGTAGTCGAGGTACTCGGACTTGACCATTTCGGTCTTCGGGCCGACCTGGATCTTGAGCTTCTCGTCCATACCGCCGTTGATTGCATACAGCATGGTCTTGGCCAGGTTGGCACGGGCACCGAAGAACTGCATCTGTTTGCCGACGATCATCGGGGACACACAGCAAGCGATGGCGTAGTCATCGTTGTTGAAGTCCGGACGCATCAGGTCGTCGTTCTCGTACTGAACGGAAGAGGTCTCGATGGATACCTTGGCGCAGTACTTCTTGAAACCGACCGGCAGCTTCTCGGACCACAGGATGGTCAGGTTCGGCTCAGGGGACGGGCCCATGGTGTACAGGGTGTTCAGCATACGGAAGCTGTTCTTGGTGACCAGGGTACGGCCATCAACGCCCATACCAGCCAGGGTCTCGGTAGCCCACATCGGGTCGCCGGAGAACAGTGAATCGTATTCCGGGGTACGCAGGAAGCGAACCATACGCAGCTTCATGACCATGTGGTCCATCAGCTCCTGGGCTTCTTGCTCGGTGATCAGGCCTTTCTTCAGGTCGCGCTCGATGTACACGTCCAGGAAGCTGGAAGTACGACCGAAGGACATGGCGGCGCCGTTCTGGGACTTGACTGCCGCCAGGTAGGCGAAGTAGGTCCACTGGACGGCTTCTTTGGCGTTCTTGGCCGGAACGGAGATATCGCAACCGTACTTGGCAGCCATTACCTTCATCTGTGCCAGGGCACGGTGCTGCTCGGAGATCTCTTCGCGCAGACGGATGGTGGCTTCCAGGTTGACACCGTTTTCCAGGTCAGCCTGCAGGGACTTGAACTGGGCCAGTTTGTCGGCCATCAGGAAGTCGATACCGTACAGGGCAACACGACGGTAGTCACCGATGATACGGCCACGGCCGTAGGCATCCGGCAGACCGGTGATGACGCCGGACTTGCGGCAGTTCAGGATGTCTTTGGTGTAAACGTCAAACACGCCCTGGTTGTGAGTCTTGCGGTACTCGGTGAAGATCTTCTCGACCATCGGGTCCAGCTGACGACCGTACACTTCGCAAGAGGTCTTGACCATCTTGATACCGCCGTTGGCGATGATGGCGCGCTTGAGCGGCTTGTCGGTCTGCAGACCAACGATTTGCTCCAGGCCCTGATCGATATAGCCGGCATCGTGAGCGGTAATGGTGGAGGGCAGGTCGGTATCAAAATCGACCGGCGCGTGGGTGCGGTTCTCGATCTTGATGCCTTCCATGACCTTGTCCCACAGCTTGGTGGTAGCTTCGGTCGCGCCAGCCAGGAAGGACTCGTCACCTTCATACGGGGTGTAGTTCTTCTGGATGAAGTCACGGGTGTTGACAGAGGTCTGCCATTCACCGGCCGCGAAGCCTTCCCATGCTTTTTGGAACTGTTCGTTAAGTTCTGCCATTTTCATTACCTCACACGGTATTGATGTAGTATCCCGCAATCATCCTTAATGATGACGACGGAAGATAAACCAGTAAGTCAGACCAACCATGACGCCACCACCAATGATATTACCTATGGTGACGGGAATGAGGTTGTGTAGGACGAAGTTGGATACGGTCAGGTCGGCAAAGGTCGCCGGGTCCTGGCCGATGGCCTGCCAAAATTCCGGGCCTGCTACCGCATGGATAGCGATACCGACCGGGATCATAAACATGTTTGCGATGCTGTGCTCAAAACCGGAGGCCACGAACATGGCGACGGGGAGCAGCATGACCATCACCTTGTCGGTCGCACTGCGGGCGCCGAACGCCATCCACACGGCGAGACACACCATGAGGTTGCAGAGGATACCGAGGGCAAGGGCCTCGAAGAAGGTATGGTGGATCTTGTGCTGGGCCACCTTGAGGGCGTTCAGACCCCACTGACCATCTGCCGCCATGTATTCGGCCGACATGATGATGAGGCCGACGATGATGAGACCGCCGATGAGGTTGCCGAAGTAGACCAGTCCCCAGTTCTTGAACAGCTGGGCCCAGGTGATGCGGTTGGCCGCCTTGGCCACCAGGGTCAGGGTAGTGGAGGTGAACAGCTCGGCACCGAGCAGCACGCAGAGGATCAGACCCAGTGCGAAACAGAGACCGCCGACCAGCTTGCTGAGACCCCAGGCCACATTGCCGGCACCGGTAGTCACCGTGATGAAGAAGACGAAAGCAATGGCGATGAAAGCGCCTGCGGTGATGGCCAGGGGGATGACCTTGTATGCAGGCTTGGTGGCCTTGGCATAGGTGATATCTTCTGCCAGTGCAGCGATGGCTTCTGGCTTGAGACAATCAAAGGGAGATTCTGCTTTCAATTCTCATGTACCTGATGTTTTGCCTGTGGAAATCATAACAAAGGGCCAGATCGTCAAAATTGACTCCGATCAAGAATTGCAGATTGTGAATGTAATTTTACTACAAAAATTTGAGTCCTCCGGCAGCGTTGCTTTACACCAGGTTTCAGCTGAAACATAAATGCTGATTTTTTAATGCAATGATTTTAAACAATTTATTTTTCATCGCCTAAAAATGGTACTGGCAAGGCATCTTTGCATCTCCCCAGCATTCTCTGCCCCGGCTTGGCAACCCCCTAAGAGGTATTTTTTGTTTTTTATTTCATCTTTGAATAACAAATCGCCTCTCTGGCGACCATAAAGCAAAAGGGGCCATCAGGGCCCCTTCACATACTACCACATCAGCCCCATGAATGGGCTCGTTTGGCCTTCTGCAGCTTCTCATAGGCTGCCAGCAGCTTCTGATGCAGCGGGAACTGGCTGAGGGACAGGTCGGCGGCTGTCAGTCCGTGGAAGCGCGCTTCACCGCTGGCGTGGGCCCAGGCCTCGGCCAGCGTCTCTGCACCATACATGCGGGTGAACACGGCGCGGTACTGCTCGGGGTCGCGATCCTCATCCAGGAACAGCTCGACGCAGGCGCGCAGGGCACGGTAGTAGTTGGCACGATCGGCCGGGAACACGGACTGGTTGAACTCCATGGTCCAGTCGATGAGATCGAGCGCCGTGTCGAGTTCGCCGGCGGCCAGTGCCAGCATGGCTTTGAGCTCGCCCACCCGCAGGGTGTGCAGGGCGGTGCCCTTGGCGGCGGCGATGCCGAGCAGCTCGCGCACCCGGGTGCGCTCGTCGTGACCCTCTTCATCCAGCTGGTCGAACAGCGCCATGTACTGCTCTGCGTCCCACTCCAGCGCCGGCAGCGCCAGGATGGTCTCCCGCAGGTGGGCACCCATGGTGTTGTTGGCCAGCAGCAGATCTTCGGCCGGATAGATGTCGGACATGCCGGGCACCAGGATGCGGCAGGCGTAGACGCCCAGGTGCTCGTAGTCGGCGATGTAGACCGGCTGCTCCAGCTCGTGGAAGATGCCGATCAGGTGGTCGAACTCCTCCTGCGAGGTGCCGCGGAAGTCCCAGTCGGCAAACTCGAAGTCCGCATCCTGCTTGAACAGATCCCAGCTGATGAGGCCGGAGGAGTCGATGAAGTGAGTCTCCAGGTTGTGGTGATCCGCCACCTGCTCGTTGTCGAACGAGGGCGGCACGAACACGTCCAGATCCTTGAGGCTGCGGCCCTGCAGCAGCTCGGTGACGGTGCGCTCGAAGGCCACTTCGAAGCGCGGGTGGGCGCCGAAGGAGGCAAAGCAGGTGCCGTTGCTCGGGTTGAGCAGTACTACGCAGATGACCGGGTAGCGACCGCCCAAGGAGGCGTCGAAGCTGTAGATGGGGAAACCTTCGGCTTCCAGCGCATCGATGGAGGCCTTGATGCCGGGGTAACGGGCGATCACCTCGTCCGGGATCAGCGGCAGGCTGAGGGCCTCGGCGATGATCTTGTTCTTCACGTGGCGTTCGAACACCTCCGACAGCCCCTGGGTGCGGGCCTCGGTGCGGGTGTTGCCGGCGCTCATGCCGTTGGAGACATACAGGTTGCCGATGATGTTCATCGGGATGTAGACGGTCTGGTGATCAGACTGGCGCTCGAAGGGCAGGGCGACGATGCCGCGTTCTTCGTTGCCGGATTGCAGATCCACCAGCATGTCGGTGGTCACTTCACCGTCCGGGTTGTAGAACTTGCGGGTGAAGCTGTCGAGCAGACCGGTGGGCAGCTGATCCCCCTCGATGGGGAACCACTTCTCGTTCGGGTAGTGAACGAAGTCGCCATTGGCGACCTGCTCGCCCAGATAGAAGTCGGCGAAGAAGTAGTTGGTGGAGAGACGTTCGAAATATTCACCCAGAGCGGAGGCGAGCGCCGCCTTCTTGCTGGCACCCTTGCCGTTGGTGAAACAGAGGGAGCACTCCTTGTCCCGGATGTGCACGGACCAGACGTTGGGCACGGGGTTGAGCCAGGAGGCCTCTTCGATATCAAACCCCAGGGCTTGCAGCTTGGTCTGGAAGCGTTCGATGGAGTCTTCCAGCGCCGCGTCCTTGCCGGGAATAAAAGTGTGGTCGGTCATCACGATATCCTGATTTTTATTGGCTCATGTTTGGCCGCAGATAATAGCAGGGGTCGGCGCGTTTGGCAGGCAAAAAACGGGGCCCATGCCCCGTTTTGCTCTCCATTCAACCGAGGTCGGTCACGGCTCAGCCGATGAATTTCAGACCCAGGATCCCGCCGATGATCAGCAGCAGGCAGAGCACCCGGGCGAGGGTAGACGGTTCGTTGAACAACCAGATCCCCATCAGCACGGTGCCGACCGCGCCGATGCCGGTCCAGACCGCGTAGGCGGTACCAAGGGGCAACTGTTTGACCGCCATGGCGAGCAGCAGCACGCTCACCCCCATGGCGATCAGGGTCAGCAGGGTGGGCAGGGGACGGCTGAAACCGTCGGTGTACTTGAGGCCGATGGCCCAGGCGACCTCGAACAGGCCGGCCAACAGCAGGAGCAACCAGGACATAAGGCAGATTCCGCAGGCAGCAGGGTCGTCCCTGCGTATCAGGAGGCCTCGGGGTCGTCCCCGAGGGGCAGCGGGGCTGCCGGTCGGTCTCAATGATGCCCCAAGTGGCGGCGGGATGCCAACCGGCTGCCCGTAGGTCGGCCAGGCTGACGGATATTGCAGCGAACGGCACAGAATATTGCGCAATTCGACTTGCGCCCGCCGTCACAATCCGTAATGTGGACAGACGCATTTTTCGCAACCCATATTTTGTGAACCGCTTGTAAACGGCCCGCGCCGGACAAGGGATCACGGGTATCACACTCGGTTTCTATAAGCAGCTATCCAGGGTAGGACATTATGAAAAAAGTAGGTTTGGTCGGTTGGCGTGGCATGGTGGGTTCGGTGTTGATGAGCCGGATGCAGGAAGAGAAGGATTTTTCCCGCATTCAGCCCACCTTCTTCACCACCTCCCAGGCCGGTGAGGCCGCCCCCAATTTCGGCGTTGATGCCGGCACCCTGCAGGATGCCTTCGACATCGAGGCGCTGGCCGTACAGGACGTCATCATCACCGCCCAGGGCGGCGACTACACCAAGGATGTCTATCCGCGCCTGAAAGCCGCCGGCTGGCAGGGCTACTGGATTGATGCCGCCTCCTCCCTGCGCATGGAGAAGGACGCGGTCATCATCCTGGATCCGGTTAACGGCGACGTCATCGAACATGCCCTGAACAACGGCATCAAGACCTTCGTCGGCGGCAACTGCACCGTCAGCCTGATGCTGCTGGCCCTGGGTGGCCTGTTCAAGGCCGATCTGGTGGAGTGGGTGAGCGTGGCCACCTATCAGGCCGCCTCCGGTGGTGGTGCGCGCCACATGCGCGAGCTGGTCACCCAGATGGGCATGCTGCGCGATGAAGTGGCGGTGGAGCTGGCGGATCCCGCCTCCGCCATCCTCGACATCGAGCGCAAGATCACCGAGAAGACCCGCTCCGGCACCCTGCCGGTGGACAACTTCGGCGTACCGCTGGCCGGTGGCCTGATCCCCTGGATCGACACCAAGCTCGACAACGGCCAGAGCCGCGAAGAGTGGAAGGGCCAGGCCGAGACCAACAAGATCCTGGGCATCGAAAATGCCGCCATTCCGGTGGATGGTCTGTGCGTGCGCATCGGCGCCCTGCGCTGCCACAGCCAGGCCTTCACCATCAAGCTGAAAAAAGACGTGCCGCTGGCGGAAGTCGAAGCCCTGCTGGCCGCCCACAACGATTGGGTCAAGGTGATCCCCAACGATCGCGACATCACCGCTCGCGAGCTGACTCCGGCTGCCGTCACCGGCACCCTCAGCATTCCGGTTGGTCGTCTGCGCAAGCTCAACATGGGGCCGGAGTACCTGGCCGCCTTCACCGTGGGTGACCAGCTGCTGTGGGGCGCCGCCGAGCCGCTGCGCCGCATGCTCAACATCCTGCTGGATCGCGGTTGAGCCGATTGCACCCAGCATGAACAGGGGGCCGCGGCCCCCTGTTTTTTTGCGCCTTTGCCAACTCTGCCGGCTGGCGGCGAGTACAAAAAGGGTGGGCTGGTGAGTGGCGGCTGCCATCCGCTTGTTATTAATTGAATCAATATTGACTAACCGCCGGGTTTATTTGTTCGTGACTCAATAACGGCAGATTTATTTCCCAGCAGCGGGCGAAACGCCATGCCGGCGATATTTTTCGGCACTGTTAATCGGCACGGTTAACACGGTTAAGTTAACACGGTTAAATAGCGCCGTTCAGGCTATTCAAGGGCGTTGACGGATGGGCCAGATATATACCTTGTTACAAAAGCACGTCTGTTGCTGATATCCCTTCGGGGCTTGATTGATTACACTGACGACCACGGCCGGGTTACAGGCTGCCAGCCTTTGGCTGCTGCATTGGTGGGCTCGGGGCAGACATTGCTGCCGGCAAAAATATTATTCATGTCATCAATAATGCGAAGCGCCTGTTGAGTGCTGTCGCCATTTTTCCGTTGTTGCGCGCTGGATATGAACGACGCGAAGCGACCGCCAATAATAATGTTCAGGTTTGAAAATTGGGAAATAACATGAGAGTCGTGTGGAGTTTGCTCTATTTCTTCAGTGTCTTGGCCTTGGCCGGCCCGGTGCTGGTCAAGGAGCAGAAAAAAGTGGCCGATCCGCTGATCGTCCCCTATCAGCAATATCGGCTCGACAATGGCTTGACGGTGATCCTGACCCAGGATCACTCCGATCCCCTGGTGCACGTGGCGGTCCACTATCGGGTTGGGCTGCCGGAAGAGGCTCCTGGCCAGTCCGGGTTGGCCCATCTGTTCGAACACATGATGTTTCAGGGCTCGGCCCACGTGGGGGAGGAGGGCTATATCCGGCTGTTGCAACAGGTGGGCGGGCGCAACATCAACGGCTTGACCTCCCGGGATCAGACCCGCTATTGCCAGACGCTGCCAGCCAATCAGCTGGAGAAGGTGCTCTGGCTGGAGGCGGATCGCATGGGGTTTCTGCTCGATACCCTCTACCAGCAGAAATTGGAGGCCAAGCGCGACATCGCCAAGAACGAGCGAGCCACCCTGGTGGATGCTGCTCCCTACGGCCGGGTGCTGGAGGTGCTCAACCGCACTCTCTACCCCCCCAATCACCCCTATTTCAACACGCCGTTTGGCCGGGTGGCGGACCTGGATCGCCTCACCCTGGAGGACGTGCGCCAGTTCTTCCTGCGCTGGTACGGGCCCAACAACGCCACCCTGGTGATCGGTGGCGACATTCAGCCGGCCCAGACCCTGGCCTGGGTCGAGCGCTACTTTGCCGCGCTGCCTCCGTCACCAACCCAGACAAGCCCGGTGGTGCGTCCGGTGGCGCTGAAAAAGAGCCGCTATCGCACCCTGGTGGATCGGGTCAGCGAACCCATGCTGGTGCTGGCCTATCCGACCGTTTCCGCCCGCGAGCCCGACTTCGAGGCCCTTGATCTGCTGGCGGATCAGCTGGGGGGCTCGGCCAGCAGCCTGTTGCAGCGACAACTGCAGCAAAGCGGCCGGCTGGTCTCGGTGACGGCCAGGCAGGAGTGCGGCGTGCTGGCCTGCATGCTGGTGATTGAGGCGGTGCCCAATCTGGCCAAAGGGGGCGAGCTGGGCCCCATCAAGGCGGAGATCGACCGGATCGTCGGCCAGCTCGCCAGCGAGGGTGTCTCCCGGGAGCAACTGGCCCACTCGGTCAATGCCCAGCGGGCCCAGCGGATCTGGCCGCTGGACAGCGTGGCCGGCAAGGTGGAGCAACTGGCCACCGGCCACACCCTGTTTGCTGACCCCAACTTCCAGTACCGCAACCTCCAGCGCATCGCCCGGGTGACGCCGACCGATCTGCAACGGGTGTTGACGCGCTATGTGCTGAACAAGCCCAGGGTGGTGCTGAGCGTGGTGCCGGCCGAGCACCCTGAATGGCAGGCGGGCAGCCCCAACTTTGTCGAGCCGCCCCCCTTGCCGCTGGCCCGGCCGACCCCCTCTTTGCTGCCGCATGTCATCAAGGAGACCCTGGACCGGCGCCAGGAGCCGGCCAGCGGCGGCGCCTTGCCGGTGCCCATGCCGACCCTGTGGCAGGCCAAGCTGGGTGAGCGGATCTCCCTGCTCGGTCACTACAGCGACGAGGTGCCAGCCTTTGCCATGAGCATCAGCTGGCCGGGCGGTGAGCGGGCCGAGCCCGAGGGCAAGGGCGGGGTCGCCACCCTGGCCGACGCCATGCTCTTCCTTGGCAGCGAGCAGTTGCAGGCGGCCAGCATCGAGGAGCGGGCCCGCCAGCTGGGGGCCAGCATTCGCTTCAATCATGGAGAGGGGCGCAGCTACGTCGAGATCGAGGGGCTCACCTCCCATTTTGACGAGACGCTGGCCCTGGTGCGGGAGCTGGTGCAGCAGCCCGCCATGCGCGTAGCCGATTTTGAGCGCAGCCGCTTTGATCATGTCCAGTGGTTGCAACAGCTGATGAAAGATCCCCAGTGGCAGGCGGACTGGCAGTTCGGCGCCCTGCTCGAGGGGAGCAAGCGGCCGGATCTGCTGGCCAGCGTGCGCGCGCTGACGCTGGACGATGTGCGCCACTTTTATCAGTCGGTCTATCGCAGCGGGGAAGCCCAGGTGGTGGTGAGCGGGGATCTGGCCCAGGAGCGGGTGATGAAGGCCCTCGGCTTTCTGGTCGAGCCTGCCGGTCAGCCGCCGGCCCTGCACTCCCTCGGCTGGCGCGGCCAGCAGGCGAAACGGGCCATCTATCTGCAGGACAATCCCGGGGCGGCGCTCAGCCAGATCCGGGTGGGGCGGCGGGCCATGGCGGAGGATGCCTTCGGCGAGCACTACCTGACCCGGCTGATGAATGTGTCCCTCGCCGAGCGGCTGCACATCCGGCTGCGCGAGGAGCTGGGTTACACCTACTTTATCGACGCCGCCTTCGACGGCAATGCCGATGCGGGCCATTTCCTGCTGCAAAGCAGCGTGCGCAGCGGGGTGACCGGGGCAGCCCTGCGGCAGATCCTGCAGGAGCTCGACAAGTACCAGCGGCTGGGGCCGACCCGGCTGGAGGTGCGCACCCTGCGGGATCGGGTGCTCAATGGGCAGGCGCTCGATTACGAAACGTTGCCGCAGGAAATGGAGTACATGCTGCCCATTCTGCTCAAGGGGTGGCCGGAGGATTATGTGGAGCAGCGGGTGCAGCAGGTGAGCCGGCTCTCTCCGTTTACCCTGCGTGAGCTGGCCCGCCGCTGGCTCGATCCCGACGACATGGTGATCCTGGTGGTGGGGGATGCCAAGACGCTGGCTCCCGAGCTGGCCGCGTTGGGCTGGCCGGTGCAGCGCCTCTCTGCCACGCCTTAAGCAGGGTTGCCCCTATCGGGCGACGTCCGCAAGCAAAACAGCCCGCCCCCTGGCAGGGGGCGGGCTGTTTTTTTGCGCTCAAAGAGGCAAACGGTCAGATCAGGGCCAGGGCGGCGGCCAGATCGGCAATCAGATCGTCGGCGTCTTCCACCCCGATGCTGAAGCGGATGAGATCGTCATTGACCCCGGCGGCGAGGCGGCTCGCCTCGTCCATGGCGGCGTGGGTGGTGCTGGCCGGATGGCAGGCGAGACTCTCGAGATCGCCGAGGCTCACCGCCTGCACGAACAGCTGCAGGTTGTCGAGCAGGGTGGCGCAACGGGCAAAGCCGCCTTCCAGCTCGATGCTCACCATGCCGCCAAAGCCGCTGGCGAAGGCGCCGAGGGCATCGTGGCCCGGATGGTTGGCCAGCCCCGGGTAGATCACCTTCTTCACCGCCGGGTGGGCGGCCAGGAAGTCGGCCACCTTCTGGGCGTTGTGCAGGTGGGCATCCATGCGCAGGGGCAGGGTCTTGACCCCGCGCTGCAACAGGTAGGCCTCCTGCGGGCCGATGGGGGAGCCGATGTGCTTGAGGGCCACGGTGCGAATCGACTTCATCAGCGCGTGAGAGCCCGCCACCACCCCGGCGATGATGTCGCCGTGGCCGCCCAGGTACTTGGTGCCGCTGTGCATGACGATGTCGATGCCAAGCTCGAGCGGGCGCAGCAGATAGGGGGTGAGGAAGGTGTTGTCACAGACCGTAATGGCGCCCACCTTGCGGGCCGCTTCCACCACTACCCGCGGATCCACCACCTTGAGAGTAGGGTTGGTCAGGGTTTCGAACAGTACCACCTTGGTGGCGGGGCGGATGTTGGCCAGCAGATCCTGATCGCTCTCGTAGGCGGTGACCGTGATGCCGGCGCGGCTGAAGGTCTGCTTGAGAAACGCATCGGTGCCGCCGTAGAGCGGGCCGATATAGGCCACTTCATCGCCGCTGTCGGCCAGGGCATACATGATGGCGCTCACCGCCGCCATGCCGCTCGCCACCACCAGCGCTTCGTCGGCCCCTTCCAGCGCCGCGAGTTTTTGCTCCAGCTCGGCGGTGGTCGGGTTGCCAAAACGGCTGTAGATGAAGCCGGGAGCCTGACCGGCGAAGCGCTCCTTGCCCGCCTGGGCGTTGAAGTAGCTGAAGGTGCTGCTCTGGTAGAGTGGGGTGGTGAGAGCGCCGGTCTGGGGATCGATCCGCTGGCCGCTGTGCACGCTCATGGTTTTGAATTTCATTGTATTGCTCCGTCATTGCCAGGTTGTGGCCCAACTGCTTGTGTCATCTGAAGGGGCACCGTGGCGCCCCCCGTCTATTAGGTATGGCAGCGTCAGGCGAGTTGTGGCTCGCGCCGATCGCGCTTTGCCATCTGTTCGCTGCTTGTCTGCGCATTGGCGGACGCCGGGGCGACGCCATAGTGGCGAGCCGCCACATCCGGGTGGGAGCGTAGCCTCCCTTTGAGCACGTTCTCCCCCACCTGATAAAAGAGCGGGTTGGTCGGGTCGCTCTCGGGCCCCTGTGCCAGCGCGGCCAGCGCGGGGGAGAGGCTGAGCAGCGGCACGGTCGCATCCAGTCGCGCCGCCATGAAGAAGGCGCAGGAGAGGCGCGATACCCCGGGCGGCGGGCTCTGCACCCGGTGCAGGGTGGCCTTGAGGTAGCCGTTGGAGGCGAGCTCCAGCAGCTCGCCGATGTTGACCACCAGGGCGCCCGGCAGGGGCGGCGCCGAGATCCAGCCGTCGGCTGTCTCCACCTCGAGTCCGGAGTGATGATCCTGCATCACCAGGGTCAGGTAGCCGGGATCCTTGTGGGCGCCCACCCCCTGACCGCTGCCCCCTGCGGCTTGCCCCGGGTAGTGGATCAGCTTCATGTGCTGATGGGGCGCCTTGCGAATGCTCTCGTCAAACACCCCGGCTGGCTGCTCCAGCACCTCGGCGAAGGCGGCCAGCAGGGTGAGGGTGATGGCGCTCAGCCGCTCCTGCCACGCCAGCAGGTGAGATTTCATCTCGGGCAGGGCGGTCGGCCACTGGTTGGGGCCGATGAGCCGCTGCCAGGGATGCTGCAGGCTGGCGGCATCGAGGGCGGCCTCTTCGTTCATGATGTCGAACTGCTCGCGCAGATCCGGCCGCGCCCGGGTGAGCTCGGCCCCCACCTGGTTGTAACCGCGAAAGTGGGGGGAGTGCACCATCTGTACCGCCAGCTTCTCCTGCTGTGGCAGGGCGAAGAAGCGGGCCGCCAGCGCCAGGGTTTCCTGCTGTTCTTGCTCGCTCAGGCCATGGCCGATCAGATAGAAAAAGCCTACCTCACGGGCCGCCCGGCCAAGGGTGGCCAGCATCTGGCGACGGGTCTCGGGGGCGCCGTCGAGCGCGGCGAGATCGATGATCGGCAGTGGTGAATGTTCCATGTGCACCTCCTCACTGGCCAGGGGCGAGATGCTACCCGCACACCTGACATGAAAACGACGACGCCCTGACCGATGAACCGGCCAACGCCCTGTTGCTAGGGATGGCGTCATTTGGATTGAGGGAGATGCTACTGTTCGGAGTTATAAGACGGAAACAACAAATTATTCTTAGTTATATACAAAAATCGAAATAGAATTCGCCACCCATCCGGGTGGCTGCCGATTGAGCGGCGATAATGGCAATATACCGGCGCACTTGGCACCCATGTTGGCCTGACCCGGCATGTACCGCCTTGAGCGCAATGTGAGCGCGACGTGAGCCAAAAAGAGGCGAGCGTTGCTGCCAGCACAGAGATGCGCAAAATGCAGAGATGCCCAAATACAGAGATGCAAAAAGGGAGGCTGATGCCTCCCTTTGTGTAACGGGCGCTACGGCCCTGTGTGGTGCCTGGCTCAGGCTCAGTAACCCAGGGTGAAGCGCTGGCGCAGGTGGGCCGGTTTTTCCGCTTCGTTGAGCACGCCGTCGGCCAGATCGCCGACCGTGATCCCGGCCGGTTGTTCACCGCTGAACAGCACCTGATCGGCACCGAGCCGGTAGCCGCCGCGCTTCTCGCCGGGTTCCAGGAACACGGGCGGGGAGACGAAACGCCAGTCGAGGGCGGTTTCACGGCGCAGGGCGGTGAGGCCGTCGCGGGCGGCCAGGGCCCCCTGTTTCCACTCGGCCGGGAATTCCGGGGTATCCACCAGTTGCACGCCCGGGGCAACTTCCAGACTGCCGGCACCGCCGACCACCAGCAGCCAGCTGTTGGCCGCGACGGCGGCGGCCACGATGGCGCTGGCCCCCTTGAGGTACTGATCGTAGATGTCCGGGGCGGTCCAGCCCGGGTTGTAGGCACTGATCACCCGATCGTGCCCCTTGAGCACCTTGGCCAGCGCCTGGCTGTCCTGGGCATCCACCGCCACGGCGGTGACCTGCGGGTGGGCGGCGACCTTGCTCACGTCACGCACGATGGCGGTGACGTGATGGCCGCGGCTGATGGCTTCGTTGAGGATGGCTGTACCGACAAAACCGCTGGCACCGATCAGGGCAATTTTCATGGGAGATTCTCCTTCACTGTTGGAATGGGGCTATCCTACGCCCCCGAATGTGATTTAATAATCCATTGCAAATTGCATTCACTTATAAGCTGGATTTAATAATGGAACAGCTCAAGCGTTACGCCATCTTCGCCGCCGTGGTCGAGGCGGGCAGCATGACCGGCGCCGCCAAGGCCCTCGGCATGACACCCTCCGCCGTCAGTCAGCATATCAGCCAGCTGGAGAGCCTGCTCGGCCTCACTCTGCTGCACCGCTCCACCCGCCGCCTCAACCTGACCGAGGCGGGAGAGGTGGTGTGGCAGGGGTGCCAGTCTTTGCAGCAGACCCTCAACCAGACCGAGCTGCGCCTCTCGGAGGTGCGTGACAGCCTGCTCGGTGAAGTGCGGATCACCGCCCCGGTGGGAATGGCCGGCCAGCCGCTGGCGCGGGCGCTCTCGCCGTTGCTGCAGGCTCACCCCGGACTGTGCATCCAGATCATCGCCGACGACGAGAAGCGGGATCTCATCGCCGAGCGCATCGACGTGGCACTGCGGGTCGGTACGCTCTCGGACTCCACCCTGGTGGCGCGCAAGCTGGGCCAGACCCGGATGTTGCTGTGCGCCTCGCCGGCTTATCTGGCGCGCAAGGGCACCCCGCGCAGCCCGGAGGCGCTGCTGGATCACGACTGGCTGGCCGCCGATATGCTGAGCGGCGGCCTGACCTTCTTCGACGAGAAGGGGCAGGGGCACAGGGTCAAGCCCAAGCCGCGGGTGGTGTGCAACAACGTGCTGCCGCTGCGCCAGTTCACCCTGGCGGGGCAGGGGGTGTCGCTGCAGCCGGAGGGGGAGATCGCCGACGATCTCGCCTCGGGTCGCCTGCTGGAACTGCTGCCGGGCTTTCGGGTGCCACCCATGGAGATCCACGCCATCACCCCGCAGCGGGAGATCCCGGAGAAGGTGCGCCGGGTGATCGCTGCCCTGCGCAGCCACTTCGCCGAGCCGGTGGGGGCGGCGGCGACACGCCCGTAGTCCGGGCAAGTAAGAAGGCCGTTCCGGTTGGCCGGAGCAAAACAAGAATCAAACAAAGAGGGCAGCCCGCGGGCTGCCCTCTGTCGATGCCATGCCGGTGAAAACAGGCCCGGCCTCACTTCATGTAGAGGCCGCCGTTGATGGCCAGGGTCCCGCCGGTGATATAGGCACCCGCCTCGCTGGCAAGAAACACCACGGCGGCGGCGATCTCCTCCGGCTTGGCCAGCCGGCGCATGGGGATGTCGGCCTTGATGCTGTCGAGGATGTCGGTGCGGATCGCCTCCACCATGGGGGTGGCGGTGTAGCCGGGGGCGATGGCGTTGACCGTCACCCCGAAGCGGGCTCCTTCCGCTGCCAGCGCCTTGGTAAAGCCCAGCATGCCCGCCTTGGCGGCCGAGTAGTTGACCTGGCCGAACTGCCCCTTCTGGCCATTGACCGAGGAGATGTTGATGATGCGGGCATCGCGCTGCTCGCACATGGCGTCGAACAGCGGCTGGGTCACGTTGTAGAGGCTGCACAGGTTGGTGTGGATCACCTCGAACCACTGCTCCGGGGTCATCCGCTTGAAGGCCCCGTCCCGGGTGATGCCGGCATTGTTGACCAGCACGTCCACCCGCCCCTCATCCTGCAGCAATCGGCCCAGGGTGTCGCGGCACATGGCGGTGTCGGCGACGTCCAGCGCCAGCAGCCGCACCTGATCCGGCCGAAAACCCTGCTCCCCGTACCAGTCGTGCGCCGCCGCCCCGTTGGGGCTGGAGTGGGTGGCGATGATGCGATACCCCTGGGCCAGCAAGGCGGTGGTGATGGCGGATCCGATGCCGCCACGGGCTCCGGTGATCAAGGCAACTTTCTTCATCTTGGCTCTCCCTGCATAAAAGATTCGAACGAGGACTTTATGGGCTTTTTGAGGTAATTGATATATTTGTTTTCAAACAATCTGACAGGCAAACGCGTCACTTTTGTGACAGTCTGCCAAGCTGGCTTGACGCGCTGGCGCGAAGGGGCGGGCAACGCCTTGGGCAAGGGGGCCGGGATGAGCGCCGCTGCCAGCGCTTGCCGCCAAGGTCGCGGCCATGTTTAATGGGGCCCTTGCGCGCAGCGCCTTGCCGACAGCCCAGATCCGATCTCGTCATGACCATCTTGTCCACCATTCCGGGCGCCGTGCCCCAGCCGCACAGCCAGCTGACCCGCATCGAGCGGGTGCTCGATTACATCCACGCCAACCTGGATCTGCCGCTGGCGCTGGCCGAGCTGGCGGAGCAGAGCTGCTGGTCGCGCTGGCAGTTGCAGCGGGTGTTCCTCCATGAGACTGGGCTGACGGTGGCCCACTATGTGCGCGAGCTCAAGCTGAGCCAGGCGGCAGAGGCCCTGCTCTCTGGTCGCCAGCGGGTGCTGGATCTGGCGCTCTGTTACGGTTTTGGCTCCGAGGTGAGCTTCAGCCGCGCCTTCAAGCAGCAGTTCGGCTGCTCGCCGCTGGCCTATCGCAAGCGGGGTCTGCGGCTGGGGCTGCGTACCCCCCTGGTGCGGGCTACCCTGCCGCAGCCCATGCCTGCCAGGCTGATACAGGTACGGATCGAGAGCCAGCCGGGCTTTATCCTGCAAGGAGTGAAGGGGCAGATCCGCGGGCTGTTTGCCGCCGTCCCCGACTTTCAACAGACGGTGCCCGCCATCTGGCGTGCCCTGCGCACGGCGGGCGGTTTGCCACCCGGGCAGGAGCGGGTGGGGGTGGTGGATGTTGCTGGTGCCGGCGAGTCGCTCCCCTACTGGGCGGGCAGCGTGATGGAGGAGGGGGCCAGTTTGCCCGCCGGTCTGACGTACCTCCCGGTGCCGGCCCAGACCTACGCGGTGCTAAGTCACGTGGGCCCCGTCAGCCAGCTGGGACAGACCCTCAACTGGTTCATCCTGCACTGGCTGCCGAGCTCCGGCTATCGCGGTGTGGACGGTTTCGAGCTGGAGCGCTACGCCCCCGATTTTGACGGCAACCAGCCGGATGCCCGCATGGAGTACTGGCTGCCCGTCGCCCCTCTCTGACACGGCTATTCCCTTGCCCGGCGGATGCCGGGCGCTGCTATTCCCTCTTTCCCTTTTTGCTGCGCCAGGCTTTGCTATCCATTCGACATCGCCTGCGTTGCTGCCGTCAGTTGAGGTTGCCGGATGGGGCCAGAGTGGCCGCATTTTCTCCCTTTTCAGTGCCAACATGCCCCAAATTGTTAATTCAAGGGCAAAATGACCCAATAAAATGCAAATGAGATTTGTTACTATTCACTCATTGCATTCGAGGATCAGATGTACGCCACTCACCCCCCTTTGACCCTGGTCGCCGCGACTATCTCCGCCCTGTTGGCTGGCCCTGTGCAGGCAGCTGCTGCCGAGCGCCCGACACAGACGCGGGTCGACGAGACCCTGACCGTGCTCGGCGAGACCTATCGCAACACCGCGACCAAGACCCGGCTCGACCCCCTGGAGACGCCCCAGGCCATTTCGGTGGTGGAGGGTGACGCCCTGGAACAGCGCGGCGTCAGCTCGGTGAGCGAGGCGCTGCGCTACGTGCCTGGAGTCAACACCGAGCTGCGGGGCGGGGCGGTCAACCGGCTGGATCTGTTCAACATCCGCGGCTTTGACAACTACCAGAACTTCTACGACGGCCTGCTGCTGCAGTACAACGACTGGAACCTGCAGCCCCAGATCGATCCGGTGGCCATCGAGCAGTTGGAAGTGTTCAAGGGGCCCACCTCCGTGCTCTACGGCAGTATGCCCCCCGGCGGCATGGTCAACCTCATCGCCAAGCGTCCCCAGCGGGAGAGCAGGCACAGCGTCAGCGTGGCGAGCGGGACGGGCACCCTCAAGGAGCTGACCCTCGACAGCACCGGTGCCCTCAACGATCAGTTTGCCTATCGGCTGGTGGGGCTGGCCCGCCAGAAAGAGGGCCAGGCGGTGACCTCAGAGGAGGAGCGCTACGTGCTGGCGCCCTCTCTCGACTGGCAGTTGAGTGATCGCACCCTGCTGAACCTCAACCTCTATTACCAGAAAGACCCGCAAGCCGGCATCTACACCACGGTGCCGGCCAGCGGCTCGGTCAAATCCAACCCGCTGGGTCAGTTGGGCAGCGACACCTTCCTTGGCGATGAAAACTGGAACCACTACAGCCGGGAGGTGACCCTGCTCGGCTACAAGCTGAGCCACGACTTCAACGCCAACTGGCAGCTGCTGCAAAACGCCCGCTACATGGATGCCTCGGCCAACCAGCAGAACACCTATAACGCGGCGCTGGCGGCCGATCACCGCACCCTGGCCCGCAACGCCTACCTGACCGATGAAGAGTCTCGCGGCTTTGTCATCGACAACCAGCTGGCGGGCAAGGTGCAGACCGGCAAGGCCCAGCACAACCTGCTGCTGGGGGTCGATTACCAGTATCTGGATGCGCGCATTCTCTACCGGGATACTCTCGACTACTCTGCCCCGGCCATCGACATCTTCAACCCAAATCACCAGCAGATAGTGCCGGCGGCCCTCAGCTTCAACTATCAGGACAACCGCACCATCCGCCAGTATCAGAGCGGCCTCTACCTGCAGGATCAGGTGCGCCTCGATCGGCTGGTGGCCATCGGCGGCGCCCGCTACGACCGCTACCGGATGGACACCGACAGCCGGACCCTCTATCAAGGGGCGGCGAGCAACACCCTGGCCCAGATTGATCAGGACAACCTCTCGCTGCGCCTCGGTGCCCTCTACGAGCTGGATCACGGCCTCTCGCCCTATGTGAGTTATGCCGAGAGTTTCGAACCGGTGGCGGGAGCGGACAAGCAGGGCCAGGCGTTCAAACCGGCCACCGGCCGGCAGTGGGAGGGGGGGCTCAAGTTCCTCTCCGAGGACATGAGCAAAACCTTTACCGCTTCGGTCTTCCACATCACCAAGCAAAATGCCCTGGTGACGGATCCGGACAATGTCTACGGACCCAAGTTGCAGACCGGCGAGATGGTCTCCAAGGGGGTCGAGCTGGAGGGGCGACTCGATCTCACCAGCCGCTGGGATCTGGCGCTGAGCTATACCCGTCAGGATATGGAGATCACCCGCGACACCACCAGCCTGCAGGGCAAGACACCGGTCTGGGTGCCGAAACAAATGGCTTCGCTGTGGAGCAACTACCTGCCGGCCGGCCCGCTGGAAGGAGCGCGCCTGGGGGCCGGCCTGCGCTACGTGGGGGAGGCCCAGCTTGATGCCGCCAACACCGACACCGTGCCGGACTACCTGCTGATGGACATGGCTGCCTCCTACGATCTGGCCCAACTCAGCCAGCGTCTGCAAGGGGTGGCGGTGTCACTCAGCGCCAGCAACCTGTTCAACAAGACCTACTACTCCTGCTACGACCAGAACAACTGCTGGTTCGGGGCCGAGCGCAGCGTGGAGGCGCGACTCAAATACGTATTCTGACCCTGCGTCCCGGGCCGCGCCCGGGACACTCTCACCCCATGAGCGGCGCCAGCCGCCGTGTCCGCAGCCCGGTGGCGCGGCGTGAGCTGGATCTGCAGGCGCTGGCGGATCACGGCGCTCTGTTTGCGGCCGCCGCCGGGCTTATCCCGTCCCTCAAGGGGCGGCTGGTGGCGACCGGTTCGGCTGCGGCGCTGTTGACGACGGCCGAACAGGCCACGCCGGCCGAGGTGGCGGCCGCGCTGCACGAGCATTGGCGGCTGGCCCATCCGGAGGCGGGCCCCGCCTACTGGCTCACCCGCAGCTGGGGCATGCTCTGCTGGCAATCCATCTATCTTGCCATGGTGGCCGTCTATCGGCTGCGGGCCGTGCCGGCGCTGGAGAGGCTGGGCCAGGGCTATCAGGATGGGCTGGTATCGGGCTTTACCCTGCCGGCCGAGCCCATGATCAAGGGGGAGCTGGAGCTTTTGATCAAGGTGGCGGGCGAGCGGCTGCAGGCCCATTGGCAGGCACTGTTCGCAGCGCTCGGGCAGGTGCAGCGGCTGCGACCCGGTTTCGTGCGGCCGCTCTTGGCGGACGATCTGCTGGCAGCGCTGGTGCGGGTTCCGGCGTTCTTTGACGAGATAAGCCACGCCGAGGTGGCGGCCCATGCGCCGCACTGGCTTGCCGCCTGCGGCCTGCCGGCCGAGCACCTGACGGGCTGGCAGTTGGCGCCCTGGCCGCCAGCGGCCGGCTTGGTCGGTTATGTGCGCCAGCGCTGCTGCCTGCACTACAAGCGCCGCGATGGTGACCTGTGCGCCAACTGCCCGCGGCGGCAGGGGGCGGCGAGCTGTGAAGAAGGGGCTTGAACAGAGAAGCCCTGCGTGATGAAAAGCCGCCCTCAGGCGGCTTTTTACTGTGCTTTTACGTCGCCCATCTTGCTGCGAATGCGCCCGAACAGGCTCTGCCGTCAGCAGGTTCTGATGATCCTGGTCGGCGCAGCCCCCTTCTCTTGCAAGTCACTGCGCTCTTACGTCGCCCATCTTGCTGCGAATGCACTCGAACAGGCTCTGCAAACAGGCTTGATCCCGGTCGGCGGCGCGCACGGCGCCATACATGTGGCGGCGCACCCCCTCGGCGAGCGGGCGCGCCTCGAGCAGCCCCTGGCGCACGAACTCCTCGCAGGCCCAGCGCGGCAGGGCGGCGACACCCAGGCCGGCGGCTGCCATCTGCAGCATCACGGAGGTGTTGTCCACCGGCTTGCAGCGGGCGGGTTCGATACCGGCCGGCTGCAGGAAGCGGCTGAACACGTCCATCCGCGCCCGCTCCACCGGGTAGACCAGCAGCACCTCGGGGCGCAGCTCCTCAGGCTTGATGGTCTGCTGCCCACAGAGGGGGTGGTCCGGCGCCATCACCAGCACCAGCTCGAAGGCGAACAGCGGCTCGAAGTGGAGATCGCCGCGCGCCTGCACGTCCGAGGTGAGCAGCAAGTCGAGCTGGCCGCCGAGCAGGGCGCTGATGGCATCAAAGCCCGGCACCGATTCCACCTCCAGATCCACCCCCGGCCACTGGCGGCGAAAAGCGGGCAACAGCGGCAGCAGCCACTGGATGCAGCTGTGGCAATCGAGCGCCAGGTGGAGGCGACCGGCGTCGCCGCTGTGCAGGGCCTGCAGCTGTTTCTCGGTCTGCGCCAGCGCCGGCAGCACCTGGCGGGCCAGCCCCAGCAGCTGGTTGCCGGCCGCGGTCAGCACCAGGGGGCGGCTTTTGCGCAGATAGAGCTCCAGATTGAGGCGGGTCTCCAGCTCTTTTAGCTGGTGGGAGAGGGCGGACTGGGTGAGGTTGAGGGTCAGCGCCGCCCCGGCCAGCGAGCCCTGCTCGGCCAGCGCGCTCACCGTCTTCAGGTGCTTGATGTCGATCCCCGGGTTGCTTGACACCGCCATGGTATCCCTCCTTGTTGTGCTTGGGCGGCGGCTTGGCGCCCGCCTTGAGAATTTCTTGAGAGCCAGTTGAAAAGGATTCAATAGCCAACGCCACCTTATCTTGTCATTTTGGATGTGTAAACATCTGGATGGCTAAATCATCCAGTTCACCATCAGATGAATGAGCATAAGGAATGGAACCTATGACCTGCGCACACACCCTGGGCTTTCCCCGTATCGGCGCCAAGCGCGAGCTGAAATTTGCCCTCGAATCCTACTGGCGCGGCGAGACCAGCCAGGCCGAACTCATCGCCACCGGCAAGAGCCTGCGTGAGCGTCACTGGCAGGCCCAGCAACAGGCCGGTGTGACCCTGCTGCCGGTGGGTGACTTCGCCTGGTACGATCAGGTGCTCGGCACCAGCCTGCTGGTGGATGCCATCCCCGCCCGCCACCGCCATGGCGACACCGACCTCGATACCCTGTTCCGGGTCGCCCGTGGCCGTGCGCCGACCGGCCCGGCCGCTGCCGCCGCCGAGATGACCAAGTGGTTCAACACCAACTACCACTACCTGGTGCCCGAGTTCAGCCGCGACCAGCGCTTCAAACTGGGCTGGAGCCAGCTGTTTGACGAAGTGGAAGAGGCCAAGGCACTGGGGCTGCCGGTCAAGGCGGTGCTGCTGGGCCCGGTCTCCTACCTCTGGCTTGGCAAGGAGAAAGAGAGCGGCTTCTCCCGCCTCGAGCTGCTCGATCGCCTGCTCATCGTCTATCAGGAGATCCTGGCGAAACTGGCCGCCCAGGGGGTGGAGTGGGTACAAATCGACGAGCCGGCGCTGGCGCTGGACTTGCCGGACGAGTGGCGCCTCGCCTATCTCAACGCCTATGAGCGTCTGGCCGGTCCCTGCAAGCTGCTGCTGACTACCTATTTCGGCTCTGTTGCCCATCAGCGCGACATCATCACCAGCCTGAAGGTGGACGGCCTGCACCTGGATCTGGTGGCGGCGCCCGAGCAGCTGGAGACCCTGGTCCCGCACCTGCCGGCCCAGTGGGTCATCTCGGCCGGGGTCATCAACGGTCGCAACGTCTGGCGTGCCAACCTGGCCAAGCTGGTACCGGCTCTAAAATCGCTGAAGGATAAGCTTGGCGAGCGGCTCTGGGTGGCCTCCTCCTGCTCCTTACTGCACAGCCCGGTGGACTTGACCCTTGAGTTGGAGCTGGATGCCCAGACCCGCAGCTGGTTCGCCTTCGCCCTGCAAAAATGCTACGAGCTGGGGCTGTTGGCTGACCATCTCAACGGCGGGGAGCTGGACAAGATCACTGCCTACAGCCAGCCCATCGTGGATCGGGAGTCCGACAGTCGGGTGCACAAGAAGGCGGTGCAGTCACGGCTGGCCAGCCTGACCAACAGCGATTTCGATCGCCAGAGCGCCTACCCGGTGCGGGCCGAGGCGCAGCGCTCGGATCTCAAGCTGCCGCTGTTGCCGACCACCACCATCGGCTCCTTCCCGCAGACCTCGGAAATTCGGGTGCTGCGCCAGGATTGGCGCGCCGGTCGCATCGACGACCAGGCCTACGAGGCGGGCATTCAGGCCCAGATCAAGGATGCCATCCTGCGCCAGGAGGCCATCGGGCTGGACGTGCTGGTGCACGGCGAGGCCGAGCGCAACGACATGGTGGAGTATTTCGGTGAGCTGCTGGACGGCTTTGCCATCACCCGTTTCGGCTGGGTACAGAGCTATGGCTCGCGCTGCGTCAAGCCGCCGGTGATCACCCGTGACATCGACCGACCGACCCCCATGACCCTGGCGTGGACCCAGTTTGCCCAGAGCCTGACCGACAAACCGGTCAAGGGCATGCTGACCGGCCCGGTGACCATCCTCTGCTGGTCCTTCCCGCGCGAAGACGTGAGTCGCGAGCAGTCCGCCCTGCAGATTGGCCTGGCCATTCGCGACGAGGTGGCAGATCTCGAAGCCGCCGGCATCAAGATCATCCAGATCGACGAGCCGGCGATCCGTGAAGGGCTGCCGCTGCGCAAGCAGGATCACCAGGCTTATCTGGACTGGGCGGTGCGGGCCTTCCGTCTGAGCGCAAGCCCGGTGGCGGACAGCACCCAGATCCACACCCACATGTGCTATAGCGACTTCAACCTCATCATCGAGGCGGTGGCGGCGCTGGATGCGGACGTGATCACCATCGAGACCAGCCGCAGCCAGATGCAGCTGCTCGAAGCGTTCGAGCGCTTCAACTACCCCAACGAAATCGGCCCGGGCGTCTACGACATCCACTCGCCGAATGTGCCGAGCCAGAGCTGGATTGAAGGCCTGCTGCGCAAGGCGGCCAAGCAGATCCCGGCCGAGCGGCTGTGGGTCAACCCGGATTGCGGCCTCAAGACCCGCGGCTGGGAAGAGACCGAGGCCGCCCTCAAGGTGATGGTCGATGCCACCAAGGCGCTGCGCGCCGAACTGGCCTGAAGAGCATCAGCAAACAACAAGAGAGTACGGGCATAACGAACGAGGGAAGGCGCAAGCCTTCCCTCTTTTTTGGTTGGTTGACGCCCCTCAGAGGGTGACGACAAAGGCGCCGCTGGCAAGCCCTGGGCCTGGGACGGGCGAGGGGGTGCTCGGCAGCTGCTGCGGCATGGGTTCCCTCGCCAGTGCCTCGGCCAGCCAATGGTGATCGAGGGGGATGGCATTGCGATCACCGATCACCAGATTGAGGTGCTGGGCGCCGAGGCAGCCGTAGCGGGCGGGATCGGTCTGGGTAAAGAGGCCGAGGCAGGGCACGCCGCTGGCGGCGGCCAGGTGCAGCGGCCCGGTGTCGCCGCTGACGAAGAGGGAGAGGCCGCCGGCAAAGCGGGCCAGCTCGCTCAGGCTGGCGAGGGAGACCTGCACGTCCCCGAGCCGGGGCTGGGGATCGGCGGGATCCTCGAGCTGGATCAGCAGGGTGCTGGGGTAGTGGCGGCGCAGATCCCCGAGCAATCGTTGCCACTGGGGCAGAGAGAGCCCCTTGCCCTTGCGGGCCCCGGTGAAAAAGCCGATGAGCGGCCGCGCCGGGTAGTCGTGCCTGAGTGTCAGCAGCCGTGGGCTGGCACTGTGCAGCAAGCTGCCGAGCTCAATTTGATCGGCGAGATGGCCGTGCATGCCGAGCAGTTGCAGCGGCTGGTGGGCGTAATGGCAGTGTTGGTTGGGGGTGAGGGGCTGGGGGAACAGGGCATCGCCCTTGGCATCGTCAAAGCCCAGCTTCTCTCGCGCCTTCACCCAGCCGGCGATCAGGTGATCGGTGCTGGAGGCAAAGGGCACGTAGACCCGATCATAGTGCTGACGGCGCAGCCGCCACAGCACCGACAGGGAGGCCAGCAGCCGTTTGCCCTGCAGCTTGACCGGATGAATGCGCTGCAGTTGCAGATCGGCCAGAAAGGGGAGCAGCTGGCCGCCGCTGCACACCAGCTCAATCTCGGCGTGGGGATGGGCGCTGCGCACCTTTTGCAAAAAGGGCAGCAGAAACAGGTTGTTGCCGATGCGGCAGGTACTGCGAATGACCAGGATCCGCTGGGGAGGCTGGCTGCTTGCCGGCAGTCGGCCTTGACGCGCGAGCCAGGCGAGGGCGGCCCGCTCCAGCCCGGCGGTCCAGCAGCGGCGCTGGCCGTCGAAGCGGCGAAGGGCATCTCTGATGGTGCTCATAAGTAGTGGCTCCGTGCATGAAGATGAGCTCAAGATGACACTGCGATTCTTAAGCGAATGTTAAGAGAAGGGGGAAAGGGGGCCGTCAGCAGCTTTTTTGTAAGAATTTCTTGCTGCATCACAGTTTTGTGACGAGCGCGGGGAGCAGAGGGATGGCGGTATGACTCCCATGAGGCCGCACGTCACCAAATAAGAGGGGCTGGCTGCATCTGGCTGTGGTATTGGGCGAGGGGATACCGTTAAAATTGCGCATTTGAAATAAATGTTATCCGCGCAGGAGCCCCATGCAGTTCAGGGATTTTTTTCCGGTATCCACCAATACCAGTATCAAAGAGAGTTGTTACGGCGCCCTGGGCGCCTTCGTCGGGCTGCTGGGTACCGCCCTCTTGTGTCGGTGGGGGCTGGGGCTTGAGGTCCATTGGCTGATCGCCCCCATGGGGGCCTCCGCCGTGCTGCTGTTTGCCGCGCCCGCCAGCCCGCTGGCCCAGCCCTGGTCCATCGTGGTGGGCAACGGGGTCTCGGCGCTGATGGGGGTGCTGAGTGCCAGCCTGGTGGCGGATCCGGCGCTGGCTGCGGCCCTTGCCGTGATGCTGGCCATCGCCGCCATGTTTCTCACCCGCAGCCTGCATCCGCCCGGCGGCGCCGTGGCCTTGACCGCGGTCATCGGCGGCGAGGGGATCCGCCAGCTCGGGGTCGGCTATGTGCTGCTGCCGGTGTTGCTCAACTCGCTCTTGTTGCTGCTACTGGCGCTCTGCTACAACCGGCTGCTGGGACGGCGCTACCCCAACAGCGGTCAGGCCCAGCCCAACCGCCACCAGACCGCCGATCCCCAGCCGAGCGAGCGGGTGGCGACCCAGGCGGCGGACATCGACTTTGCGCTGGAAAAGCACGGCGAGCTGCTCGACATCAGCCGCCAGGATCTGCAGGCGCTGCTGCAGGAGGCCCAGCTGCACGCGCTGCGGGCCAGGGTGGGCACGGTGCGGGTGCAGGACGTGATGTCGCGGGATCTGATCCTGATAGAGGCGCAGCAGCCGGCCATGGCGGCCTGGCAACTGCTCTCCCACCATCAGGTCAAGGCGCTGCCGGTGGTGGACGAGGCCGGCCGGCTGACCGGCATCATTACCCTGCATGACCTGATGATCGACCGGGCGTTGCAACAGCCGCGAGGCGTCGCGGACCTGGCCGAGCTGCGAGTCGCGGATCTGATGACCCGCAACGTGTCGACCGCCCGCCGCTATCAGCCGCTCTACGATCTGGTGGGGGCCTTCTCCGATGGCGGCCTGCACCACATGCCGGTGGTGGATGGCGAGCAGCTGGTGGGGATCCTGACCCAGTCGGACATGGTGGCAGCGCTGTTCAACCTGGCGCTGCACCCGGCGCAGGGCGAAACCGGCGCGCCGGTCAGTCCATAAGAAAGGCCCCTCGCGGGGCCTTTTTGTTGTCAGCGGCTTGGCTCAAGGGGCCGGGTAGATGGTGTTGCCCTGAAACACGGTCTGCTCGACCCGGGTTTCGGCAATCTGCTCCGGCGTGCCGGCCTCGACCAGGGCGAACAGATCCCGGTCGAGCACGATGAAGTCGGCGGATTTACCCGCTTCGATGGAGCCGGTGATCTCCCCCTGGCGCACCGCCCTGGCACCGTTGATGGTGTAGGCGGCCAGCATTTCGGAGAGCGAGATGCGCTGGCTGGCGCGAAATGCATCGTCGCTGCCGGCCGCCCGCACGATGCCGGCGGCCATGTTTTCAAACGGGCGGGGATCCCGGCTGTCGACCGGTGCGTCGCTGCCCGCCACCAGGATGGCGCCCGCCTTGCGGCTGCTCTCGACCGGATAGAGGGCCTGCTGCAGATAGCCCAGCGGATCGTAGAGCGCCTCGCTCAGGGACTGGCCGGCCCTGGTTGGCTGGATGAAGGGGGTGACCAGCATGTCGTAGGCAAGCTGGGGTGTGGTCCAGGCGTAGGTGAAGGTGAGGTAGAGCCCGAGTTCGCCAAGGCGACGCTGATCGTCCGGGTGCACCACCTGCAGGTGGGCCAGGGTGTGGGGGATGCCCCGATCGCCGTTGCTGGCGCGGGCGGCGGCCAGCGCATCGAGCCCGACCCGGGTGCTGCGATCACCGATGCTGTGCATGTGGATGCCAAAACCGGCCCCGTCCAGCGCGGTGACGTAGCGCTTCAGATCCGCCTCCCGGTAGTTGACGATGCCGTTGCTGCCGGCGTCTTCGCTGTCGGCGGTGATGGTGACCCGGCCGCTGTCCGGATCCAGCGCCAGATGGGGGTTCTGGTAGTTCTCCAGCATGCCGGCGTTGGGCAGGAAAGGCGGTGTGGTGAAGGGATCCCCCTCCAGCACTCCGTCGAGGAAGATCTTGACCGCATCGGCCTTGATCAGCGGGTTGCCGGCAAAGGCGCTTCTGACCTGAGTGGCCTTGGTCAGGTGCCCCTCGATGTCCAGCTTGCCGCTGTAGTCATCCTCGTGAAAGCAGGTGGCGGCGGTGATGCGCATCTGCAGCAGCCCCCGTGCCTGCATGCTGAGCAGACGCTGGCGGATGAAGTCGGTGGCACAGGCGTCCTGCACGCCGGTGATACCGCGCGAGGCCATCAGGGTGGCGATGGCCGGCAGGATCTGCTCGTACTGGGCGGCGGCCCGCTCGTCGCTGGCGCTCAGCACCCCGCTGTCAGGTACCGGAATGGCGCTGCGGGCCCCCTCCCGGATGACGCCGCTGGTCAAGTCCACATAGGGGATGAACCGCTCGAACACCCCGCCCGGCGCCAATGTGCCGAGGTTGAAGCCCACCTGATTGCCATCCTGATCTTCGGCGCTGGCCAGTGCCTGCGAGTTGTAGGCACTGGCGTGACCGTCCGCCCCGAGCAGCACCACCGGATTGTCCGGCGCCACGGCATCCAGGGCGGCCAGCAGGGTGGCATGGCTGGCGGTCGGGGTATTGCCGTCATAGGGGGACCACTGATTGACCACCAGCCACTCGCCCGGTTGTGCGGCGTAGCGGGGCAGACACGCCTTGACCTTGGCAGCCAGCTGATCGAGATCGACGGCCTGACCATCCAGATCGCACATGGGCAGGGCCACGGTGCCGAGCAGGTGGATGTGGTTGTCGTGCAGCCCCGGCAGCACCATGCGCCCCTGCAGATCCACCTGGCGGGTGGCGTTGGTCATGAAGGATTCGGCCCCCTGGCGCGAGCCGACGTAGCGGAACTTGCCATCCTCGACCACCATGGCCTCGGCCAGGCTGCGCTGGTCGTCCTGGGTGTGAATCTTGCCGTTGAAGTAGAGGGTGCTGGTCGGTTCCTGCGAGCGGTTGTCCTGCTGGCAGCCGCCGAGCAGGACTGTCATCAGCAGGGCGACAAGCCCCCGGCGGTGGTTGTGTTGTTTGCCATCCATTGCGTGCTCTCCTTGTATGATTGCAGTGATTACTGCAAATATGAGCACAGTTGTTTATTGCAGCTGTGCCGGAAAATGCCAGTGATTACTGCACTTTTTTTGACTTGTGTTGAGTCTGTCTCATCATGTAGTGATGAGACTCGGTGACCATGGAGGGAAAGACGCAATGGCGGAACACGCATTGCCAGAGGGGCTCTGCATGCGGCGTCAGCCGCGGCAGCAGCGCAGTCAGGAGGTAGCGACCCGCATCGAGCAGGCCACCCTGGTGCTGCTGCGGGAGCAGGGGTTCGCGGCGCTCAACACCAATGCCATCGCCGCCCGCGCCGGGGTGGGCATCAAGTCGCTCTATCACCTCTATCCCAACAAGGAGGCGATCATCTGCCGGCTGGCGATGGACTGGCTGGCGGCGGTGTGCGAGGCGCAGGCGGCGATCCGCCAGCAGGCCGACGACTGGCCGCAGACCCTGGCGATGCTGGATCAGGCGCTGGACGCACTGGATGAGCGCTTCGTCGGCTACGGGGCCCTGTGGCAGGCGATGGATCTCATCCCGGCCCTGCACGGGCTCGAGCAGGAGCACGAGCGCGGTCAGCTGGCATTCTGGCACGAACGGCTGCGCCATTTTGGCTGCCGCTGGCCCGAACCCGAGCTCACCAGCCTGATCCGCTACTTCTACCGGACGGCGGATGTGGTCAAGCAGTGCGCCAAGGAGCAGGGGCGCCTGGGGGATCCCATCTGGCTGCTCCATCGCCACTGGCTGCAGCAACTGGTGGCAAGCGCCATCGCCGAGCCGGATCCCGCCCGGGTGTGGCAGGCCTTGCCCACCCTGATGCCGGGCGGTGCGGCGGCAGAGGCTGAATAAACCGCACTGCGGTCAAAACAAACTGGAGTCAAAACAAGAGGGAGTGCCAGGCACTCCCTCTTTGGGATGAAACGGGAAGAGATGCAGGACAAGTCTAGCCGTAGCGGGCTAGGGTGAGCCCTTCGTCGCTGATGGCGGTGTCGCTGCCGCTGATGAGATCGCACAGCAGCTGGCCCGAGCCCGCCGCCATGGTCCAGCCCAGGGTGCCGTGGCCGGTGTTGAGCCAGAGCCCGGGGATGGGGCTTGGGCCCACCAGCGGGGTGCCGTCCGGCGTCATGGGGCGCAGCCCGGTCCAGAAGTCGGCGCGGCTGATGTCGCCCCCCTCGGGGAAGAGATCGCCGACCACCATGGCCAGGGTATCGTGCCGTTTCGGGTTGAGGGCCAGGTTGTAGCCCGACAGCTCCGCCATGCCGCCCACCCGGATCCGCTCATCGAAGCGGGTGATGGCCACCTTGTAGGTTTCGTCCAGCACGGTACTGCGCGGCGAGGCCTCGGCGTTGACCATCGGCAGGGTGAGGGAGTAGCCCTTGACCGGGTAGACGGGCAGATCGAGGCCGAGCGGGCGCAGGAACCCGGTGGCATAGCTGCCGAGGGCACAGACGATGGCGTCGGCCTTGAAGCGCTGCTCACCGGCCCGCACCGCCACGGCGCGTCCCTGCGCCAGCTCGATCTCGTCGATGGCGCAGTTGAACACGAACTTGACCCCCAGTCGCTGCGCTTCCGCTGCCATGGCCTTGGTGAAGCGGAAGCAGTCGCCGGTCTCATCGCCCGGCAGGCGCAGGCCGCCCACTATCTTGCCGCGTACCCGGGCCAGCGCCGGCTCTGCCCCTTCACAGCCTGCGGCATCGAGGGACTGGTAGGGCACGCCGTACTCTTCCAGCACCTCGATGTCGCGCTTGCTGGCATCAAGCTGGGCCTGACTGCGAAACAGCTGCAGGGTGCCGAGCTGGCGCCCTTCATAATCGATGCTCAGCTCGTCGCGCAGCAGCTTCATGCAGTCGCGGCTGTATTCGGCCAGCCGCACCATGCGCCCCTTGTTGACCGCATAGGCCGCCGGGGTGCAGTTAGCAAACATCTTCAGCATCCAGCGCAGCTGGAAGGGATCCGAGGTCGGTCGCACCGTGAAGGGGGCATGCTTTTGCAGCAGCCACTTGGCGGCCTTGAGGGGAATGCCGGGGGCCGCCCAGGGGGCCGCGTAACCGGGGGAGATCTGGCCGGCATTGGCGTGGCTGGTTTCAAGGGCCACCCCGTCACGTCGCTCCAGCAGTGTCACCTTGTGACCCGCCTTGGCCAGATACCAGGCGCTGGTCACGCCGACCACGCCACCACCGAGTACCACTATGTCCATCTTGTCTCTCCTTGACTGGGGCCCTCACCTTAATCAGCCGCCACAGGATATTCAACTGGTGTAGATATAATTGGGATATATATCTATTTACATTTATTTAACTGGTTTTCAATGTTGAAAAGTGTGGACTTGCTGGCATTAGATGTGGCAGTCAGAGCTGCTCCAGCCGGATCAGGTACTGCTCCGCCGTCGTCAGGATGGCGTGCTGCTGTTCGGCGGCTTGGCCATCCCAGTTGGCATAGGGCAGGGCGAGGCGAGGATTGCTGCCAAGTTTGTCCCGGTTGCGCCACAAAAAGTGCCAGTAGAGGCTGTTGAAGGGGCAACTCCCATCGCCGCTGCGGGCTTTGACCTGATAGTGGCACCCCTTGCAGTAGTGGCCCATCCGCTCGAGATAGGCGCCGCTGCTGGCGTAGGGCTTGCTGCCCATCAGGCCGCCGTCGGCAAATTGGCTCATGCCGCGGGTGTTGGGCAACTCCACCCACTCGATGGCATCCACATAGATGCCGAGATACCAGGCATCCACCTCGTCAGGATCGATCCCCGCCAGCAGGGCAAAGTTGCCGGTCACCATCAGCCGCTGGATATGGTGGGCGTAGGCGTGCTCCAGAGACTGGCCAATGGCGTGGCGCATGCAGGCCATGTTTGTTTCACCGCTCCAGAAAAAACCGGGCAGCGGCCGCTCGGCCCCGAGAAAATTGGTGCGCCGATAGTCGGGCATCTTCTCCCAGTAGAGGGCGCGCACGAATTCGCGCCAGCCGAGGATCTGGCGGATAAACCCTTCCACCTGCGCCAGGGTGATAGTGCCCTGATTGGCCTGCCAGTGGGCTTCGGCGGCGCGGATCACCTCGAGCGGGTGGAGCATCTTGCTGTTGAGGGAAAACGACAGGCGGCTGTGAAACAGGCTCCAGCCCCGTTCGCTCAGGGCATCCTGATAGCGGCCAAAGTGGGGCAGGCAGTGCGCCAGAAAATGGGCCAGCAACTCGCGACTCTGGCGCCGGCTGATGGGCCAGGGCAGGCTGCTGGCATCCGCCTCGCCGATGGTACTGACCCCGTGGCGGATCAGCATGGCATCGATGTCGCTCACTTCGTTGGCAAAGGTGAGGGGCGCCGGGATGGGCTGGCTCGCCGGCAATTTGGCGCGGTTCTCGTCATCAAAGTTCCAGCGCCCGCCAAGGGGCTGGCCGCTCTCATCGAGCAGCACCCTGTATTGCTTTCGCAGGGCGCGGTAGAAGAACTCCATCCGGCTGTGGGGGTAGCGCTGCCAGCCATCGCGGGGGGTGAGAAAATGTTCGCTATCCACCTCGGTGGCAGGGATGGCGAGGCCCGCCGCCCAGCTTTTCAACTGGCTGGCGAGGCGCCACTCGTCCGGGCTCTGCCAGGCAACGCTGTCGGCCTGATGCGCCGCGATCTGAGCTGCCAGCAGGGTAGGCAAGTCGGGCCAGCGGGCGCTCTCATCAAGGGTCAGGTAACAGACGCGGTGGCCCGCCTTGCCAAGGGCCGCCGCGAAGGCGCGCATGGCGGCAAAGAAGGCCAGCACCTTCTGGCGATGGTGGCGGCAGTAGTCGGTCTCCTGGCGCAGCTCCGCCATCAGATAGCAGACCGCCGGATCCGGGGTGCGAAACCAGCTGTGACCAGCGTTCAGCTGATCGCCGAGCACAAGGCGCAGCTCCATCAGACTGGCTCCCCGTTATGTTGATGACTGCTATGACGAGCGTGGCGACAGCGTTCGCTGCAGTAGCGAACCTCCTCCCAGCTGCGCGCCCACTTGCGCCGCCAGCTGAAGGGGCGTTGGCAGACGGGGCAGATCTTCTCGGGCAGATGGGCTTTGCGATGCATGGGTCTTCCGGCTGTGGGCAACGAGGTGCGTGAACAGGGTCAAGTCAACGGGATAACAGCTTAACGAAGCGGGGTGCGGGTGGGATCACCGTTGCCGGTATCGGGCCAAGTGAATGGATGCTTTGTGAGCAGGCGCACAGCCCGGCGGTGCGCCTCTTGTCTGCCAATTAACCTGCCGTTAACGTGGCGAGGCTGCCCGCTGGCAGCACCCATCAATGGATCTTATTGGCCACCGACTGTTTACAACCGACATGGAGGGGAGTGATGCCAATCATGACAGCTACGCCCCGGGCAGCTTGCCTGCTCGCCCACTGGTACACCCGGGATCCCATTCTGACCCTCGACTTTCCTCACCGCTGATTGGCGGCACCCGCCGTTTGAATTTGTCAGCCGGACGACTCTGATCGCCCCGGCCTCTTTGCCAATCCCGATTTCAAACACACTGGCCTTGCGCCGGTGAGGAGTCTTTTATGCGTCGTATACCCGAGCCGTTTCGTATCAAGATGGTCGAGCCCATCAAACAGACCACTGGCGCCGAGCGCCGCGCCGCCCTCGAGGCCGCTGGCTGGAACCCCTTCCTGCTGCTGGCCGAGGACGTCTATATCGATCTGCTGACTGACAGCGGCACCGGTGCCATGTCCGACCGTCAGTGGGCCGGCATCATGATGGGGGACGAAGCCTATGCGGGCAGCCGCAACTTCGTCGAGCTGGAGCGTGCGGTGCGCGAGATCTTTGGCTATCAGCATGTGATGCCCACCCACCAGGGGCGCGGGGCGGAGCAGATCCTCTTCCCCGAGCTGGTCAAGCGCTGCCGGGGCAAGGCGCCGGTCTTCATCTCCAACTACCACTTCGACACCACCAAGGCCCACGTGGAGTTGGCTGGGGCGCGGGCCATCAACCTGCTCACCCCGAAGGCCCTAGACACCACGGCCCCCTACGCCTGGAAGGGGGATTTTGATCTCCCTCGCCTGACCGACACCATCGAGACCCTGGGGGCCGACAACGTGGCCGGCATCATCATCACGGTCACCTGCAACAGCGCCGGTGGCCAGCCGGTCTCCATGGCCAATATGGAGGCGGTCTCCGAGCTGGCCCGTCGCCACCATATTCCGGTGGTGATCGATGCCGCCCGCTTTGCTGAGAACGCCTGGTTTATCAAGGAACGGGACCCGGCTTATGCCAAGCGCAGCATCAAGGAGATAGTGCGCCAGATGTTTGCGCTGGGGGACATCTTCACCATGTCCGCCAAGAAGGACGGGCTGGTCAATATCGGCGGGCTCTGTTGTTTCAAGGAAGATCTCGACCTGTTTCGCGCGGTGCAGGTGCGCTGCGTGGCGATGGAAGGGTTTGTCACCTACGGTGGCCTCGCCGGACGGGACATGGCGGCGCTCGCCATCGGCCTGCGCGAGGGGATGGATGAGGAGTATCTGACTTATCGCATCAGTCAGGTAGCCTATCTGGGCGAGCGGCTGGCCGAGGCGGGCATCCCCATCCAGACCCCCACTGGCGGTCATGCGGTGTTTGTCGATGCCAAAAAGCTGCTGCCCCATATTCCGGCTGAGCAGTTCCCGGCCCATGCGCTTGCCTGCGATCTCTATCTGGAAGGGGGCGTGCGCGGGGTGGAGATAGGCTCCCTGCTGCTCGGGCGCGATCCCACTACCGGCAAGCAGGAGGCGGCGGACTTCGAGCTGTTGCGCCTCACCATTCCGCGCCGGGTCTACACTCGGGATCACATGGACTATGTGGCCGACTGCCTGATCGCGGTGAAAGCGCGGGCCAGCGACATTCGCGGGCTCACCTTTGACTACGAGCCGCCGCTGCTGCGCCACTTCACCGCGCGGCTCAAGCCGGTCTGATTGCCAGCACTTTGGCGTCGTAGCCAGCGGATTTGTTCACAAGGCTAAACAACAAAAGCCCCCGCACCTAGGTGCGGGGGCTTTTTTGACGATGATAGCCGGGCGCGTTACTGGCTGCTGAACAGCTTGGTCTGGGGAGTGGACTGGGCGGTCAGGCTCATGCGACCGGAGCTCTCCAGCCAGGATTTGATCCGCTTGGCATCGGCCACCCGGGCGTTGGGGGTATCGGCATTGAGCAGCACCATGATCACCGGCTCGCGGTTGATCTGGGTGGCCATCACCAGGCAGCGACCCGCCTCGCGAATGTAGCCGGTCTTGGAGAGGGAGATGGGCCAGCTCCCTTCGCGCACCAGCCGGTTGGAGTTGAGGTAGTGCAGCTGACGCTTGCCGTTGCGCACCATGCGCTCCTCGGTGGAGGAGTACTGGCGAATAAGCGGATAGGTGGATGCCGCCGCCACCAGCTTGGCGAGATCGTGGGCGCTGGAGACGTTGCGGGGGGTGAGGCCGGTACTGTCGGAGAACTGGGTGCTCCACATGCCGAGCATGCGGGCCTTGGCGTTCATCGCCTCGATGAAGGCGCGCTGGCCACCCGGGTAGTTTCTGGCCAGCGCCGAGGCGGCGCGGTTTTCCGACGACATCAGGGCGATGTGCAGCATGTCGGCCCGGCTCAGGCGCGAGCCCACCGCCAGCCGCGACCCGGTGCCCTTGAGTCTGTCCACGTCGGCCATGGTAACCGTCAGCATCTCGGAGAGCCGCTGGTTGGCATCGAGCACCACCAGCGCCGTCATCAGCTTGGTGATGGAGGCTATCGGCATCACCCGGTTGGCGTTGCGCTCCGACAGCACTTCACCGGTGCGCGGGTTGGCCACCACGAAGGCGGCGGAGCTCAGCGCCAGATCGTTGCGCTGCTCCAGAAAGCTGTTGGGGGAGTGGGACTGGGCTGAAAACGGATTGGCCTGGGCGCTCTCCATGCTGACGGGAACAAGGAAGGCACCGAGCAACAGGGTAAGAAAAGGGCGAGTAATCATGATTTGACGCTACCGTACGGCTGACAGGGATATTTGGCTAAGTTATATGACGGTAATTGACGCTTCACAACGTCTAATGGCCCGATATTTCAATTTTATGGGATGGCGCACCTTGAAATAACGGTAATGGCGGCTATGGGTGGCTTCATACGAGTAATGATGGGGTGGGCAGGAGTGGGGAGCCTGGTCGCGGTGGGCGGCTGGCGGCGCCCCCTGGCCGCCAGATAGCCACTCTTTTACCTCTCTCTGCTGCTTGTTTCCTTCCTCTCGCTCATTCTGGGTGATCATCTCTGCTGAAAATGGCCTGATCAGGGGCGGCAACATGTGCTGATGGCCGCCATGGCCGGATGTGGATCATCACAGGATCAAGGGGATAACGGTAGGGCTTTTGGCATGCACCCGCTATGGTGTCATGGCCACCCGCATCAGCGCCGAGGGGCTGTTTTCGACAAAGTAGTGCCAGAGGTGATCATAGAGTGCCTGCTGGCCGGGGAAGCCCGCCAGTGCCTTGGCCTCGGCCAGGGTGCACCAGCGGTACTCGGTGTGCTCGTGGTTGAGGGTCACCGCCTGCCTTGGCGGGCAGTAGACCACGAACACCGGCACCAGACTGACGGTGTTGGTGGCGTGCTCGTAAAACTGCTCCAGATACTGGCCGTTGTAGAGTTCGTGCACGACGATGCCGGTCTCCTCGCGAAATTCGCGCTATGGTTTGCCAACCGGTTTCCCCCGCCTCGAGCGTGCCCGCCACATGACACCAGAAGCCGCCCTTGACCCGTTTCATCATCAGCAACCTAGTCTCGCCCTGGACGGTGGAGAGCGCGACGCCGGAGACGGCGTGACAGCGAATGGGGATCATGGGAGCGGCTCCACAAATAGGTTCAATAGACGCCTATTGTTCGGCCGCCGACGGGAGCTTGGCAAGTCATTTCCCTGCCAACACCACCGGTGCGGGCCCAACGTGACAGGGGCATTCAGCCCCAGTCACGCGTGCGGTCAGCCCCCCATCATGCGGGCGGTCTGGATCGCCTCGATCAGCGCGGCCCGGTTGATGCGGGGGCGCTCCTCGTCCAGCAACTGCTGCCAGAGGGCGATGGCCTGGGAGTAGCGGCCGTGCAGGAAGTGATCGGAGGCGAGCAGCATCAGGGCGCTCACCTCGCCCTTGTCCTGCTTGAGCGCGCTACCCAGCAGGCGCTGCGCCTCCGGGGTCAGTTGCTGGCCCGCCTGGTAGTAGAGCACGGTGGCTTGGGCGGCCTGGGTCGCGGCGCTGGCGCCCCCTTCTTGCAGGGCGAGGCGCTGGTAGGCGAGCAAGGCGTTGTCGTACTCGTCCCGATAGAGATAGAGCTGGCCGAGCGCCGCCCAGCCGTCGAGATCGGCGGGGTTGGCTTGCAGGCGCTGGTGCAGGGCGCCCAGCTCCTTGTCCTGCAGATCCCGCGGGCTCAATCCCGCCAGCGGATCGGGGCGCGACTGATAAGCCTGCCACGCCTGATAGCGGCCGGTGCCGGCATAAATACCGACCATCAGCGCCAGCAGCAGGGCTCCAAGCAGTATCCAGGCGCGCAGCCTAAGCTGCGGACGGGCGGTGCGGTCCTTGACCAGCCGATCGCGCAGAGTTTGCTCGGCGGTTGGGGTGGCGTTGGCGAGGCGAGCCAGCTCCAGCTCCCGGTAGAGGCGGCTGTGGGGGGCAAGCCCCGCCTGCTGCTCGGCCATGATCAGCCGGTTCAGCTCGGCCCTGGGGTCGTGGGCGAGCATCCCTTCGGCTCTGTCGCCGACAAGCGGTACCCGCGCCGGTTGCCGGCGATGCAGACTCCTGCGCAGGCGATTGAGCGCCAGCAACAGCAAGAGGGCGGGGCCGCCCCACAGCAGGGCCGTGCTGCGCTTGAAGGGGGGATCGTAGCGCACGAAATCGCCGAAGCGCTCCGTCATGCGGGCGATCACCTGCTCATCAGACTGCCCCTCGTCCACCCAGCGGTAGACCTCGAGCCGCAGATCCCGGGCGATGGGGGAGTTGGACTCCACCAGGTTCTGGTTCTGGCACTGGGGGCAGCGCAGGGCGCGGGCCAGATCCTGAGCGCGAGTCTGCCGCTCGGGGTGGCGAAACTCATAGGTGTCGACCCCGCTGGCAAGGACCCCGAGGCTCAAGGCCAGCAAGAGCGGCGCGATCAGGGCGTGGCCGAGACGGCTCATGGCTTGCTCTCCTGCACTTGTCTCTCTACTTCTCTCTCCACTTCTCTCTCAACTTTGGGCTGGCTAACGGTGTTGCTGCGGGCCTTTGCAAGCAGGGGGGCAAACTGGCGTTGCCAGATCTCCCGGGTGAGCAGGCCGGTATGACGAGTCAGCAGGGTACCGTCGCCGGCGAAGAGATAGGTCTCCGGCGTGCCGTAGACGCCGAGCTCCAGTGCGAGTCGGCCATCGGGGTCCGCCAGCACGGCGCGATAGGGGTTGCCCGCCTCGGCAAGCCAGGCGCGAGCGGCATCCCCCTTGTCCCGATAGTTGAGGCCATAGAGGGGCACGGCGCTGGCCAGCTCACCCAGCAGCGGATGCTCGGCGCGGCAGTTGGGGCACCAGCTCGCCCAGACGTTGAGCACGAAGGGTTCCCCCTTGAGCGCCGCGGTGTGGATGGGAGCGCCGCCAAGCAGATCGTCACTCTGCCAGGCAGGCAGGGTGCGCCCGGCGACGGCCTCATCCTGGCTGTAGGGATTGTTGCCAAGGCCGAGCCAGAGCAGGGCACCGAGCCCCAGGGTGAGCACCAGCGGCACGAACAGGCGCAGACGGGCGTTCATAATGACTCCTGTTCAAGCCGAGGGCAGGGGGCGGTAGCTGACGCAGGATGGCTAGCCAGCAGCGGCCGGCGGGCGAGCAGGCGCAGGGCGCCGCCCGCCATCATCAACAGGCCACCGAGCCAGATCCAGCGCACCAGCGGCTTGTAGTGCAGTCGCATGGCATAGGCACCTGGCCCCATCTTTTCGCCAAGCACCACGTAGAGATCGCCGAGCATTCCCCACGCGATGCCGGGCTCGTTCATGTTCATGGTGCGCACGCTGTAGTGACGCCGTTCCGGCGTCAGCCGCGCCACCTCTTTACCGTCCTTATGCACGCCGAGAGTGATGCGCTCGGCGGTGTAGTTGGGGCCGATGATCGGCTCGTTCCCCTCATAGCGAAACTCGAAGGCGCCGAGCCGATAGGGCTGGCCTGCGGCGAGCACGGCGCCCCCCTCCTGACTGTGGTGACTCACCTGCGCAATACCGAGGGCGCACACCGCCACCCCGAGGTGGGCCAGCAGGCTGCCGAACCGATTGAGGGTGAGCTCGCGCAGCGACGTCGGCTGCAAGAGCGGGAGCAGCAGGCTGGCCATCAGCCAGAGGCTCAGCACGTTGGCCGCAAGCCCCAGCCAGCATGCCCGCAGCGGCTCGGGATAGGCGAGGCTCAGCAAGGCGCCCCCCAGCAGGCCGAGCAGGCATGGGAGCAGCACCTTGATGCGGCGCTGGGCTGCCAGATGCTGCCAGCGCAGGCGCGGCAGCTGGGTCATCAGCGCCATCAGGCAGAGGGCCAGCGGCACGAAGATGGTATTGAAATAGGGGGCGCCCACCGAGAGTGAGCCCAGATGGAGTGACTGGAACACCATGGGGTAGAAGGTACCGAGCAGCACGCTGGCGCAGGCCACGCTGAGCAGCAGGATGGCGGCGCCGAGCAGCCCCTCTTTTGACAGCAGGCCAAAGCGGGCATAGGGGGCGCGAATGTCTGCCCGCAGGGCAAACAGGGTGAGTGCGCAGGTCAATAGCAAGCCGAGCAGCAACAACAGGGTGAGGCCGCGGCTGGGGTCCACCGCAAAGGCGTGCACCGAGGTGAGCACCCCGGAGCGCACCACGAAGGTGCCGAGCAGGCTCAAGGAGAAGGTAAAGATGGAGAGCAGCAGCACGGCGTGGCCGTAAGCGCCACGCTTCTCGCACACCACCAGAGCGTGCAGCAGGGCAGTGCCGAGCAGCCAGGGCAGAAGGGAGGCATTTTCCACCGGATCCCAGAACCACCAGCCGCCCCAGCCGAGCTCGTAATAAGCCCACCAGGAGCCCAGCACGATGCCGGCAGTAAGAAACACCCAGGAGCCGAGCGCCCAGGGGCGGCTCCAGTGGGCCACGGCGCCATCGAGCCGACCCGAGTGCAGCGCCGCCATGGCGAAGGCGAAGTTGACCGCAAAGCCGACGTAACCGAGATAGAGCAGGGGCGGGTGGATGATGAGGCCGATATCCTGCAGCATGGGGTTGAGATCGCGCCCCTCCAGCGGCCCCGGGAACTGGCGGTCAAACGGGCTGGAGAAGATCAGGGTATAGAGGCCGAACAGCCCGACGATCAGCCCCATGATGGCCAGTACCCGGGTTGTGATCAGCGGATCGACCCGCTTGGAGCAAAGGGCCACCAGCGCACCCCACAGCCCCAGCGCAAAGACGAAGAACAGCATGGAACCCTCGTGGCCGCCCCACACGGCCGCCAGCTTGAAGCCAAGGGGCAGGGCGCTGTTGGCGTGCTGGGCCACATAGACCAGGGTGAAGTCATCCTGGCCAAAACAGCTGGCGAGCAGCAGCAGGGCGGCCAACAGCAGGAGCGCGACCAGGAGGGCCAGCGGTGTTGCGCAGCCCAGCAGCGGACGTGAGGCGAGCCGCAATCCCAGCCAGGGCAGCAGCCCTTGCAGCAGGGCGAGCCCGGTCGCCAGCAACAGTGAGAGATAGCCGAGCTCCGCCAGCACACAACCTCCAGTCAATCATTTGTCTATGTTATGCCGCAGCGTCTGCACCGTACCGGCGCTGGGGAATAACATCCACATTTCTGGCAACAACCAATCGCAACAACTCATCGCAACAAATAAGCGCCAGTCACCCGAGGGTGGCTGGCGCTGGTGATCATACCTTTAAACTACCGTCATCTGGCCGGCGTAGAGCACGAAGTAGCGCAGCAGCAGGATCCCCACCAGAGTCAGGCTGCAGACCAGCACCAGATAGCCGTTTTTGGCCCGCAGCGGCGCGGGGGCCAGCAGGGCCAGCAACTGGGGCAGCAGCATGCCGATGCCCACTACCCCGAGCCAGAATACCTGAGCCCAGAAGCCGCTGCCGATGGCGGCCCACATGGCTGCCTCCTTCTGGCCGCCACCGAAGTAGAGGCCGGTAAAGAAGCAGACCAGCAGCAACACCTCCACCGCCAGCACCGGCCGCTCAAAGCGGTGGACGAAGCTCACTCCCTGGCTGTGATGGTTCTCCTTGAACAGGGTGACCGCCAGCAAGATGGTGGAAGCGATGCCGGAGCTGACGCCGGAGATGAGGAACAGCACCGGCAGCACCGGGTTGTTCAACAGCGGATAGGTCTTGAGCGCCGACAGCAGAAAGCCGGTGTAGGCCCCCAAGAGCACGGCAAGCAGCAGCAAGAGCGGTGCCAGCAGCCGCTCGATGCGGGCAAGCCAGGCGATGAGATCATCCACAAAGGCGAACTTCTCTTGCAGCAGGTGACGGCGCAAGGTCTCGATCTCGGTCCGAAACACCACCGCCAGCCAGGCGAACAGCACCGCCATGTAGACCTGAAACAGCATGACCCCCATCGACATCACGGAGTCGAACTGGTAGTGGAACATCAGCTTCCAGAAGGTCCAGGGGCGGGCCAGATGGAAGATGAGGATCAGTAACCCCAGCACCACGCTCACCGGCGCCAGGATGGCGGTCGCCTTGATGATGCCGCTCTCGCTGCCGGCCCCTTTGCGGCGCAGCAGCACCGAGAGGGTGGTGGCCCCGGCAGAGATGCCGAGCAGAAAGAGATAGATGGCGATCGGCCAGTCCCACACCAGCGAGGAGAAGTGAAATGCGTCATGCAACATGATCCATTCCTCCTTCTGTTACTGCGGTAGATGGCGATCGGACAAATCCCCACACGAGTGAAGGAAAGTGAAACGCCTCTTGCATCGTCATGACTTTATCTCCCCTTTGGGCACGCGGTACATCTTGGGCGAGGTGCCGAGTGCCTGCTTGTAGCGATAGGTGGTCTCCTTCACCAGCCGTTTGGCGATGGGGCTGTCCGGGTCATCCAGATTGCCGAACACCAGCGCCTTGGTGGGGCAGGATTCCACGCAGGCCGGCTCCTTGCCCGCCGCCAGGTTGGTCTTGCGGCAAAAGTCGCACTTGTCGGCCACCTTGGTCACAGGGTTGATAAAGCGCACCTGATAGGGGCAGGCAGCCAGACAGTACATGCAGCCGACGCAGAGATCCGGGTTGACGTCGACGATGCCATCCTCCTTGCGGATATGGGAGGCACCGGTCGGGCAGACGTGCACGCAGGGGGCGTTGTCGCAGTGCTGGCAGGACTTGCGAAAGAAGTGGTACTCGGCATCGGGGAAGGTGCCGATGGGACCGGAGCGGATGATCTCGAGGCGCGAGACCCCCTCTGGCACCTGATTTACCTCCCGGCAGGCATCCATGCAGGCGGTACAGCCGATACAGGCCGTCTCGTCGTGGATCATGCCGTAGCGGACCCCGTCGATGGTCTGGCTGTGGGCGAGGGTGGTGGCAAGGGAGCGGGTGTTGGCACGAGCAGCCCCCGTCATCATGATGAGGGCCCCCGCGCTCATCCCCGCCATGAAGTGACGGCGAGAGCAGCTCATTGTGCCTCCTTGCCCGAGGTGGTGTTCGCCTTGGCCGCCTTGACGGCCTCATGCTGCTTGCTGTGGCAGTCGACGCAGAGCTTGATGCGGGACTTCTCCGGAATAGCCACCATGGGCTCCTTGGCCGGGTGCAGCTGGTGGCAGCTGGTGCAGGTGAGCTTGGTGGCGTGCACGTCGTGGGCCCAGAGCGCCTCGCGCAGCGGTTTGGGCTCGTGACAGCTCATGCAGACCCCGTTCTGCTCGGCGATGGGGTAGCTCTCGGTGCTCTGTTTGTCATTGAAGCTGTCGCTAAAGCGCATCACATCCTTGACCCCTTCCCGGTGTTTGGGGGAGGGCTGACCATGGCAGTTGGTGCAGGTGACCGGCGCCAGGTTGTTGGGGTTGGTCGCCTGGCCATGCTTGCCGTGCATGCCGTATGCCTGCTCCTTGTGGCAGTCGGTACAGGCGGCATCGGGATTGCGCAAAAACTCCACCTCGTGTGTGGCAGAGACAGGTGTGGCGGGGAGGGCCGCAGGCGCATTGGCCGCATCGGCGGCCTGGCCCTGCAGGCTGGTCAGCAGCATGGCTGCCATCAGCATCAGTCGTAAGAAATCCATTGTTAAATCACCCATAGGAAGCCTCCATCCGGCTGCGGGCCCGACACTGCGGGCCCGCATGCCTCGTCATTGTGCGAGCCGTCCGGCCGCTTTGGCCTCGGCATCCCAGGCGGGGACTGTGGTCTTGAGGAACTGGGCCTTGTCGCTGTTCATCTGCTTCATGTCCATGCCAAGAGCGGCCTGGGCCTTCTCCTTGCTGGAGATGTCAGGAATGGCGATCTCGTGGCTGATCCCCTTGGCGGCCAGCAGGCGTGCCAGCTTGGTGCGGGCGTCGGCGGCCTTGTCCAGGGCGGTTCCCAGCATGCGCAGCGCCACTTCCGGGGCGTGCATCTGCACCCCGTGGGAGGCGATGGAGAAGTCCCAGCGCCATTGGGCGTGACGGATGTCCTGCAGAATGTCCTTCATCTCGGCCTCGGTGGCGCCGGCATCCCAGGCGGCCTTGGCTTCAAAGTGGGCGTGCACCAGCTGCTTCTCGACTTTGAGCTTGATCTCGGTGACGGCATCCTTGCGCTGCTTGACCACCCCTTGCAGCATCTCCTTGCTCTGGGTGTGGCAGTTGCGGCAGGTCTGGTCGAAGCGATCGAAGGGGTTGCCTACCTTGTGATCGGTGTAGACCTTGCCCTGCTCGTTCTGCACCTTGGGCATGTGGCAGTCGACGCAGGCGACGTTGTTCTGGCCGTGAATGCCGGCGCGCCAGGTCTCGTACTCGGGGTGCTGGGCTTTGAGCATGGGGGTCTTGGAGAGGGCATGGGTCCAGTCGGCAAAGCCTATTTCATCGTAATACTGCTCCATCTGCTCCACTGTGGTGCCCTTGTCCCAGGGGAATTTCACCGCCTTGGTGGGGCCGCTGAAGTAGTACTCCACGTGGCACTGGCCGCACACTTGGGACTGCTGATCAAAGCGCCCCTGCTCCTTGAACGGCTTGCCGATGGCGGTCATGGCCCGATCGGCATAGGGACGGGAGAGGTGCAGGGCGGGTTTGCCCTCCTTGAACTCTTTCGAGGCGGTGTCGTGGCAGTCGGCGCAGCCGATGGTGTTGACTATCTCGGGTCCGCCTTTTGCCCACATCCCCTTGAAGTAGCCATCCTCACCCTTCTCGTCGATGACGCGGGCCACGTCCGGGCCTTTGCAGCTCCAGCAGGCCATGGGCAGCGGACCGTCTTCGGCGGTCTTGGGGGCGCCGGTACGCAGGGTTTCCCGCACGTCGGTCAGTGCATAGAAGTGGCCACGCGGCTTGTTGTAATCCTTGGAGAAGGGGTAGCCGGCCCAGAGCACCACCATCTGCGGATCTTCCGCCAGGGCGTCGGTGCGTTCCTTGCTCTCGCTGGTGCCTTTCCAGCTGGTGAACTGATCGGCGTGATCCTTGGCGAACAGCTCGCTGCGCGCCTCAATCTTGCCCTTGGGTTGTGCCTCGTCGGCCGCCTGTGCCCAGTCGCTGGTGCCAAGGCAGGTGGTAAGCAGCAGGGCGGCGAGGCCCAGCCTGGTCTGTCTGTTGTGTGAACTCACGATCATCACTCCCAAATCGATCTCATTGCCAAGCCTGACCGTTCCATCCTGGATGTGGGCATCAGCCCCCGCACTAGGCAGGAGCAGGCAGGCCGATTAATTGTTATTAGTGAATAAAACCCATGTATTTATGCGATTGCTCGAGCTGGATATTACCAAATGGGTAAAACGAATGATGATTTATCGGGAGCGGGATTGCGCTAGATCAATTGTCGGAGCAGGCAACAAGCGGAAATGAGATCCCGGTTAAATTATGAGGAAACTCAACTTATTGCATCATTGTTAATACGGTGCACCACGTACCCTGGCGGCCATGGCCCGCCAACCCGCGTCCCGCAAGGGAATGTGCGTCAAATGGCGCGAGCTGTATTCATTTAGGGATAGAAAATTTTTTGTGAATAGATATGCATTATTGAATTCAGGGAAGGGAGCCATGATTATCCCCTGATTGCCGGATTCAATCAGGGGGATTGCGGCGGCTGCGTCACGTTTTGCCATACTGGATCCGTCCGCGCAGGAAGGGATCCTGCCAGATCATCTTCATATGGAATCTTGTCTCGCAAGGGAAACGTTTTACGTGCAAAAAAGCGTATGGAATGGTCTGGATGGCACATTTTCTGTCGAAATTATGGGGGGATCCACCAGTGATATGTCGATAAAATAAGCGCTCACAAAATGACCCGACTTGGCACCGGGCCCGCTCAATATTTGCTGGAGGTTGTATGGCCGAGCTGCGTATCGAAAAACCCACCGTCATGACTCAACTGGAGGGAACCGTCTTCGTCATTCATGACGATGGCACCGTAGTGCGCGCCAGGGCCGGCGTCTTGTTGCAACCGGGCGACCGGATCCTGAGTGGCGAGGAAGGCAGCTACCAGCTGGCCGACACCGTCGAGCTCGCTCATCAGGAGGAGGCTGCGGCTGGAGTCGCGTCGTCCACCGCACAGCCAGTCGAGCCGACAAACGGTGGCGACAGCGAGCTGGCCGCCCTGCAGGCGGCGATCCGCGCAGGCACCGATCCCACCGCCCAGTTCGAGGCGAGCGCCGCCGGCAACCCGGCGGCAGGCGGCACGATCGGCGGCGTGGCCGGTTCCAGTTCCGGGGGCTTCGTGGTGGTCGATCGCACCAATGACGCCACCCTGGCCGAGGCTGGCTTCGACACGGATCACGCCGACATGCCCCGGGGCGATGAGCCGCTGCTGGAAGGGGAGCGGGATCTGTTTGCCGCCATCACCATCACCGAGCCACAGACCAGCGACAATATCATCAACGCCGACGAGGCGACCGGCGTCATCATCCGCGGCACCGTGGAGGATGTGGAAGTCGGCCAGCCGGTGACCGTCACCCTGCTGGATCAGGATGGCAACCGGCTCACCGTCACTACTGTGGTGCTGCCCGGTCTGGTCTGGGAGGCCAGCTTTGGCGACCTCACCGGCAAGCTGGTGGACGGCCCTCTCATCATTCAGGCCGATACCCAGGATGCCGCCGGCAACCGGGCCAGCGATCTGGGCCAGACCCTGCTCGATACCATCACCACCATCACCCTCGATCTGGCCGATGAGAGCGACACCGGCGCCAGCCAGAGCGATGATCTGACCCGCGACAATACCCCGCTGCTGCAGGGTAAGGGGGAGCCCGGCGCCACCGTTACCCTGTCCCTTGGCGGCAGCGTGCTCGCCACTCTCACCGTCGATGGCAACGGCAACTGGCAATATCAGCTGCCCGATACGCTGGCTGACGGGGCGCATGATTTTCGGGTTGATTCGGTGGATATCGCCGGCAACCGGGCCAGCGACATCCTCACCATTGAGGTCGATACCCAGGCCGCCATCGACATCGATGATCTCGACGCGGCAGCTCTTTTTGGCAACGGCAATGCCACCCTGAGCGGCACCACCGCCAATGTGGAAGCGGGTCAGAGCGTGACCATCACCCTGGTTGGCAGCAACGGGCAGGCGCTGCTCACTACCTCCGCCCTGGTGGGGGCCGATGGCCGCTGGCAGGTATCAGGTCTTGATCTCTCTGGCATCACGCAATCTTTTGAGGTGCGCGCCAGCGTCACCGATCTGGCGGGTAACTCGGCCTTGGACGGGGCGCCGCTGATCGGCCAGAGCGAGACGCTCACGCTGTCCGAAGCCGGGCTGGCCGATGGCCCGGTCACGGCGACCGGCAGCCTCAATACCGGTGCCGGCATCGATGGCAATCTGCAGGTCACCTTCGCCGCTGACCAGAGTGCATTGGCAGGGCTGGGGCTTGCCAGCCAGGGCGCGCCGCTTGGCTACTCCATGAATGGCCAGACCCTGACCGCCACTGCCGGTGGGGCGACTGTCTTCACCCTGACCCTTGGCAATGACGGCAGCTATCGCATCGTCTGGAGTCAGAGCCTGGATCACGGCCAGGATACCCTGCGTCTGCCGTTCAACCTCGAATACCGCGACAGCGACGGTGATCTGGTGACAGCGCCGCTGGTGATCAATCTGCTGGACAGCAATCCGCCGAGCTTCGAGATCCCGGCCATTACCCTCATCGAGGATGCCTTTACCAACGGCGCCGCCGTGGTAGGGGAGAGCCGCTTCGTGGTTGGCCACACCGCCGATCCCTTGCTGGCCGATTCGCTGGTGTTCAGCAATCAGAGCGACACCCTGGCGACCCTCAATGGCTTGGGCCTGGCCAGCGATGGTCATTCGCTTGTCTTCGAATTTGCCGATGATCGCACCCTGCTGGGCTACTACTTCGACAACAATGGTCAGCGGGTTGAGGTGTTGCGCGCCCAGCTGCTGGCCGAACAGCAGGGCAGCGATGTGGGCGGCCGGGTGGTTATTACCCTCACCGGCTCGCTCGATCATCAGGGCAGCGACAGCCTCTCGCTGGGGTTGCAGGTAAGCGCCAACGAGATTGATGGCGACACCACCAGTGCCAACCTGACTCTGACCATCGACGACGGCAGGGATCCTTCGCTCGGTCTCGACAAGGGAGTCTCGCTGCAAGAGGGGGGCAACCAGCGCATCGATGGTCAGCTGCCGGTCACGGTGGGCAGCGATCGCCTGGTCTCTCTCACTTGTGAGGCGAGCCAGCCAGCGCTGGCAGGGCTCACCAGCGGCGGCAAGCCGACCAGCTATCAGGTGAACGGCAATCTCCTCACCCTGCTGGACGCAGAGGGCAAGGGCATCCTGACCGTCACCCTGGATCTCGATGGCAAGTACCATCTTGAGCTCAAAGGCGTGCTGGATCAGCCGGTGGCCACCGACAGCATCAAGCTGGGCCTGCAGGTAGTGGGCCGCGATTTTGACGGGGACCAGAGCAACCTCGGCACCCTCAACATCACCATCATCGACGGTGTCTTGCCGCAAGTTGACCCTGTTTCCCTGACCCTCACCGAAGACAGCGACTGGCAGCTGGGCCAGACCCTTGGCGGCGAGCTCGCCATCACCGCGGGCAGCGACCCGCTGGTGAGCATCGCGTTTGATGCCAGCCAGCCGGGCCTGCAGGGGCTCAGTTCGGGCCAGCAGAGCGTGACGATCACGGTGGCCGATCACCTCATCGAGGGGCGTACCCCCGATGGCAAGCTGGTGTTTGAGCTGACCCTCGGCAACGATGGCAAGTACAGCTTTGCCCTGCATCAACCGCTGGATCAGGGCAGTGCAGATGCGCTGCTGACGGCGGGGCTGACCCTGACCGACAGCGACGGTGACAAGGTGGCCACGACCATCACGGTGGCGGTAGGGGATGGCGCCAACCCGACCATCTCCGCCGTGACCGGCACCGCGATCACCGAGATGGCGCAAGGGGAGGCCGCTGCGGTCAGTACCATGAGCTTCGTGGTGACCCACGGCAGCGACGCCCTCGACCCTGCCTCCCTCGGTTTTGATATCGCCTTCATCCAGAGCACCCTGACCGGATTCGCCAGCCATGGCAGCCCGATCAGTTTCTCTCTCGATGGCAACGGCCAGCTGGTCGGCACCACGGCAGATGGTCGCGAGATCCTGCGCGCCGAGCTGAGCCTGGTCGAGCAAAGCGGCAACTGGAGCGTGAGCGCCAGGGTGACCCTGACGGGTGAGCTGGATCATCAAGGGAGCGAGTCCCTCAACCTGCCGCTGGCCATCACCCTGGCCGACATGGATGGCGATCGCATCGGTACCACGCTGCCGCTCACCATCGCGGATGGCAAGGCACCGAGCTTTATCCCGGGCACTGGCGTGACCCTCGATGAAGGGGGGCTCACCGGCAGCAACAGCCTGAGCCAAACCGGTCACTTTGACGTGCAAGCCGGGTCGGATCGGGTCATCGATGTGGCCTTTGCGGATGCTAACGAACAACCTGCGCTGACCGCATTGGGTAAACCCGTGCAATACGAGCTGGTTGATGGCAACAGCGCCATTCCCGGCAGCCAGCTGCTCAAGGGCTTTGTGATGGTGGATGGCGAGCGGGTCGAGGTGTTTGAGGTACGGCTGGTCGGCACGCTGGATCAGGCGAGCAAGAACGGTTTTGACTATCAGGTGACCCTCTATCAGGGGATCCATCAGGGCGCCAGCGCGGTGACCGAGCTGCCCATCAAGGTGATCGTCAACGACTACGACAAGGCGGGCGGCAACAACGACAGCACCAGCGGCACCCTCGCTATCCAGATTGGCGAGGGGGAGAAACCGATGCTGACGCTGACCGGCGTGACCCTCGGTGAAGGGCGCTTCGATGGCGTCGGCAGCAGTGGTGATACCGGCACGATCACCATCACCGCCGATTCCGACCCCGTGGTCGATGTGCGTCTGGCCTTTGCGGGCCAGGTAGTGGATGCCAACGGCAACCCCATCACCCACAATGGCGAGGCCTTGACCTGGCAGGCGGTGGGCAGCGATGGCCACAGTTTCCAGGCGGTCACGGCCGGCGGCCTGGTGGTGATGACGGTGACTCTGGGGCTGGTGCCGGCGACCATAGGCGCTCATGCCAGCGCGACCATCGACTATCAGGTGACGGTGCATACCAACCTGGATCACGGCGCCGATGACCAGCTTGAGCTGACACTGCCGGTGCAGGTCACCGACAGCGACGGCAGCCAGAGCCAGGGCGCCACCACCATCAGGGTGACGGATGGCGTGGATCCCGTCATCTCGGCCATCGACGCGGTTGCAGTGAAAGAGTCTGCCCTCGATGGCGCTGCCGACCAGCATCCGGGCACCATGCCCTCCGATCGGGGTGAAACCGCCAGCGGCAAGGTGACCATCAGCGCCGGTTCGGATCGGGTTGCCTCCCTTGAGCTCGACGTGGCCGCCTTCAATCAGGCCAATCAGCTGACTTCCAACGGTCAGGCAGTGACGCTGGCCGCCCACAGCCCGGACTGGTATCTGGCCACGGCAGAGGGTGGCAAGGCAGTGTTCTGGATCCACCTCGACGTCAGCGGCAGCTATAGCGTCTATCTGGTGGGGCAGCTCGATCACGGCGCGCAGGGTAGAGATGATCTTGCCATCGAGGTGCCGCTCTTTGTCACCGATCACGATGGCGATCGCAGCCCCAATGTCAGCGTGACCGTGACGGTGCAAGATGACATGCCCATTGGCACCGTGCTGGCGCATACCCTGAACGAGGGGAGCGCCACCGTCAGTGGCGATCTGTTGCCGGCCGCCAATGAAGGGGCTGATGGCGCCCGGGTTGAGTCGATCACCATCAATGGCCAGACCCATGCCGTCAATGGCTCCCTCACCCGGGATGTGATGAGTCCGGATGGCAAGCAGGTGATGGGCTCTCTCACCATCTCGGCCGATGGCAGCTACCGTTTCACCCCGGCACCCGGCTTTGATCACGACAATGCCGAGCTGAGTCAGATCATCACCGCCCATCTGGTGGATGGCGACGGTGATCGCGCCGACAGCACCCTGACCCTTCATCTGCGGGACGAGCCGGTGAGCTTCACCGTCACTGTGGCTACCGGCAATGAAGATCAGGGGGCGCAAGATCCGGCCGCCGGCATCCCCATCAACATGCAGCTCGATATCGGCGATTTCGACCGGGGCGAGCATGTGGAGCAGCTCCTTGTTCAGGCGCCGGCCAATGCCCATGGCACCTTCTATTACAACGGGGTTGCCCTTGCCACCACCGCGGATGGCAACTGGTTTATCGTCCCGCCTGCGGCCATGGTGACCAGCGATAACGTGCATTACCGCACCCAGGGGGTGACCTTTGTACCGGATGCCAACTGGTCTAGCTGGAGCAACCAGGGCCAGCCGCTGCACTTCCAGGTGCAGTTGCAGGTGGGGGTGACCGAGGGGGATGCCCCTGCGGCGGTCACCGGCGATCTTGCCATCACGGTACGCGGCGTGGCCGACAAGCCGGTGTGGGACGCAGGTCACACCAGCAAGCACTACGACACCAGCGAGGACAGCAGTGGCATTGCCCTCAATGTGAAGGCGGGCCTCACCGATACGGATGGCTCCGAGACCCTGACCTACCAGATCAAGTGGGAGGCGGGCAAGGGTACGCTCATGCTCAACGGAACTGAACTCAAGCCAAACGCCAGCGGGCTCTACAGTGTCTCGGCCGCCAACATCAACAAGGTGAGCGTGGTCCCGGCCAAGGACTTCAGCGGCGACATCAAGCTGTCGGTGACCCCGATCAGCACGGAGAAGACCCCGGTAGCACCGGGGCAGGGAACGGCGCAGGGAGAGAAGATTGAGCTGGTGATCAACGTCAATCCGCAGGCGGATGACGCCAAACTCACCGTGCGCGACATTCAGGGCAAAGAGGATACCCTGCTGGATCTGGGCAGCAAGATTGGTCTGGCCCACCTGGGTGACACCACCGATGGCTCCGAGCAGCTCTTTGTGCGCATCAGCGGCCTGCCCGCCGGGGCAACGCTGCTGTTGGGCGGCGTTGCCGTCAGCCAGCACGCTGCCGGCTATTACGAGGTGCCCTTTGAGCGCATCAACGAACTCAAGCTGCAGCCGCCCAAAAACAGCAACGTCGATTTCGACCTGACCATCAAGGGTGTGGTGAAGGATAGCGCCACCCTGACCGATGCCAATGGCCAGCCCCATGTCGTGGTAAACGAGAAGGAGACCGGCTCCCAGACCCTGCATGTGGATCTGGTGGGGGTGGTGGACCAGCCCCATTTCGACCTCAATACCTCCGGCTGGACCGCCGATGGCAATGGCTACACCACCACGGTTCAGGAGGATGGCCGGGCCCCGCTGGACTTCAAGCTGACTTCCGGGGAGTGGACCGACACACCGCTGGATCATTCGGAAACCTTGAACCTGGTGCTGGAAGGGCTACCGGAAGGGGCCCGGGTATTTGATGCCAGCGGCAAGGCGTTGACCCTCACTTATGCCGGGCTCGACGGCAAGGGCAACCCCCTCTATCAGGTGGATGTCTCCAGCCTTGGCAACCTGCAGATCCAGCCGCCGGCCAACAGCACCGCCGATATTCACCTCATCGGCCACGTGGTGGTGACCGAAAACGACGGCGACAGCAAGCGCTTCGACGTGCCGCTTACCATCAAGGTGGAGCCGGCCATCGATGCCACCGACTACGCCAAGACCAGCCAGGGTCTGGAAGATGCGTTTACCGTGCTGGACTGGCAGCCAACCCTCACCGATGGCGCCGAAAAGGTCACGGCGCTGAGCCTCTCCGGGGTGGAAGATGGTTACCAGATCTGGCTGCGCGCTGGCGGCGTGGAGAGCCAGCTGACCGTGCTGGATGGCAAGCTCAGCCTGACCGCCGCCCAGCTCGACAGCCTGCTCAACGGGGGCCAATTGCTGGTGAAGGCGCTGGAGGACAGCGATCGGGATACCACTCTCCAGAGCCACGTCACCGTGACCCAGCATGATGTGGATTCGGGGGCGGTGGCCGAGAAGGTGATCGACGGCAATCTGCACGTCGATATCCAGGCGGTGGTGGAGCCCGATGGCGTGCTGACCCAGACCGGCGGGGCACTCGTGGGGTTGGGGGGGGCCGATATCGATCTGGCAGGGCGTTTCCTCTTTACCGATCTCGACCCCTCCAGTGTGGAGGAGATCGACTATCTGGTGATCAATCTGCCGGTGCTGAACGGCGGCGCAGGGGATCAGTTCGTGGTGATTGGCGGCATCAACAACGGTGATGGCAGCTGGATCGTACCGGCCGGCAATCTCGGCAGCTTCCAGCTGCATGCGCCGGACGGGTTTGTCGGCAAGGTCGAACCGATCCGCATCGATGCCATGGTGATCGACCGGGGCGACGATGGCGATGCCAGTGCCCATGTCAAGGTGAGCCTCACCACGGAGGCGACCTTCGAGGCGACGCCGACGACCAACAAGGAGCCGGCGGCGACTGTCGATATCGACGACCACGCCGTGCTGGTGGGCAAGGAGGATATCCGGGTCGATTTCGGCGCCCAACTCAAGGGGGTGATCCACATAGGCGCCGCCGATCAGGCCAGCGACGAGGTGACCATCGTCCTCAAGGGGTTGCCGGCGGGCGTCACCATCAGCGGGGCCGAGTACAACATCTCGACCGGTGAGTACGTCATCAAGGTGCCGCCGTCACTGGCGGGCCTGGAGGGGCTGACCCTCGGTTTGCCGCAGGACTTTGCCGGTTCGCTCGATATCGAGGTGAAGGTGGTCAACACGGATACCGCCAGTGGCGACATCAAGGTCGACAGCAGCACGGTACGGGTCGATGTGGCCCCCGTGGTCGATGTGAATGGTGGTGCTGACGGCCACCCGGAACTGACGCTGACCGTGCAGGACACCAACCATGACGGACAGCCGGACAATCTGGAAGACAGCGAGATCCACCTCGATCTCTCGGTGAAACTGGCCGATATCAGCCCCTCCATCGCGGGCGGTGGCCTGGAAACCGTGGAGCGGGTCACCATCACGGTGGATGCCAAATATGGCTCTTTCCTCGATGGCAACGGCCAGCCGGTCAATACCCTGATCGTGAACGACATGGCGGCACTTAAAGATCTGGTGTTTGTGCCCAAGGCGCACTTCAGCGGTCAGGTGCCGCTCGGCATCAAAGTCGATATCGTCGATACCGCGCTGGTCGGTGGCCAGCTGGTGACCGACAGCGGCAGCTGGAGCGGGCAGGTCGGCTTTGAGGTGAGACCGGTCAACGATCCGGCTGTGTTCACGCTGCACGACGTGGCGGGCGACGAGGATGGTGCCATCAGCCTGGCTGGCTTTGGTGCCGCCCTCATCGACAACGATGGCTCCGAGCAGATAGTGGCGCTGCAGATCAAGGGGGTGCCGGATGGTTTCACCCTCTCGGCTCCGGCGGTCAACAATGGCGGTGGTGTCTGGCAGGTCCCCGTGGGCACCGATTTTGCCAAGCTGACCCTGATCCCGCCGGCCGATTTCAGCGGCAGCGTGGATCTGTCACTCAGCGCCTTTACCCTCGATCAGGGGCTGGTGCTGCCGCTTGAAACCAGCGGCAGCTTCACCGTGACCGTCAATCCGGTGGGGGATGCGCTCATCAGCGATCTGCTGCCCACCGCCAGCGGGGTGGAGGGCGACAGGATCCTGCTCAATCTGGGGCTGGAGACCCGCGATACCCACGCCACCGGCGGAAGCGCGAGCAATGTGCATGAAAATGGCGCCGAGCAGGTGCGGGTGACCATCCGCAACGTGCCGGAAGGGGCCTCCATCGCGCTGCCTGACGGAGTGGCCGGTGAGGCCATCAGATTGCCGAACGGCGACTGGCAGGTGACCACGGTGGACGGCAACCTGGCAAATCTGGTGCTGGTGACAAACGACGTCAATGGCACCCTCACACTCGAGGTGATCGCCCAGAGCCTGGACAACGGCGCGCTGGGGCCCGAGGTGAAGGGCAGCATCGATGTCACCATAGCGGCGGTCAACGACGCGCCCGAGAACATTCTACCCACAGTGCCGCTGGTGGCCGAAGAGGATGTGCCTTACCGCATTGATGGTCTGCAGGTCAAGGATGTGGATGCGGGCAACAGCACCATCGAAGTGCGCCTCTCGGTAGCGCACGGCACCCTCACTCTGGCGGATGGCAGCGGGGTGACCCTGACCGGCAACGGTACGGGCTCGCTGGTACTGAGCGGCTCGCTCGATGCCATCAATGCATTGCTGGCGGGCGGCGTGACCTATCTGGGTGAGCAGGACTTCAACGGCCAGGATCAGCTCACCATGGTGACCAATGATCGCGGCAACTCCGGCAGCGGCGGCCCCTTGAGCGACACTGACGTGGTGCCCATCGAGGTGTTGCCGGTCAACGATGCGCCGGTCAATCAGCTGCCCGGCAGCATGGCGGTGAAAGAGGATGGCTCTCTGTCGCTATCCGGCATCAGCGTGAAGGATGTGGATGCCGGCAGTGCGCCCATGGCCATGGTGCTGCGGGTCGAGCACGGGGTGCTGACCCTGCTGGGGGCGGCGGGCGCGGTCTCGGTACAGGGGGCGGGCAGCAACGAGATGACCCTGGTGGGATCGCTGGCCGACCTCAACCAGCTGCTGGCCGGCAACCTGCACTATGAACCGGCCAGGGATTTCTGGGGCGAGGACAACCTCACCATCACCACCTCGGATCAGGGCAACAGCGGTGCAGGCGGGCCCTTGAGCGACACCGACCAGGTGACCATCACGGTGACGGCCGAACCGGATCTGCCGAGCCTGACGGTGGGGATGCACGAGATCCATGCCCTGCAGGGCGCCATGGTGCCCCTCAATCTGACCGCCAGCGTGGTGAACCCGGCACCGGGCGAGCTGTCGCTGCGCATCAGCGGCCTGGCGGGGGCCCAGGTGCTGGATGAGCAGGGGCAGCCGGTCGGCCATGCCGACGGCAACGGTGACTGGCTCATTCCGGGTGGTCACTCGCTGCCGCTCTACCTGGACGGTCTGACGGCGGGAGACCATGTGCTGGGGCTGAGCGCCGAGTCGAGTACAGGGGGGGCCACCATCAGCTCTCCTCTCGATACCGTGACCATCCATACCCAGGCCGGTCATACGTTGCTGGGGTCGGATCAGGGAGATTGGTTGTTTGGCAGCGCGGGGGATGATCGTCTGCTGGGTGGCAAGGGTGACGACATCCTCACCGGCGGCGCCGGCAGCGATCTCTTCGTCTGGCAGCAGGGGGATGCGGGGAGCGCGGGCCAGCCCGCCATCGACACCATCACCGACTTCCATCCGGAAGAGGGGGACAGGATCGATCTGGCGGACCTGCTCAAGGGGGTGACCGACAGCAGCGTGGACGGCCTGCTGGGCCACCTGCAGGCGTCGGTGACCAGCGTGAGCAACGGCCTGAGCGACGTGAACCTCTCGGTGTCACCGGCAGGGGATGGCCAGGTGACCCAGCAGATCACCCTGAAAGGGGTGGACTTGAGCAGCTGGCAGCTTGGCGGTACCTCGTCCCACGACATCCTGCAGAGCATGCTGGATCAGCACAGCCTGATCATCCAGCACCCTTGATGGGGCGGATGTGAATAAAAAGAGCCGGCAATTGCCGGCTCTTTTTCTATCTGGTGCTTGCTCACAAGCGGATATGGCGGTGCTCATCTCACGCCAAGGCTTTGGCCAGCAGGTGGATGGGGTGTTCACAAGGGAACGGTGTGCTCATCTCGATCTGCCATTTGCAGGTTTCGCAGTCGGTGATGACCAGATCAGGCTTGAGCCGGTTTATCTGATCAAACAGCCCTTCGCCGATGGCCTGACTGGTCTGGTAGTTCTCCGACTTGAAGCCGTAGGTGCCGGCGATGCCGCAGCACTGGGAGTCCAGCACGGTCACCTTGACCCCTGGGATGGCGCGCAGCAGCTCGAGGGTATAGATGACGCCGCCCATCTTCTCCATGTGGCAGGGGGTGTGGTAGGCGATGTGCAGATTGAGCGGCTTCATCGCCGGCTTGTTGCCCCTGTAGAACTCGTTCCACAGGAAGCGGGTCACCAGTGAGATGCGGTCGCGCACCTTGTGGTTGTCCTGCTCCAGCAGGTGGGGATATTCGTCCCGCAGGGTGAAGCCGCAGGTGGAGGAGGTGGCCAGCAGCGGCATCTCGTTGCCGAGCAGGGTGTTCTCCAGCTGTTTGATGTTGAAGGCCGCCTGCTGCTTGGCCTTGTCCATGAAGCCGTTGGCAATCAGCGGCACGCCGCAGCACTTCTCCCGCTCCAGCAACTGGACGCCGATGTTCATGGCGTTGAGCACCTGCACCAGCTCCTTGCCGAGCTGCGGGTGGTTGTAGTTGACGTAGCAGCCGTGGAAGTAGGCGATCTGGCGCTCGAAACGGGCCTGACTCGCTTTCTGCTTCTTGTACCAGCCGCGGAAGGTGCCCTGGGAGTATTTGGGCAGGTCACGGTGGGAGGAGACCCCCAGCGCCTTGTCCAGCACCAGCTTCATCGGTTTGAGGCCGGTGGTGAAGTTGACCACCGGGGCCATCAGGGTGGACATGCTGCCCATCAGATCGGTGTGGGAGAGCACGAATTCGCGGATCCCCGGCTTGAAGCCGCTGTACTGGTGCTTGGCCTTGGCGATGATGTCGCCGATGCGCACCCCGCTCGGGCAGGCCACTTCGCAGCGCTTGCAGTTGGTGCAGTACTTGAGGGCGCTGTCAAAGAGCTCCGGGCTCTTGATGCGCAGCCGCTCGCCATCCGGGCCCGCCTGCTTGGGGCCGGGGTAGGCCGGGTTGGCCTTGGCCACCGGGCAGTAGGCGGTACAGACAGTGCATTTGATGCACTGATCGAAAGTTTGGTTGGCATGATCCAGTAACATGTCAGTTCTCCTCCCGTTGGGTGTGAAGGCACGGGATGTGGGACAAAATCATCATTGGGCTGAACTCAAAATGTGACCGGCAGCCTGCCAGCCGGTGGCAACTGCCACGCCGGAACCTGACCCTTCCTTGATGGGGTCATAGTGCGCCAGCACGCTGCCGGCGCCATAGAGGTTGGTGAGCGGCTTGCCGCCACGCAGCACTCTGAGCTTGTCGTCGGTCTTGACTCCGAAGCCCATGAAGGGGTGGTGGTCGAACAGGCGGCGACCGGCCCAGGCGTCGCGCTCGGGCAGGCTCAGCACATCGGCGTTGAAGATCGGCTCGCGAATGCCGCGCAGGCGGGACTCCAGCCCGCGGCTGAAGAAGCTGCCGGAGGCGAGCACGAAGTGGTCCGCCTCGAACAGCTGATCGTCGCCATTCTGGCTGTGCACGCCAATCACCCGATTGCCCTCGTAACGGGCGCCCAGCACCCGCTCGCTGGTGAGGAAGGTGCCGCCAAGGGCCATGAAGCGGCGCTTGAGCGCCTCCTGCATCCGCATGCCGATCAGTGACGGCGGCATGGTGGCTACCTCTTTGATGATGCAGCCGGTGCGCTGCTCCAGCTCCGCCAGGCGCGGGCCGACCAGCCCCAGCGACAAGCAGGCGGGCAGCACCAGGTGGTGGCAGCGCGGCTCACCGCTCTCTTGCACCAGGCGGCTGATCTCGCGGGCCAGATCCGTCAGCAGGTCACGCTGGCCATTGCCCTGCTTGTCGAACAGGCGGGCGATGTCGGCGGAGCGAAACTCGTGGGGATTGCGGCTGAACTCGGCCAGCTGGGGCAGGCGGAGCTCACCGGTCAGGATGCGGCAGTGGGCGAAGCGGGTGTGGGTCGCCAGGTTGGCGGCCGCGAGCTCTGGGTGAAAGTCGCGAAATCCCTCCAGGGTCGCCAGCAGGATGGCGTCGGGGGCCGGCGCATCGGTCACACAGGCGCAGGTGTCGGGGGAGAGCCAGGTGGTTTTGAGGGTGCCGATGGGGGTCAGCCGCTGGTGGTTGCGCTCCTGGCGAAACAGCGGCAATCCCTGCGCGGCGCAGTGGCGCTGCAGATCATCGAGGCTCGCCGCGATATGGGTCAGCCCCACCTTGTTGTAGGGATGCTCGGGGTTGGCAGCCATGAAGGCGGGCAGGGCGGCGCGGGGATCCCCCTCGCTCTCCAGCAGATCGACCGAGCCGGAGGAGAAGTGCAGGGCGCTCTGGCCGGAGGCCATCAGCAGGGTCTTCTGGCCTGCCTCGGCCAGGCGCAGGGCCGCCGAGAGGCCCGCCATGCCGCCGCCGATCACGATGCTGTCAAATTTCATGGCTGCGCTCCTTGGTGGGATTTGCGGTGCTGGCATCGAGCGGGAAGGGCGGCTCGGCCACCAGGTGGGGGGCCGTCCACTCGCCAAGGCCGAACAGCCCCTCGTAGATCCAGTAGGTAAATTCGGCTTCGCGCAGGGCATCGCCCCACAGCACCGGCCGGGTGCCCTTGTAGCGCTCCTCCAGGAACTGGCGCAGCATGACGCAGGCCTGACGGCCGTCGGCCTTGCCATACTCCTGCATCAGACCGGCGGCGCGATAGGCGCACAGCTCCCCCTGACAGGGGCCCATGCCGAGGCGGGTGCGGCGGCGCAGATCCACCAGGTTGTCCACATCCAGCTCGCGCAGGGCATATTCGATTTCACCTGCGGTGACCATTTCGCACTCGCAGATGAGGGCGTTGGCCTTGGGATTGTCGCGGAAGAAGGCGATGACCCGCTCGCCGTGGCGGTACTGGGCCGAGCCTTCGGCGGGCACCGAGAGGCCGGGGGCGGAGACCTTCTCCGGATCCCGCGAGCCGGGCAGGCTCAGTTCGGCGGTGCGGCAGGGCTTGCTGTTGCCCAGCTTCTTGGCCAGCAGATCGGTTGCCCATTCGGCCATCAGCCGGTAGGTCATCAGCTTGCCGCCGGTGATGGTGTTGAACCCCTTGAGACCGTCACGTTCGGCGTGATCCAGCAGCACTATGCCACGGCTGATGTTGCGGCCGGACTCGTCGCCATCCACCGCCACCAGCGGGCGAACGCCAGCGTAGGCGCGCAGCAGACGGGTGCGGGCCATGATGGGGGCGAGCTTGATCCCCTCGCGCAGCAGCACCTCCACCTCTTCGGGCTCGACGGTGAGCTGGTCAATCTTGTGGTAATCGATGCGACTCGAGGTGGTGCCGATGAGGGAGATGGTATCGCCCGGCACCAGGATGTCCGCGTCCGCCGGTTTGCGGGCGCGGTTGAGCACCAGCTGGTTGATGCGGTAATCCATGATGAGCAGGGAGCCCTTGGCCGGGAACATGCGGATGCCGAGATCGGCGTACTCGCAGATCTGCTGGCCCCAGATGCCGGCGGCGTTGATCACCTCCTGGCACTCCACTTCGAACGCTTCACCGGTGCGGGTGTTGATCGCCTTGACCCCGTGCACCCGATCCTGAGTGCGCAAAAGCCCCAGCACCTTGCTGTGGGTGAAGATGCGGGCGCCGTGCTCCTTGGCATCCAGCACGTTGGCGGCGGCCAGGCGGAACGGATCGACCGTGCCGTCCGGCACCTGGATGGCGCCGATCAGCGCGGGGTTGACGTTGGGTTCGAGGCGCAGCGCATCGGTGGGATCCAGCTGGCGGGCGTCAATGCCCGCCAGGGCGCAGGTGTCCATGAAGGTATTTTGAAAATTGATGTCATCTTCCGGCAGGGTAATGAAGAGGCCGCCGGTGTCCTCGACGCAGTGGCTGGCGATCCGCTTGAGGATGCGGTTCTCCTGAATGCACTCGCGGGCGGACTCCTGATCCGTCACCGCGTAGCGGGCGCCGGAGTGGAGCAGGCCGTGGTTGCGACCCGTGGTGCCGGCGGCGATATCGTCCCGCTCAAGCAGGATGCAGTCGATGCCGCGCAGTGCGCAATCGCGCATGATGCCAGCTCCGGTGGCGCCACCCCCTATGATGACGACTTGTGTGGTTATTCTTTTCATTCTTGCCCGTCTCATCTCTTCCAGATGGTGCCAGTGTGGCCTGTCTCTGGGCGAAAATGTTTGATATGGGCCAAGTTAATGTTCGCAAACGCTCAAGTTAAGGGGTGTTAATGAGCAAATCGTGATTGTTGTCACACTCCAGCAACAGCAGAGGGGGCCGCTGGGCCTCCTCTGTCGACACGAGTCACGGCGTTCAGCCGCAGCACTTCTTGAATTTCTTGCCGCTGCCGCAGGGGCAGGGGTCGTTGCGTCCCACCCGCAGCGGCGCCGGATCCTGCTCGCCGTCGGTGTAGACCCAGCGCCCCTGATGGCGCACGAAGCGGGAGCGCTCATGCAGGCAGTGGCGCGCTTCACCTTCCATGAACCAGGCCTTGAACTCCACCATGCCAAGGGGGTCATCGGGGCCGCCCTGGCTGGCGATGATCTCGAGCCCGTCCCATTGGGTGTCGGTCTGGGAGAGCTGCTCTGCAGTCAGATCCCCCAGATAGTCAGGGTGCCAGCTGTGCACCAGGTACTCCCCCAATCCCAGCACGAAGGCGCTGTAGCGCGAGCGCATCAGCTGCTCCGGGGTCTGGGCGGCGGCGCCCCGATGCAGTGATCCACAGCACAATTCGAGAGAAAGAGTTGAACCGCAAGGACATTTGTTCATGTGTCTGGCCATCAGAGTCGATAGATATAGAGGGCGGGGATTGTAGCGAAAGCGGGTCCCCGTCGACCAGCATCCTATACTGGTCTGGTAGGAACGGAACGCTCATAAAAATAGCTGCAAGGATGTGAAAGATGACGCTAAAGCAGAAAATTCTGTTGTTGGGAGCCGTCCCCGTGCTCCTGATGGCCCTGGTGGTCAATCTCAGCAACTACATGATTTCAAAGAGTGACCTGGAAGCCGATCTGGTGGTGGCGCGGGAGAATGCGATCAAGGAGCGCAAGGCGTTGCTCAGCAGCTACCTGATGCTTGCCAAGACGGCCGTCGACACTGCCTACAACCAGCCAGACACCCCGGAAGCGCGCAAGCAGGTCACCGAGCTGCTGCGGCCATTGCGCTACAGCAGTGACGGCTACTTCTTCGTCTACGACTTCCAGGGCAATACGGTATTGCTGCCGACCCGCCCCGAGATGGAAGGCAAGAACCGCTGGCAGGACAAGGATGCCAAGGGCAAGCTGCTGATCCAGGAGATCGTCAAGGCGGCGCGCCAGGGGGATGGCTTCTCCGAGTACTGGACCGCCAAGCCCTCCATCGGCCGGGATGCGCCTAAACTCTCCTTCAACCTGGTGCTCGACAAATATCAGTGGATCATCGGCACCGGCTTTTACATCGATGACATCGACAACGAGCTGGCGGTGCTGCGCACCGAGCGCGAGAGCAACATGCGCGACTCCCTGCAGAGCAGCGTGCTGCTGATCCTGGTGATCCTGGGGGTGACCCTGGCCGCCACCGTGGTGATCGGCAACCGGGTCACCCGGCCGCTGGCGGACGCGGTCTCGGCCCTCAACGACATCGCCGACGGGGAGGGGGATCTGACCCAGCGCCTCAAGGTGCAGAGCCATGACGAGATTGGTCAGCTGGCCACCGCCTTCAACCGCTTCGTGACGCGGATCCAGTCGGTGGTGAGCCAGGTGGGGGAGACCAGCAATCACCTGTTCAGCGCGGTGGAGAAGCTGCACCACCTGAGCGAGCACTATGACCATCAGATGCACGGCCACAGCCGGGAGACCGATCAGGTGGTCACCGCAGTGACCGAGATGAGCTCCACCGCCCAGGAAGTGGCGGCCAGCGCCTCCAACGCGGCCACCGCCACCAGCGATGCGGCGCGCGAATCTGATGCCGCTCGCGGCGTGGTGGGCACCGCCATCAACAGCATCAACCGGCTGGTGGGCGAGGTGCACACCGCCTCCGGCGTCATCGAGCAGCTGGCGCAGGAGACCGCCAAGATAGGATCCGTGGTGGAGGTCATTCGCGGCATTGCCGAGCAGACCAACCTGCTGGCGCTCAACGCCGCCATCGAGGCGGCCCGGGCCGGCGAGCAGGGGCGCGGCTTTGCGGTGGTGGCGGACGAAGTCCGCTCGCTCGCCGGTCGCACCCAGCAGAGCACCAAGGAGATCAACGAGATGCTGCAGCGCCTGCAGGGCGGGGTGAAGCAGGCGGTGGACGTGATGCAGGCCAGCGAAGAGCGCAGCCAGGAGACGGTGCAGGAGGCGAGCCACATCGCCACCTCCCTCGACAGCATGGTAATGGCGGTCAGCACCATCAACGACATGAACATCCAGATAGCCACTGCCGCCGAGGAGCAGCACGCGGTCTCCGAGGAGATCAACAAGAACCTGGTGGCCATTCAGCAGATCGTCAGCGAGCTGACCGACGCGGCGGTCGAGTCCAACAGCACCACCCGCGATCTCGCCAGCACCGGCGACAAACTGCGCAAGCTGGTCTCCCAGTTCCGCTACTGATGGGGTGACAAGAGGGGGATGTCCCTCACAAGATGCGGCCTGAACCCCGGTTCAGGCCGCACTTTATTTGGGGATTGACCAATAATATGTGAAAATTGCCCCCCTCTGTGTCAGCCCTTGCCCCGTACCCTATGAATGAGATCGTGAAAGGCAGTATCGATTTGATCCGTCAGCTCAACTATGGCCTGGTCTACGCCAGCCTGGAGGAGCACAAGGAGCTGTCCCGTACTGATCTCTCCCGCTTGACCGGCCTTTCGCCTGCCAGCATCACCAAGATCACCCGCGAGCTGCTCGACGGCGGCCTGGTGGTCACCTGTGGCGAGAGCTCGGTGGGGCGTGGTCGCCGCCAGACCTTGCTGCGTATCAACGAGCGCCGCTTCCAGTTTCTCTCCATGCGCCTTGGCCGCGGCTATGTGGACATGGCGCTGTTCGATCTGGCCGGCCGCTCGCTCGCCCGTCATCGCCATGTCTTCAGCGAAGGGGAGCGCGTCGACCTGCTGGCCAGCCTGGTGCGGGCCATCGAGGGCTTCTTGCCCAAGAAGGCGCTGCGCCTCGCCTGCATCGCCCTCTGTCTGCCGGGGCAGGTGGAGCGCCACTCCGGCATGGTCAAACACTTCCCCTTCTACGATCTGCGCAACTGGCCGCTTGGCCCCACCCTGCAGGAGGCCTTCGCGGTGCCCGTGCTGGTGAGTGGCGACGTGCGCACCTGGATCCAGGCCGAACGTGAGTGGGGGGCCGCCAAGAACTGCGCCGATGCGGTGCTGGTGTTCGTGCACAACGACATCGGGGTCGGCATGGTGGTCAACGGCCAGCTCATCGAGAGCGAGTCGGCCCTGCTCGGCGATCTCAGCCACCTGCAGCTCGAGCCCTACGGTCAGCGCTGCTACTGCGGCGGCTTTGGTTGTGCCTGCACCCTGGTGACCAATCAGGCGCTCGAAGCCCAGTACCGGGATCTGCGCGAGCGGATGCAGGAGTACGATCTGCCGGAGAGCGTCACCATCCGCGAGCTGTGCGAGCTGGCGCTGGCGGGCAACAGCCTCTGCCAGGACATCCTCCATCAGGCGGCGGGGCGGCTCTCCCGGGTGCTCTCCAACCTCATCTGCCTGCTCAATCCGGGCAAGCTGCTGCTGGGGGGGGAAATCACCCGCGCCGATCGGTTGCTGTTCCCCATGCTGCACCAGTCGCTGGCAAGCCAGTTGCCGGCCGAATACCTGGTGCGGCTGCAGATTGAATCCACCCACTTCTACGAAGATCCCACCAAGCCCACCTCGGTGCAGGTGCACAAGGCCCTGCGCGACGGCAGCCTGCTGCTCGACTTGTTGCGAGGCGACAAGGAGGCATGAAGTTGGGGTTGCAAGGACGCATCCTCCTCATGCTCTGTCTGGTCAGTCTGCTGCAGCTGGTGCTGCTGAGCGGGGCCAGTTACTACTATGTGTCCGAGCAGCGCTACCGCGAGGTGGGGGATCAGGCCCTCGACGTGGCGCGGCTGGTGGCCCGCGAGCCGGGCGTGCTGGCCGGGGTGAAGCGGGCCGACACCGCCCGCCTCAATGTGCTGGTGGAGCGGATCCGCGCCGAGGTCGGCGCCAGCTACATCGTCATCGGCGATAAAGAGGCGCGCCGGCTGGTGCACCCCAATGCGGATCGCATCGGCCAACCCATGATGGGGGATGATCCGAAGCGGGCGCTGCAGGGGGAGGCCTACATCTCCCGCGCGCAAGGGTCCCTCGGGGTCTCGGTGCGCGGCAAGAGCCCCATCCGCGATGAGCTCGGCCAGATCATCGGGGTGGTCTCGGTCGGTTATCTGGTGCGGGATATCGAGGCGGATCTGCAGGGGTTCCTGCGTTTCGGCCTCGCCATGACCCTGCTCATCGTGCTGCTCAACAGCCTGGCCGCCGCCTGGCTGGCCCGCCGTTACAAACGTGCCATCCTCGGCTTTGAGCCCGAGCAGATCGGCCGCCTCTATGCCGAACTGGACTGCACCCTGCGCACCGTGCGCGAGGGGATCCTCACCATCGACGAGCAGGGCCGGCTCACCTCCCTCAATCCCAATGGCATCCGCCTGCTGCGCCTTGACGAGCAGACGGCCCAGGCCGCCATCGGCCAGCCCGTTACCCGCCTGCTGCCGGAGAGTCGCATGCTCTCCCTCATTCAGGATCCGCGCCCCCAGTTTGACGAGGAGATAGTGCTCAACGGCCAGTCCCTCATCGTCAACCGGCTGCCGCTGGTGCGCGATGGCAAGCTGATCGGCGCGGTGTCGAGCTTTCGGCGCAAGGACGAGCTGGCCGAACTCAGTGCCCAGCTCTCCCAGGTACAGGCCTACAGCGATCTGCTGCGGGTGCAGACCCACGAACACCACAACCAGCTCGGCACCATCGCCGGGCTCATCGAGCTCGGGGCCACCCGCGAGGCGCTTGCCTTCATCGGGCGGGAGGCGGCCACCGAGCAGAGCCTGCTCAGCTTCCTGCTGCGCGCCATCGCCAAGCCCAAGGTGGCCGGCCTGCTGCTCGGCAAATACCACAGGGCTCACGAGCTGGGGCTGGTGCTGGAGGTGGATCCGGATTCCCGCCTGCACGACATCCCCCTTCGCGTCAGCGGCTCCCAGCTGGTGACGGTACTGGGCAATCTCATCGACAATGCCTTCGAGGCGACCCGTCGCCACGGCGCCCCCTACCAACCGGTGCGGGTGGCGCTGAGCGATCTCGGCCAGGATCTCATTCTGGAGGTGGAAGACGGGGCGGGGGGAATCGATCCCGCGCTGGCGGACAGGTTGTTCGAGCGGGGGGTCAGCAGCAAGGCGGAGCCGGATCACGGCATCGGCCTCGCGCTGGTACGCAAGACCCTGGATGCCCTGCAGGGGACCATCACCATCGAAGCCACGACGCAGGGGAGTTGCGTCGTCTGTTACATTCCCAAGGAGGTGTGAGTGATCAAGATCCTGATCGTCGAGGATGACCCGGCCATTGCCGAGATCCACCGCCGCTTCGTGCAGCGGCTGGCGGGTTTCGAGGTGCTGGGGGTGGCGCTCACCCTGTTCGATGCCAGGGAGCAGATAGAGATCCTCAAGCCCGATCTGGTGCTGCTGGACGTCTGGCTGCCCGATGGCGAGGGCTTTGCCCTGCTGCGGGAGCTGCGCCAGGCGGGGGCTTCCCTTGACGTGATACTGCTCACCGCGGCGCGGGAGGCCGGTGCCCTGCAGGAGGCGATGCGGCTCGGGGTGGTGGATTTCATCCTCAAACCCGTGGTGTTCGAGCGATTGCGCGACACCCTCGACAAATATTGCCAGAACCGCGCCGCCCTGGCGGCCTTGGCCGACATCGATCAGCAGGCGGTGGATGCTTTGCTGGGGACGCCGTTGCAGCAGGTGGCGGCGGGCGGCCTGCCCAAGGGGATCGACGGGCTCACCCTGCAGCGGGTGCTGGCGGCGCTGGGATCGCAGGGGGCCAGCGCCGAGGAGATCGGTGGCCGGGTCGGGGTGAGCCGCACCACGGCGCGCCGCTATCTGGAGTTTCTGGTGGGCCAGCAGCTGGCGAGCCCGGAGCTGGAGTACGGTACCGTGGGTCGGCCGGAGCGGCGTTATCGCCAGCCCTGAGCGGGATAGCCACCCATCTCGTCTTGCCAATAAAAAGAGCGCCTGTCGGCGCTCTTTTGCTGTGTGAGATCCGTCAACTCAGCTCGGTTCGGATTGCAGTGTGGCGGCCGGTGCGCGGCGCGCCTGCCACCACTGCCACACCGGCAACAGCAGCATCACCAGGGTGACCAGAGTGAAGGCGAGGGTGATGGGGCGCTCCCACAGGAAGCTCAGGGAGCCGTCGTTGATCACCAGGGCACGGCGCAGGTTGTCCTCCAGCATGCCCCCCAGAATGAAGCCGAGCAGCATGGGCGCCATGGGAAAGTCCAGCAGGCGCAGGCCGATGGCGATCAGCGCCACCAGCGCCATCACATAGATGTCCATGGTGTTGAAGGAGACCAGATAGACCCCGATGAGCGAGAACAGCAGCACCATGGGGATGAGCACGGGGCGTGGCACCTGCAGGATCTTGGCCAGATAAGGGATGAGCGGCAGATTGAGGATCAACAGCACCACGTTGCCCAGGTACATGGAGATGATCACCGACCAGAACACGTCCGGGTGCTCCATGAACAGGCGCGGGCCCGGCTGGATGCCGTAGGCGATGAGGGCCCCCAGCATCAGCGCCGTGGTGCCGGAGCCCGGGATCCCCAGGGTCAGCAGCGGCACGAAGGCCCCGCTGGAGGCGGCGTTGTTGGCCGCTTCCGGCGCGGCGATGCCGGTCAGGCTGCCCTTGCCGAACTCCTCCTGTCTGCGCTTGCTGGCGAAGTTGCGCTCGGCGCCATAGGCCATGAAGGAGGCGATGGTGGCGCCTGCCCCCGGCAGCACGCCGATGAGAAAACCCATCACCGAGGAGCGGGCGATGGGGGGCGCTATCTCTTTGACCTCGTCCCTGCTCAGTTTGAGAGAGCCGAGCTGCTGGATCTTGCGCGCCTCCTCCTTGCTGGTGTCCTTGCCCGGGCGCAGCACCGTCATCAGGATCTCCGCCAGGGCGAAGGTGGCCATGGCCAGCAGCAGGAAGGAGAAGCCGTCGCGCAAGTCCGGCAAGCCGAAGGTGAACCTGTCCACCCCGACGCTGCGATCGATGCCGACGGTGGAGAGCATGATGCCGAACAGCGCCATGATCAACGCCTTGAGCACCTGGCCCTTGCCGGCAAAGGCCGCCACCGCCGAGAGCCCCAGCACCATGAGGGCGAAGTAGTCCGCCGACTGGAACGAGAGGGAGACCTTGGCCAGCAGCGGCGCCGCCACCATCAGGAAGATGGCAGACAGGGTGCCGCCGGTGAAGGAGGCGTAGGCGGCAATGGCCAGCGCCTTGCCCGCCTGCCCCTTGCAGGCCAGTGGATAGCCGTCGATGGCGGTGATCATGCTGGCGGAGCAGCCCGGGGTGTTGATCAGGATGGAGGAGGTGGAGCCACCGAACATGGAGCCGTAATAGACCCCGGCCATCAGGATGATGCCGGAGGCGGGATCCAGCCCATAGGTGATGGGGATCATCAGGGCGATGGCGGTGACGGGCCCAAGGCCCGGCAGCATGCCGATGAAGGTGCCGACGAAACAGCCGACGATCACCATGAAGATGTTGATGGGCATCATGGCGGTGCCCAGTCCTTGCAGAATGCCGTCTAACATGGGTTCTCCTTATCCCAGCAACTGGGTGAACAGCCGGCCCGGCTCGAGGTAGACGTTGAGCCCCTTGGTGAGCAGGGCCCAGAAGATGAGGGTGAACGGCAGGCTCACCTTGCAGGCGAAGGCGAGGCTCTGCTCGCCCATCAGCCGGATCCCGCCGATGAGAAACAGGGTGGTGGCGACCAGAAAGCCGAGCCAGCCAAGGGCCAGGCCATAGGCCAGCATCAGCAGCAACAGGGCGAACACCAGCCGCCAGTTGCCGCTCTCCCGCTGCAGTCGCTCGCCGCCCGGAAAGCAGATCAGCAGCAGGGAGAGCAGGGCGCCGGCACCGGCCAGGGCATAGGGCAGGGTACTGGCGGTAAAGGGTTCATATTCGTCCCCGGGGTAGCCGGGGATCTGGGTGGCGTGATAGCCGTAGGCGAGGGAGAGCAGCAAAAACAGCAGCCCCCCGAGTCGCTCCTTGGTCAGGTGCATGGGATGACTCCGATGGGCGGGCCAGGCCCGCCGACAGTGGGATTACTTGATGAAGCCGAGTTCGCGCATCAGGCCGCCAATCTGCTGCTCCTGCTGGATCAGAAAGGCGGTGAACTCGGGGCCGGCCTGATAGAGGTTGGTCCAGTTGTTGCGGGCGCGGACCGTCTCCCACTCCGGCTTGTCATACATCTGCTTGAGCAGGGCGGCGAATTCGGCCGACTTGTCGGCGCTGACGGCGGGGGAGGCGAAATAGCCGCGCCAGTTGGCAAAGACCGTGGGGTTGCCCTGCTCGCTGAAGGTGGGCACCTCGCTCGCATCCGGCATCCGGGTGGGGGCCGTCATACCGAGGATCCGCATCTGGCCCGACTTGACCGCCTCCATCGCCTCGCCAAAGCCGGTGGAGAGCACCTGGGTTTCCCCCGCTAGCACCGCCGCCATGGCGCTGCCGCCGGCATCATAGGCCACGTAGCGCAGCTTGCCGGCATCGGCCCCGGCATTCTTGAAGGTCATGGCCGCCACCAGATGATCCAGGCTGCCACGGGCGGAGCCGCCGGCAATCTTCACCTTGGCGGGGTTCTCCTGATAGGCGGCCAGCAGCTGGGGCCAGCTCTGGTAGGGGGAGTCCAGCGGCACGGCCAGCGCCTGGTAGTCGGCGATGATGGCGGCCACCGGGGTGAGATCCCGGAACGATTGCGGCAGCTCCTTGGAGAGGGATTTGACGATGATGGGGGTGGAGTTGACCATCAGGGTCTTGTCGGACTGGGCCGAGGTCTCGATCAGGTGAGCGATGGCCTTGGCACCGCCACCGGCCGAGATGTTCTGGTAGGAGGCGGTGGTGATGAGGCCGGATTTGGTCAGCGCCTCGCCGGTGCCGCGGGCTGTGTTGTCCCAGCCGCCGCCGGCGCCGCCCGGAATGAGGAAGTGGATTTCGTCGATCTTGGCCTGGGCGCCGAGGCTGGCGGCCAGCAGGCAGCAGAGCAACGTGCGTTTGAGGGTTCCTTGCAACATGGTGTTCTCCTTGTGATTGTTGCAGGAAGGTTAATTAATCATGATTGGTCGGCAAACAATCTGACCGTAATGGCTATTAAGGCTGTTGTGGTCATTGTGTGCATTCTGGTCACGGCAATGTGAGGTTGGGCGATTGCGGGGCTGAAGGTGGCCAGGATGGAGCTTTGGTGACGGCTAAAAAGGCGCGCGGCTCCCCGTCAGACGGGGAGCCTCGCGGATGAAGGGCTGGCTTATCCCTGTGATGCGGGGGCGGAGGAGACCTTGTCGCCGCCGGTGCCCTGCTGCTTGATGGTCTCGGTCGCCTGCTGCCTGCGCTGCAACTGCTCCATCACCAGCTTGTAGGCGATGTAGTACTTGTAGATGTTGCCGACGTAGGTGACGGTTTCCGGCCCAATCTTCTCCGCCGCCACGTACTCGACGTTGTGAAACCAGACGTTGGGATCCAGCCCCCGTTTCTTGGCCTCGGTGCGCAGCCGTGCCACCCGGGCGGGGCCGGCGTTGTAGGAGGCGAACGAGAACAACGCCTTGTCGAGGGCCGTCATGGGCTCGTCTGCATAGTAGTGGTCGATCATCCAGCGCATGTATTTGACGCCGCCGTGGATGTTGGGCTCAAGCTGGCGGGTGTCGCCCACTTTGAGCCCTTTGCCGGTGGCGGGCATGATCTGCATGATGCCGATGGCGCCGACGTGGCTGCGCGCCTTGTGATTGAGGGCCGACTCCTGATAGCCCTGGGCCGCCATCAGCAGCCAGTCCACCTCGTACTTCTCGCCATATTCGCGAAACAGATCCACCACCTGCAGAAACTTCTGGCGCTCGGCGTCGGCGGCGGCGCTCTTGACGAATTTGTTCTGCTTGAGACAGCGGGCCAGGATGGCGTCGCCACTGTGTTTGCCGCGCAGGGCGGCTATCTGTTCGTTGAGCATGGCCAGCAACTGCGGGCTCTCCTTGCGTACCGCCCAGGCGATGACCCCCCCTTGGCGGAACACCGGCTGTTCATGGATGCGGATGGCGGGGAAGATCTTCTGCCAGAACCGGGCCTTGTGCTCGTCCATGATGATGAAGGGCAGCAGGCCGGCATTGACCATCTCCACCAGATCTTCATCTTCCAGCGCCTCCGGGGCGGGCTGGATGTCGACAAGCGGCTCTCCCGCCGCCTTGCGCGCCTGGTTGTAGGCCGTGAGGCTCTCGAAGTAGCTGGAGGAGGGGCGCACGTAGACCCGTTGGCCGGCCAGATCGGCGGCGCTCTCCACCTTGGGGGAGGCCGGCCCCGAGATGAGCAGCTCCCGGACGTTCTCCAGCAGAGGGTCGGTAAAGAGCACCCCCTGCAGTTTGCGTCGCTCGGTGATGGTGAGATTGGCGGCGGCGATGTCGCCCTTGCCTGCGATGAGGGCTTCCAGCAGGGCCTCGCGCGCTACCGGGATGAAGACCAGGTGCAGCTTGAGGTGGCGCTTGATGCTCTTTTTCTTGCGCAACTGTTCGTTGAGCCGCTTCTCCACCTCGATGAAGGCGTCGTAGGTGACGCCTCGCTGCACCCCCTTGTAGATGAAATAGCCGGTCTTGTTGTAGGTGGTGAGCACCCGGATGGTGCGCCGTGCCAGCATGGCATCGAGATCGCCAAGCAGGGGCTGGGCCAGCTGGTCGCTGCTAAAAGCCAGGGCGGCCGGCTCGGGCTCGGCTTCCTCTGCGGGGGAGGTTTGCGCTGGCGTGGCGGCCTGCAGCGGGCCGCACAGCAGCCAGCCCAGAAGGATCCATAACCGTATCATGACGATGCCCTCGTGTGTTTCATTGAGTGTAAGCGGCATGGGGCGGGCGCTTTAGCTCATTGGGTTTGGTCGGTGAGGGGCAGATAGCACGATAGGCCCTATCCGGCGGAGGCGAACGAATGGGAGTTTGGGAGCCATAAACGAAAAGGGGAGCCATAACGGCTCCCCTTGGGTTGGCGGGATTGGTGCTGTGCTAGACAGTCGGCGCTAGAACCAGAAGCCGATGATGAAGGAGCCCGCCAGAGTCAGCATGACGTTGGCCACCGCATAGGTGCCGGCATAGCCGAGCGCCGGGATGGAGCTGTTGGCCGCCTCGTTCACCACGTCCATGGCCGGGGCGCAGGTGCGGGCTCCCGTGATGGCGCCGAGCAGCAGGGCCGGGTTCATCTTCAGCACCCAGACCCCGAACAGATAGCCCACCAGCACCGGCAGGGTAGTCACCAGCATGCCGGAGAAGAGAACCACGGCACCGACCTGGCTCAGGTGATCCAGAATGCCGCCGCCGGCTTTGAGGCCAGTGCTCACCATGAACACCGCCAGGCCGAGATCCTTGGCCAGACGCAGGGCGCCCGGCGGCACGTAGCCGACCGTGGGGTGGTTGGCGCGCAGGTAGCCCATCAGGATCCCCGCCAGCAGCAGGCCGACGGCGTTGCCCAGCCCAAATTCGAGCTGGCCGAATACCAGGGAGACGGAGCCGATCAGCAGCCCCAGCACGAAGAAGGTGGTGAAGGCCACCAGATCCGTGGTCTGGCTATGGATGCTGATGAAGCCAATCTTGTTGGCCAGCAGCTTGACCCGCTGCTTCTCGCCGCTGATCTGCAACACGTCGCCCTTTTGCAGCATGATGTTGCGATCGAACGGCATCTCGATCTGGGAGCGCACCACCCGGTTGAGGAAGCAGCCCTTCTCGGTGAGGTTGAGCTCAACCAGATGGCGACCCACCACCGCATCGTTTTTCACCACTATCTCTTCGGTGACGATCTGCAGGTCAAGCAGGTTGCGGTCGAACACCTCCTTGCCGTTGCGGTAGTTGACGTCGAGCTTCTCATGGCTCTCGGGGTAACCCACCAGGGCGATCTCGTCCCCTTCCTGAATGACGGCGTCGCCATCCGGGCTCGCCAGAATGCCGTTGCGGCGGATCCGCTCCACGTAGCAGCCGGTGTGGGGGTAGATGCCGGTCTCGCGCAGGGTGCGGCCGCCGATCCAGGCCGCGAGCTCCGGGCCGACCCGGTAGGCACGGATGATGGGCAGGTAGGTCTTGCGGCTCTCGTTGTCGGAGAGGCCGCGCTCGCGGGCGATCTTCTGCGCCTCGGTGTTGAGGTCGAGCCGTGCCAGCGAAGGCAGGTAGCGCACCACCAGCATCAGGCCGACCAGCCCCACCAGATAGGTGAGTGCATAGCCGATGCCCATGTTGTCGAGCACTGACTGCATGTCGGTCTGATGGGGCAGGTTGAGCAGGCCGCTGCGCAGGGCATCCTGCGCGCCCACCAGCGCCGGGGTCGAGGTGAGCGAGCCGGCCAATATGCCGGCCGCCATGCCCGGCCCCAGGTTGAAGAACTTGGCCAGCCCCACGGTGAGGAAGAGGGCGGTCAGCAGGATCACCAGGGTGAGGGTGATGTAGTGGATGCCGTCACGCAGGAAGACGCTGAAGAAGTGCGGCCCCGCTTCTATCCCCACGCAGAAGATGAACAGCATGAAGCCGACGTTCTCCGTAGTGGCGGTGAATTCGAAGCCCATCTGGCCGAACAGCAGGGCGGTAAACAGCACGCCGATGGTGTTGCCGATCTGGAAGTTGCCGAACCTGACTTTACCGAGCAGCAGGCCGAAGGCCAGTACCACGAACAGCAGCAGGGAGTCGCTTTGATGTAGCAGTGTCACAAAATCTATGGTCATGCCCGGAAAAACCGAGGAAAAAAGTGGGGCCGATATTGTGCCGGATCCCTCACCAATAAAGAAGCGTCAAAGGAGGATTAATCGGCACTAACCCGCCACGCAGCTCGCCTGTGTGGGGGAAACTGCGGGGCGGGTCTGGTGATGACCTCTATTTCCCTCTGCCAGCCCCGCTGTCAATTAGTGATTCCTGCTATCTGTGATCCTCGTCTTTCCGCTCTGCTTGAAAATTTATTCTCTGCTGTTTGGCTGGGCGGTTTCCTGGTTTTTCAGCACATCTGACTGAAGGGGATGGCATGAGTCCGGGAGCCGATCGGTGGGGGTCGCCAGGGAGTGACCCATGTTGTGTGGGATGGCGAAAAGATATCTGCAAAAGGCATCTGTCGGCGGCGATGGCAACCCATTCAGGGGGGAGCCCAAAAACAGCAGAAAATCAGGTCGGCAGGGAAAAACATCGCCCGTTGCTGGCAATGGCCTGCCAGCCTAGGCCGTCATTGGCTTTGCTCTACTTACCCACAGAATCTGTGGATAACCCTGTTCATGAAACTTGGTGATCAGGCTGTACCCCGCGCCAATACTGGGCTGCAAGGACTGTTCAAAAAATACCTGAGATAAATTGTTTCTATAAAAATCAAATGGTTAGACGCAGCAGAACAAAACGCTGCCGGGGCGGATGCGGAATCAAAAGAGAGGCGTCACCGCGGGAGGCGGCTTGTGCATTAAAATTGGCAGAGGAAAGCACTAAAGTGGATAACTTGCACCGAGATGGTGAGGAGATTGGCTCCCCCGACTGGACTTGAACCAGTGACATACGGATTAACAGTCCGCCGTTCTACCGACTGAACTACGGGGGAACATCAGGCAAGGAGGAACATCATACAGAGGTCGTATTTCGAGGTCAATAGCCGCTTCTTCCGGCAGAGTGGATACCCAGTCCACCCCATCTCGGAGTACACTTCTGCTCTTGCGTTTTTTTGCCGGGAGTCGTCATGAGCAAGTTATTCCAGCTGGCCAGCCAGTTTCAACCCGCCGGGGATCAGCCAAGGGCCATCGCCCAGCTGCTCGATGGCATCGAATCCGGCCTTGCCCATCAGACCCTGCTCGGGGTGACCGGCTCGGGCAAGACCTTCACCATGGCCAACGTCATTGCCACCCTCAATCGCCCTACCATGATCCTGGCTCCCAACAAGACCCTGGCGGCCCAGCTCTATGGCGAGATGAAGGAGTTCTTTCCCGACAACTCGGTGGAGTATTTCGTCTCCTACTACGACTACTACCAGCCGGAAGCCTATGTGCCGACCACCGACACCTTCATCGAGAAGGATGCCTCCATCAACGATCACATCGAGCAGATGCGGCTGTCGGCCACCAAGGCACTGCTGGAGCGCCGTGACGTGGTGATCGTCGCCTCGGTGTCGGCCATCTACGGTCTGGGGGATCCGCAAGCCTACCTCAGCATGATGCTGCACCTGAAAGTGGGGGACCTGATCAATCAGCGGGATATCCTGCGCCGTCTCGCCGAGCTGCAGTACACCCGCAATGACATGGCCTTCCAGCGCGGCACCTTCCGGGTGCGGGGGGAGGTGATCGACATCTACCCCGCCGAATCGGACAAGCTGGCCCTGCGGGTGGAGCTGTTTGACGAGGAGGTGGAGCGTCTCTCCCTGTTCGATCCGCTGACCGGTGCCATCGAGCAGACGGTGGTGCGCTACACCATCTATCCCAAGACCCACTATGCCACTCCGCGCGAGACCATCCTGGGGGCCATCGAGCACATCAAGGAGGAGCTCAAGAGCCGCCGTGAACAGCTGTTGTCGCTGGGCAAGCTGGTGGAGGAGCAGCGCATCAGCCAGCGTACCCAGTTCGACATCGAGATGATGCAGGAGCTGGGCTATTGCTCGGGCATCGAGAACTACAGCCGTTACCTCTCCGGCCGCGCGCCCGGCGAGCCGCCGCCCACCCTGTTTGACTATCTGCCGGGGGATGGCCTGCTCATCATCGATGAATCCCACGTCACGGTGCCGCAGATCGGCGCCATGTTCAAAGGGGACAGATCCCGCAAGGAGACCCTGGTGGAGTACGGCTTCCGGCTCCCCTCGGCGCTCGACAACCGGCCGCTCAAGTTCGACGAGTTCGAGGCGCTTATGCCGCAGACGGTGTTTGTCTCGGCCACCCCCGGCCCCTACGAGCTGGAGAAGTCCGGCGGCGATGTGGTGCAGCAGGTGGTGCGCCCCACCGGCCTGCTGGACCCCGAGATCGAGGTGCGTCCGGTCACTACCCAGGTGGACGACCTGCTCTCCGAGATCCGCAAACGGGTGGCGGTGGAGGAGCGGGTGCTGGTCACCACCCTCACCAAGCGGATGGCGGAGGACTTGACCGAATACCTGGCGGATCACGAGGTGCGGGTGCGTTATCTGCACTCCGACATCGACACCGTCGAGCGGGTGGAGATCATTCGGGACCTGCGCCTCGGCAAGTTCGACGTGCTGGTGGGGATCAACCTGCTGCGGGAGGGGCTAGATATGCCGGAGGTCTCGCTGGTGGCGATCCTGGATGCAGATAAAGAGGGTTTCCTGCGCTCCACCCGCTCCCTCATCCAGACCATCGGCCGGGCGGCGCGCAACCTCAACGGCAAGGTCATTCTCTACGGGGATACCATCACCAACTCCATGCAGGTGGCGATCGAAGAGACCGAGCGGCGCCGCGCCCTGCAGCATGCCCACAACCAGGAACACGGCATCACCCCGACGGGGCTCAACAAGTCGGTGGGCGATGTGATGGACATGGGAGGCAGTCGCAGTGCGGGCAAGAGCGGGCGGGGCAGTCGCAAGGCCGCCGAGCCGCAAGGGGAGTACCATGCCCGCTCCGCCAGCGAGATCAGCAAGGAGATCAAGCGGATGGAAGAGCAGATGTTCCAGCATGCACGGGATCTGGAGTTCGAGCAGGCGGCAGCGCTGCGGGACCAGATCCAGCGGCTGCGCAACGAGTTGATCGAGAGTTGAGTGCCTTGCCGGGCGCCCGACGCTGGCTGATCTGGCGGCGTTTGCGCCGCCTCTATCGGGGTTTTCGTCACCCTGATACCCCCTGGTGGGCCAGGGGGCTGGTGATCCTGGTCCTGCTCTACGGCATCAGCCCGCTGGATCTCATCCCCGATGTGGTGCCATTTGTTGGCTGGCTCGACGATGCGACCTTGCTGCTGCTCTTGTTGTGGGGTTGGGAGTTATGCCTGCCCGGTGCCGTGAGGGCGGCGCTCGCCGAGCGGGAGTAGGCCGCCTTGGCCGTGCCCGCTGTATCGCCATCGATTTGATGAAAAGTGTCATGCCGGTTGTGTTTGGGCGTGATAAGAAAGAGCATGGTGGGGGAGATTGTGGCGCTCAATGCATTGGCGTAGACTCCACGCCGTTCACTTTATGGGTATGAGAAAATGGATCTGATCCTGTTTGCGATTGATTTTATCCTGCACGTCGACGTGCACTTGAAAGAGCTGTTTGAAAACTATGGGATCTGGGTTTACGCCATCCTGTTTCTGATCATCTTCTGCGAGACCGGACTGGTGGTAACCCCCTTCCTGCCGGGCGATTCCCTGCTGTTTGCCGCCGGTGCGCTCACCGTGGGCAGCGTGCTGGATGTGCATACCCTGGCCGCCGTGCTGATCATCGCCGCGGTGCTCGGCAACGTGGTGAACTACACCATAGGTCACTTCTTCGGCGAGCAGCTGTTTCGCAATCCTGACTCCAAGATTTTCCGGCGGGATTACCTGGACAAGACCCATGCCTTCTACGCCAAGCATGGCGGCAAGACCATCATCATCACCCGCTTCCTGCCCATCGTGCGCACCTTCGCGCCCTTCGTGGCGGGCATGGGTGCCATGACCTACCCGCGCTTCCTGGCGTTCAATCTGGTGGGCGGTCTGTTGTGGGTCCTTTCATTCGTCTATGCCGGCCACTTCTTCGGCAATCTGCCGGTGGTGCGTCAGAACTTTACCCTGCTCATCTTCGGCATCATCGGTATTTCGCTGCTGCCCATGGTGATCGGCATGGTGAAGGCCAGAATGAACGCCAGCAAGGCGGCTTCCTGAGCACCCTGCCACCTGGCTGATGAAGCAGAATGACATAAAAAAGAAGGGAGCCGCTGGCTCCCTTCTTTATTTGTACTGCTATCGGGCTATTTGTACTGCTATCGGGCTTAGTTGCAGCAGCGACCCTTGACCAGATTGCCGATGGCCACCACGACGAACACCAGCAGGTAGGCGGCGAAGATGGCCACCAGCCACTGAGGCATGGAGAAGCTCAGGAACTGCCAGGTGACCTCGCTGCAATCGCCATCCGGGTAGAACATCCAGGGGATCCACTGATCCAGCGGCGCCCAGCTCGGGAAGTCGACAAAGCCTTCGCAGACGTTGAAGGGGGAGGGATTGACCTGATAATCCACATGCTTGAGCGCCAGTTTCAGGCCCCAGAAGGCACTGGAGCCCCACAACAGCAGAGCACTCCAGCGCACGTACCATTTCTGCGGCGCCACCATGCCGAGCAGCCCTGCGGTGAGGGCTCCCAGCGTGGCGATCCGCTCATAGACGCACATGACGCAGGGATGCAGGCCCAGCACATGCTGGAAGAAAAGGGCGCTCAACTCGAGGAACAGGGCAGAGGCTGCAAGCAGACTCCAGGCCAGGCGATGGGCGGCAATACGGCGCAGAAACTCTATCATCTGGTTGATCTCACAGAAAAAACAGTGGCTGAATTAGAGCAGAGCAGGGGCCAAAAGGAAAGGGCCCGCATGGGCCCTTATGGTATCAATGCAGGGCGGGCAGCACCGCCGGCGTGACATTGTCGAGCACCAGCCAGCCGGCCTGATAGAACCAGTCGGTGAGCGGCCCGAGCAGTATCTCCACCGAGAAGAAACCCACCAGTCCCAGCACCAGGGTATAGGGCAGCGCCATCCACACCATGCGCCCGTAGGAGAGGCGCAGAAGCGGTGCCAGCGCCGAGGTCAGCATGAACAGGAAGGCGGCCTGACCGTTGGGGGTGGCCACCGACGGCAGGTTGGTCCCGGTGTTGATGGCCACGGCCAGCAGTTCGAACTGCTCGCGGCTGATGGCGTTGTTGAGCAGCGCCGTCTTCACCTCGTTGATGTAGACGGTGCCGACGAAGACGTTGTCACTGACCATGGAGAGCAGGCCGTTGGCCAGATAGAAGAGCGCGAGCTGGGCGTCCGGCTCGGCGGCCAGCACCCACTGGATAACCGGTTTGAACAGCTGCTGGTCGATGATGACGGCGACCACGCTGAAGAAGACGGCCAGCAGGGCGGTAAAGGGCAGCGCCTCCTGGAATGCCTTGCCGAGGGAGTGCTCTTCGGTGATGCCGGTGAGCGAGGTGGCCAGCACGATGACCGACAGGCCGATGAGGCCCACCGCCGCCAGGTGCATGGCCAGCCCCAGGATCAGCCAGAGGGCGATCATGGCCTGCACGATAAGCTTGGCCTTGTCCTGGGCGGTACGTCCGGCCTCTTCATAGCGGTTGTAATCCTCCATGATGCGGCGTACTGCGTCCGGCAGCTTGGCGCCGTAGCCAAACCAGCGGCACTTTTCGACCAGAACACAGGTGAGCAGGCCGCAGATGAACACCGGCACCGTGACTGGAGACATGCGAATGGCAAACTCGCCGAAGTTCCAGCCCGCCTGCTCGCCGATGATCAGGTTCTGCGGTTCTCCTACCAGGGTGCAGACACCGCCGAGGGCGGTACCGATGGCGGCATGCATCATCAGGCTGCGGAGGAAGGCGCGAAAGTCGTCCAGATGTTGGCGATTGAGTTCATTGACGGCGTCATCATCGGTGTGATCGTGCGGGTTGCCGAACTCCTTGCCGGAAGAGACCTTGTGATAGATGGCGTAGAAACCGGTGGCGACGCTGATCACCACGGCGATCACGGTGAGGGCGTCGAGGAAGGCTGACAGGAAGGCGGAGACCAGACAAAATGCCAATGAAAGCAGGGTCTTGGAGTGGATCCGGATCAGCAGCTTGGTAAACACATAGAGCAGCAGTTGCTTCATGAAATAGATGCCGGCCACCATGAAGACCAGCAGCAGCAGTACCTCGATATTGGCCACCAGCTCATGTTTGACCTGCTCTGCCGAGGTCATGCCGATCAGCACCGCCTCAATGGCCAGCAGACCGCCGGGTTGCAACGGATAGCACTTGAGGGCCATGGCCAGCGTGAAGATGAACTCGACGACCAGCAGCCAGCCGGCGATGAAGGGATCGAGGTAAAAGGCGATCGGGTTGATCAGCAGGAATAGAAGAATAGCGGCCTTGTACCACTGGGGCGCATTGCCCAGAAAGTTCCTGGCAAAGGCTTGCCCTAAGCTGATTGGCATAATAATGGGTCTCTGTGTTGTGGTTGGTATCTGCGTCTATGCAGTCAAGACAGGCTCGACCAGAACATCCGGATGTTGTCCCTTATCAGATTGATTCCTCATGATTTTAATCAAAAAGAGCATTAACTATAAATAACATAGTCGGCCTTGCCCACGAGATTGGCCGTTTTATCGCCAATCGATGGGGTTGGCTGACACCCATCGTAGCAGTCAATACATATTTTTAACAAAATGGCCTGCTTATGTGAGCAGAGGACCGACCTTCTGCTTGCCAGCCCTCCCTGCTTTGCTATTATTCGTGAGCCTTTTTACGTACTACAACAGAGTCACTACATGGTCATAAAAGCGCAGAGCCCTGCAGGGTTTGCCGAGGAATATATCATCGAGTCCATCTGGAACAATCGCTTTCCTCCAGGATCCATCTTGCCGGCCGAGCGTGAGCTGTCCGAGCTGATTGGTGTGACTCGAACCACCTTGCGTGAAGTGCTGCAGCGTCTGGCCCGTGATGGCTGGCTCACCATCCAGCATGGCAAACCGACCAAGGTGAACAACTTCTGGGAAACCTCGGGCCTCAACATTTTGGAGACCCTGGCCAGGCTGGATCAGGACAAGGTGCCGGATCTGGTAGCCCAGCTGCTGTCGGCGCGCACCAACATCTGCACCATCTTTATTCGTGGCGCGATCCGCAACAATCCGGAGCAAGCCGCCGAGATCCTGCGCGGTGCCGACGCGGTAGAGAACTCCCCGGAAGCGTATGCCGAGTTTGATTATCGCCTGCACCACCAGCTCTCCTTTGCCTCCGGCAACCCGATTTATGCCCTGATCCTCAACGGCTTCAAGGGGCTGTATAGCCGGGTTGGCCGTTACTACTTCTCCGACAAGCAGGCCCGTGAAGCAGCCGATGCCTACTACAAGACCTTGCTGAACCTGGCCGAGACCAAGAATCACGAGGCCGTGTTCATGACGGTACGTCAGTACGGTATCGAGTCAGGCAAGTTGTGGACCCGTCTGCGTCAGGACATGCCGAGCAATCTGTGCGACAACTGATCGGATTCTGATGCAAGAAAAACGCGCCGAATGGCGCGTTTTTTTATGGTGGATGAGCTGCTTGCTCAAGCCGGCTTTTTCTCCGGGCAACGCCCGATGATATCGGGAGGAAGTTCACCATTGTCCTGCTCCAGCACCACATCGAACCCCCACAACTGGTGCAGATGCTTGAGCACCTCGTGACGGGAGTCCCCCAGCGGGATCCGGTTGTGCGGCACGTAGCGCAGTGTCAGGGAGCGATCGCCCTTCACTGCCACATTGAATACCTGGATGTTGGGCTCCAGATTGCTCAGGTTGTATTGGGCCGACAGGGTATTGCGTACCTGGCGGTAGCCCTCGTCATTGTGGATGGCGGAGACCTTGAGATAGTTCTTCAGATCGTCGTCATCAATGGCGAACAGCTTCATGTCGCGCATCACCTTGGGGCTGAGGAACTGGCTGATGAAGCTCTCATCCTTGAAGTTCTGCATGGCGAAATGCAGGGTATCGACCCAGTTGCTGCCGGCGTAATCGGGGAACCAGTATCTGTCCTCCTCGGTCGGGTTCTCGCAGATGCGGCGCAGGTCGGTAAACATGGCAAAGCCGAGGGCGTAGGGGTTGATCCCTGAGTAGTAGCGGCTGTTGTAGGGGGGCTGGTAGACCACGTTGGTGTGGCTGTGCAGCACCTCAATCATGAAGCGATCGCTGATCTTGCCCTCATCATAGAGGTGATTGAGGATGGTGTAGTGCCAGAAGGTGGCCCACCCTTCGTTCATCACCTGGGTCTGCTTTTGCGGATAGAAGTACTGGCTGATCTTGCGCACGATGCGCACTATCTCGCGCTGCCAGGGTTCCAGCAGAGGGGCATTCTTTTCGATGAAATAGAGAATGTTCTCCTGTGGTTCAGCCGGGTAGCGTCTGTCCTCCACCCCGGAGGCCTTGTGCTGCTTGGGCAGGGTTCGCCACAGCTCATTGACCTGAGTCTGCAGATAGTCTTCCCGTGCCTTCTGGCGTCGCTTCTCTTCGGCCAGCGAGATCTTCTGCGGCCGTTTGTAGCGATCCACCCCGAAGTTCATCAAGGCATGGCAGGAGTCGAGCAGCTTCTCCACCGCATCGATGCCGTGTTTCTCTTCACACTCGGTGATGTAGTTCTTGGCGAACAGCAGATAGTCGATGATGGAGGAGGCATCGGTCCAGGTCTTGAACAGGTAGTTGTTTTTGAAGAAGGAGTTGTGGCCGTAGCAGGCGTGGGCCATCACCAATGCCTGCATCGGCATGGTGTTCTCCTCCATCAGATAGGCGATGCAGGGATCCGAGTTGATGACGATCTCGTAGGCCAGCCCCATCTGGCCACGTTTGTAGTTGCGCTCGGTGTGAATGAAGCGCTTGCCGAATGACCAGTGCTGATAACCGATGGGCATGCCGACGCTGGAGTAGGCATCCATCATCTGCTCTGCCGTGATCACCTCGATCTGGTTGGGGTAGGTATCCAGTCGATAGAACTTGGCGACCCGGGCTATCTCCTGATGGTAAATGTCCAGCAGGTCGAAGTTCCAGTCCGGGCCATCGTCCAGCGGTGCGACTTTTCTTGCGGTTTCTACCATATGACCTCCCTCACGCCGCTTGCTTCTTGAACAGCTCCCGGAATACCGGATAGATATCCTCTACCTTGCGAATGTGTTCCATCGCGAAGTGGGGGAACTCGCTGGCGACCGATTCATATTCGTGCCACAGCGTCTGGTGGGCACGGGTAGTGATCTCGATATAGGAGTAGTACCGCACTCGCGGCATGATGTCCCGCGCCAGGATCTCCCGGCATTGAGGCGAGTCATCGGCCCAGTTATCGCCATCCGAGGCTTGCGCCGCATAGATGTTCCACTGATGGGCAGGATAACGCTCGTTGATGATGTCGTTCATCATCTTGAGGGCGCTGGAGACGATGGTGCCGCCGGTTTCCTGGGAGTAGAAGAACTCATGCTCATCCACCTCCTTGGCCTGGGTATGGTGGCGGATATAGACCACTTCGACGTTTTTGTAGGTCCGGCTCAGGAACAGATAGAGCAGGATGTAGAAGCGCTTGGCCATCTCCTTGGTGGCCTGATCCATGGAGCCCGACACGTCCATCAGGCAGAACATCACCGCCTGGCTGGAGGGGACGGGCCGTTTGACGAAGTTGTTGAATTTGAGATCGAAGGTGTCGATGAAAGGGACCGCGTCGATCCGTCTTTTCAGCTCCCTGATCTCCTTCTCGAGCTGGGCTATTTCGGCAAAATGTTCGTTGGGATCTGCTGCCAGCAGGGCCAGCCTATCTTCCAGCTCATGCAGCTGGCGTTTCTTGCCGGCCTGCAGCGCCATCCGACGGGCCAGCGAATTTTGCAGTGAACGCACCACGTTGATGTTGGCGGGCACCCCGTTGGAGGTGTAGCCCGCCCGGTAGGTTTTGACTTCCATCAGCTGGTTGAGCTGGGTTTTCTGCAGCCGCGGCAGCTCAAGATCTTCAAACAGCAGGTCGAGGTACTCATCCTTGGAGATCTGGAAGACGAAGTCGTCCGCTCCTTCTCCCTGGTTGGAGGCCTGCCCTTCGCCAGAGCCTTGACCGCCACCTCCCCCCTTGGGGCGGTCAATCTTGTCGCCGGAGACGAACTGGTCATTGCCGGGATGCACCATCTCTCGTTTACCGCCTTGCCCCTGATGGAAATGGGGCTCGCCGATATCCTTGGTCGGGATGCTGATGCTCTCGCCCGTGTCTACGTCCTGAATGCTGCGCTTGGAGACAGCATCAGAGACCGCTTGTTTGATCTGCTTCTTGTAGCGGCGGATGAAGCGCTGCCGATTGACAGCGCTTTTGTTTTTGCCGTTGAGCCTGCGGTCGATAAAATGCGCCATAACTCCCCCTTGAACAGTCAGGGTCAGGATGACTTGCGTACCCTGAGATACCATTCGGAGAGCAGTCGCACCTGTTTGCGGGTGTAGCCTTTCTCCATCATCCGTTCGACAAAGTTATCGTGCTTCTTCTGCTCCTCGGCTGAGGTTTTGCTGTTGAAGGAGATAACCGGCAGCAGCTCTTCCGTGTTGGAGAACATCTTCTTCTCGATCACGGTGCGCAGCTTCTCGTAACTGGTCCAGTTGGGGTTACGGCCTGCATTGTTGGCCCGGGCACGCAGCACGAAGTTGACGATCTCGTTGCGGAAATCTTTCGGGTTGCTGATCCCGGCGGGTTTCTCAATCTTCTCCAGTTCACTGTTGAGCGACGCGCGGTCAAACAGCTGGCCGGTCTCGGGGTCACGGTACTCCTGATCCTGGATCCAGAAATCGGCGTAGGTGACGTAGCGGTCGAAGATGTTCTGACCGTACTCGGAGTAGGACTCGAGGTAGGCGGTCTGGATCTCCTTGCCGATGAACTCCACATAGCGCGGGGTCAGATAGCCCTTGATGAACTCGAGGTAGCGATCATGCAGCTCTTGCGGGAACTGCTCGCGTTCGATCTGCTGCTCCAGCACATAGAAGAGGTGTACCGGGTTGGCCGCCACTTCCGCGTGGTCGAAGTTGAAGACGCGGGAGAGGATCTTGAACGCGAAGCGGGTGGACAGGCCATTCATCCCTTCATCCACCCCGGCGTAGTCGCGATACTCCTGATAGCTCTTCGCCTTGGGATCCGTGTCTTTGAGGCTCTCGCCATCATAGACCCGCATCTTGGAGTAGAGGCTGGAGTTTTCCGGCTCCTTGAGGCGCGACAGCACGGAGAACTGGCCCAGCAGTTCAAGAGTGCCCGGAGCGCATTTGGCATCGGTTAGCTCGCTGTTGACCAGCAGCTTCTCGTAGATCTTCACCTCTTCGGAGACGCGCAGGCAGTAAGGCACCTTGACGATGTAGACCCGGTCGAGGAAAGCCTCGTTGTTCTTGTTGTTGCGGAACTGCTGCCACTCGGATTCGTTGGAGTGGGCCAGCAGGATGCCGTCGAAGGGCAGGGCGGAGAGCCCCTCGGTTCCGTTGTAGTTGCCCTCCTGGGTGGCGGTCAGCAGCGGGTGCAGCACCTTGATGGGCGCCTTGAACATCTCGACGAACTCCATGATCCCTTGGTTCGCCTTGCACAGTGCGCCCGAGTAGGAGTAGGCGTCGGCATCATCCTGGGCAAAGTGCTCCAGCATGCGGATATCCACCTTGCCGACCAGCGAGGAGATGTCCTGGTTGTTGTCATCTCCCGGTTCGGTCTTGGCGATGGCGATCTGGTCGAGGATGGAGGGATTGACCTTCTCCACCTTGAATTTGGTGATGTCGCCACCAAACTCGTGCAGTCGTTTGGCGACCCAGGGGGACATGATGGGGCGCAGATAACGGCGCGGAATGCCGTACTCCTTCTCCAGAATCTCGCCATCTTCTTCGATGTCGAACAGGCAGAAGGGGTGGTCGTTGACCGGTGAACCCTTGATGCGATAGACAGGCACCTTCTGCATCAGGGATTTGAGTTTCTCTGCCAGCGAGGATTTACCACCGCCAACCGGCCCCAGCAGATAGAGGATCTGCTTCTTCTCTTCCAGGCCCTGAGCCGAGTGCTTGAGGTAGGAGACAATCTGTTCGATGGCCTCTTCCATGCCGTAGAAATCTTTGAAGGCGGGATAGCGTGCCACGACGCGGTTGGAGAAAAGGCGACTGAGTCTGGGGTTGACCGAGGTGTCGATCATTTCCGGTTCGCCGATGGCGACCAGCAAACGCTCGGCGGCGGAGGCGTAGCAGGATTTGTCCTGCTTACACATATCCAGAAATTCCTGGATGGTGTATTCCTCTTCCCTGGCTTTCTCATATCGCTGTTGATAATGCTCGAAGATGCCCATAACTTTGCCCTCGTTATAGTCGCTTACCCTGAAAAGAGTGGATCACTACTTTTGTTCTGTTTACCTCATTAAGCCTAGTCAACAGCCCCCAGTAATCCATCACCAACTATTGGTTTAAATTTGCAAGGGTACTTCCCGACCCAATGCGGGAAGGCGCAATCAGTGACACACCTATGTTACTGACTGTTAAATTATTTTTGCCACGATAGTGAGGTAAATGTCAAAGACATAAAAAATAAATGTTTGTCGGAAAATGGAAATGACATCGCGTTTATTTGGGAGACTGGCTGCAGCACAGACGGGGCAAGGGGCAGGGCGTAGACGAGACGAACTGGTATTACGTTTACGTGCACGGAAAGTGTTTTGTTTAGTGTTTTAGCTCTAATTTTTACATTGACGCTACATTGCGACTGCTCTAGATTGGCCCTGTGTCAGGCAGTCAGCGCTTTAGCAAGAGAGTGGCTGGTTGCTGATACAAAGCTCTGTTTAAGCACGTTTCCGTTGGCTTGACCCTCGCAGATGCGAGGGTCTTATTTTTTTGGACTCTACCCGATGTTTAAGCCGCTTATTCCTGTTGGCGAGCGGCATAAATGCGGGATACGGCCGCCAGCACATCGGCAAAGGGGTGGGACGCCAGCTGGCCGAATCCAGCCAGGCTTTTGGCCTTGAGCCGGGTGGTGAGCGGGGTGGTGATGCCACACAGGAAACGCGTCAGGATGCGGGGATCCCGGCTGTGGCACAGGGCCACCAGCGGATCGCACCAGGCTCTGAGCCCCTGTTCATTGGGGAGTGTCCGGCTGGGTAAGGAGGGAAGCTGTGCCACCTCTCCCCGACAGACCGAGCAGTGCCCGCAATGGGTGGGCGCGGCCTGATCGGCAAAGTAGCGGGCCAGCTCATGGCTCAGGCAACTGCTGGAGGTAAAGAAACCCAGCAATGCCTGCAGACGCGCGAGCTCGCTTTGCTCTTTCTTTTCAAACAGTGCGTGCAGCTGATCGGCCAGCGTTGCTATGTCCAGATCTTGTTGCAGCACCCGATAGACCTCGGTCATCTGCTTGCTCTCCAGTTCAATCCAGCCTTGCTGCTGCAGATAATCCAGCGCGGCAGCAGCCCGCGACCGCTCCCCCTGATAACCCTGCCAGAGCGCCTCGAAGTCCATGGTGCACCAGCTGCGCGCTTGCGGGGCACTGGCGAACACTTGCTCCAGAAACTGGCGTCGCGCCGGATTGAAACGGACCAGGATGTCGGCCTTGTCCAGCACGAACTTGAAGCGATACTCGGCAAAATAGCTGTAGGCCGGCGCTATGATGCCCGCCATCTCCAGGTAGACCAGCAGGGTCTTGAGCGGCAGTTGACGGATATTGGTGTCGTTGGAGAGGCGCAGCAAGCCAAATTCCCACTCGCTGCCGCTTTGCTGCAAGATCTCGAGCAAGGTGACGATGGCTGCTCTGTCCGGGGTGTCGCCATAGACGAAGTTTTCCAGCACCGGCAACTGGCTGCGATTGGCCAGTACCATGCAGCGGGAAGGCAGACCATCCCGGCCGGCGCGGCCTATCTCCTGACTGTAGTTTTCGATGGATTTGGGCAGATCGTAATGGATCACCCGGCGAATATCGGCCTTGTCGATCCCCATGCCGAAGGCGATGGTCGCCACGATGCAGTCCAGCTTGCCGGCCATGAAGTCGTGCTGGATCTGGCTGCGCAGGGTGGCATCGAGCCCGGCGTGATAGGCGCGCGCCCTGATCCCGGCTTGTTGCAAGCGGGCGGCGCACTGCTCTGCAGTGTGTTGCAGGGTGACATAGATGATGGTCGGCGCGGTGGGGTCACGAACCAGTTCGGCATGCAGCCAGCTATCGCGAGCCTCGTCAGGCAGCGGTACCACGGCCAAGTCCAGGTTGGAGCGATAAAAACCGGTGACGATGAGCCCCTCATCCTCGATCTCGAATTTGGCCTGCATGTCGGCCATGACCGCCGGGGTGGCGGTGGCCGTCAGCAGCAACACCTGTGGGATCTGCAATTCACGGCGGTAATCCGGCAGCTTGAGATAGTCGGGGCGAAAGTTGTGGCCCCACTCCGAAATGCAGTGGGCCTCGTCCACCACCAGCATCGACAGCGGCACCTGCTGGATGAAGCGGCGAAAGCGTTCGTTCTTGAGCCGCTCCACCGAGATCATCAGGATCTTGAGCTGGCCATCGCCGGCCTGCTGCATCACCCGGCGGCTCTCTTCCGGCGTCAGGCTCGAGTCGAGGGTGGCGGCGGCGATCCCTTTGCTGCGAAGGAAGGCGAGCTGATCGTGCATCAGTGCGATCAGCGGCGAAATCACCAGGGTCAGATGGGGCAGGGCAAGCGCCGGCAACTGATAACAGAGAGACTTGCCGGAGCCGGTGGGGAAGATGGCGGCGGCACTCTGGCCGGCCAGTAATCGGCTGATCACCGCCTCCTGTCCCGGTCTTAACCGATCGAAGCCGAAGTGACGGGTCAACAGGGATGAGATCATGGCAGGGCTCCAGCGCGAAAACCGTCATGATACCACTGCCGGGGAGTGTCTGGATGGCCATGCGAGGGAAAACGGCATCCATTTGAATGCTGTTGATATTGTGTTATCGCATTGTTGTGGTTTTTTTGTGAGGTAAACCGGATATTTTTCAGTGATTATATGGAAAAAAACGGTTGCAGATGGGATATTCCTTGTCCGCAATCCCGTGTGTTACCGGACAGGCTCAACAGAAGGCTTGCCGGGGCAGATGACGCCAGCCGTGACATGGGTGTCGCCTGGCGTAGCGGTTGCCAACAGGACTAATGATTCACGCACTTCGGTGCTCAGGGACTATTTGATGACACAACAACACCCCCTCGTAAGACTGGTCAACAGTACCAGCTTGGTTAGCCAGATCCTGGTCGGTCTGGTCTTCGGTATCCTCCTTGCCATGTTCATGCCGGAATGGGCCAAAACGGCGGGTCTGCTCGGCAGCCTGTTCGTCGGCGCCTTGAAGGCGGTCGCCCCGCTGCTGGTCTTTGTACTGGTCATGGCGGCGATCATCGGCCACAAGCAGGGCCAGAAGACCAACATGAAACCGATCCTGCTGCTCTATCTGCTGGGGACCTTCCTGGCTGCTGCGGTTGCCGTCGTGGCCAGCTTCCTGTTCCCCTCCAACCTGCATCTGGTGGCCAACAGTGCCGAGATCACCCCGCCGGGCGGCATCACCGAGGTACTGCAGACCCTGCTGTTCAACGTGGTGACCAACCCGGTCAAGGCGCTGCTGGATGCCAACTACATCGGCATTCTGGCCTGGGCCATCGGCCTTGGCATCGCCATGCGCCACGCCAGCGAGGGGACCAAGGCGGTGATCACCGACCTCTCCCACGGGGTTTCCACCATCGTGAAAGCGGTGATCCGCTGCGCGCCGCTTGGTATTCTGGGCCTGGTTGCCTCCACCCTGGCGGAAACCGGTTTTGACGCCCTGTTCGGCTATGCCCAACTGCTGGTGGTGCTGATCGGCTGCATGCTGTTCATCGCCTTCGTGGTCAACCCGCTGATCGTATTCTGGAAGATCAAGCGCAACCCCTATCCGCTGGTGCTGACCTGCCTGAAAGAGAGCGGCGTGACCGCCTTCTTTACCCGCAGCTCCGCCGCCAACATCCCGGTCAACATGGCGCTGGCCGAGAAGCTGCGCCTGCCGGAAGACACCTATGCGGTCTCCATCCCGCTGGGTGCCACCATCAACATGGCCGGTGCCGCCATCACCATCACCGTGCTCTCCATGGCGGCGGTACACACCCTGGGGATGGAAGTGGATCTGGCCACCGCCATTCTGCTCTCCGTGGTCGCTACCATCAGTGCCTGTGGCGCGTCCGGTGTGGCCGGCGGCTCCCTGCTGCTGATCCCGCTGGCGTGCAGCCTGTTTGGTATCAGCAACGACATCGCCATGCAGGTGGTAGCCGTGGGCTTCATCATCGGGGTCCTGCAAGACTCCGCAGAGACGGCTCTGAACAGCTCTACCGACGTGCTGTTCACCGCCGCGGCCTGCATGGCCGAAGATGAAACCCTGCTGGATGCCTCTCCGGTGCCCAACAGCGAAGCCTGATAGCACAGCCTTCACAGCACTGAAAACGCCCTCATTCGAGGGCGTTTTTTATTGTCTGGTGGTCTGGGGGCTGGTCCGGTCCGCATCTTCGTGAAGTGAGGGGAGCAGGCTGAAGTGGGTACCGAAGGCACATCAAGAGCCCGGAGGAATGCCTTGCCAGGCAGGCGGTGTGGCACCGGCTTGTATAAGGCTGCATGGGCTATGGGCCGGCTATTGTCGGTTGCCGTTCGAGGGAGGATGACGAGATAAGAGAGGAATAGGAGGGATGGGGAGCTGGGCCGATGTTTTGCGAGTGGTTTGTCGGCCAACATGCCTGTGTATGCTCGCCTGCTGGAGAGCCATCATCTGCTGCTGTTGGCACCATGAAAAAATGCCAGCCGGTTACCCGGCTGGCATTGTTGCTGGCATGGCCGAGTGTCAGCCGAGCAGTTGATAGAGGATGGCGGAGATGGCCGTCATCCCCATCACAGCCACGAAGACGTTGCTGATATGGCCCTGATACTTCGCCATGGCCGGTACGCGCTTGATGGCGTACATCGGCATGATGAACAGGATGGTGGCGATGATGGGGCCGCCCATCGACTCGATCATGCCGAGGATGGAGGGGTTGATCACCGCGGTGCCCCACAGGGTCAGGATGAAGAAGGCGATGATGAACATCTCGACCTTCTTGTGGTTCGGCTCCTTGCCGGACTTGCGCAGGTTCTGGACGATCATCCCCTTCAGGCCTTCACGGGCACCCAGGTAGTGGCCGAAGAAGGAGGAGACGATGGCCACGAACGCCACCAGCGGACCGAAGTAGGAGATGATGGGGCTCGCGTGCTGGTTGGCCAGGTAGGAGAGCACGGCGATGTTCTGGGACTTGGCTTCTGCCAGCTGCGCCGGGGTCAGGCTCATCACGCAGGAGAAGACGAAGAACATCACGAAACCGAGCAGGATGGTGGCGGTGCGCTTGAGGATGGCGTCAGACTTCTCGACCGCATGTTCGCCGTGATCGCGGCGCTGAGCCAGCGAGAAGCTGGAGATGGCCGGGCTGTGGTTGAAGGAGAACACCAGTACCGGAATGGTCAGCCAGAGGGTAATGGCAAAGTCTTTGCCGGACGGCATCTGGGAGAGGGCCGCGCCGGTCCAGTCCGGGATGAGATAGAAGGAGATCCCCACCAGGATGGCGATGAGCGGGTAGACCAGGAACTCGGTCACCTTCAGCATCAGTTTTTCACCGGCCAGCATCACCGACATCATGCCCATGATCAGCACGATGGAGAGGATCCAGCGCGGGGGGGCCGTCATCTGCAACTGGTTGACCATGAAGCTCTCAACCGTGTTGGTGATGCCCACCCCGTAGATGAGCACGATGGGGTAGATGGCGAAGAAGTAGAGCAGGGTGATCAACTTGCCGGCACCCACGCCGAAGTGCTCTTCCACCACTTCCGTGATGTCGGCATCGGGTCTGCTGGAGGAGAGTACGAAGCGGGCGAGGCCGCGGTGGGCCAGGTAGGTCATGGGGCCGACCAGCAGCGCCATCACCACCAGTGGCCAGAAGCCACCCATGCCGGCGTTGATGGGTAAAAACAGAATGCCGGCGCCGACGGCGGTGCCGAACAGGCTGATCACCCAGCTGGTGTCTTGTTTGGTCCAACCACGCGATTGGATGGAGCGGGTTCCTTGCTCCTGTGAGGTCGCAACGTCCTGTGCGCCGGTGACAGTATTAGACATGTGTCTCACCCCGAATTGTGGTTTTTATTGAATCGGCGCAAGGATACGGTTTTTTTAATCAAAAATGTTGATCAAATTCACCTTTATGGAGCTCAAACCCGCATTCTTTTGTGGAAATGTGATCGAAAGAAGAATTAATCAATTATTTTTTATAAAAACCTACGTTAGTTTAATGTTAATGCGCGAATGTTGCACAATCTTTTGTAGGCAAAATGTTATATGGCAAGTTGCCGAGAGAGTTGGCGGATCATGCTGGCGGTGGCGCCCCAGATGAAGTGGTGCTGCCAGGGGATCCAGTAGATGGTGTGCAGGTGATCGGCTCTGGGAATGGTGAGCGCGATGTGGTGGCGTGGATCCAGCAGATGGTTGAGGGGCACCTCGAAAGCCTGGTCGACCTCGTCCCGGCTCAGGGTGAGCTGATAGTCGGCCGTGACCAGCCCCAGCACCGGCAGCACGTCGTATTGGGAGACGGTGTTGAGGGGCGTGAGGGTACCCAGCACCTTTATCTGGGCAGGGACTATGCCGAGCTCTTCCTGGGTTTCCCGCAGCGCCGTGTGGATCAAGTCCCGGTCGTCTGGATCCTGCCTGCCGCCGGGGAAGCTTATCTGCCCTGCGTGGTGGCGCAGGTGCGGGCTGCGTCGGGTCAGCAGCAGTTGCAGGCCGTCGGCCCGCTCGACCAGCGGCAGCAGCACGGCGGCGGGCTTGAGCCCGGCCACCGTCAGCCGGTGGGCGGGGGCGGGGCGTTGCAATAAAAAGCGGGTCAGCAGTTCGGCACGTTCCATCTCGATTCTTCTTCGCTCCAGTTGCTGTAATCCATTTTGTCAGGTTTTCAACGCAGTGTGTCCAGCAGCGGCAGAATGCGGGCCACCTTGTCATAGGTTTCCTGATATTCGTCGTCCACGTCGGAGTCGGCAATGACGCCGCCACCGGCCCAGCAGTGGAGCTGGCCCTGTGCGGCGATCAGGGTGCGGATGCAGATGCTGGTATCCATCCGGCCGTGCTGGCTCAGATAGCCGATGCTGCCGCAGTAGGCATTGCGCCGTTGGGGCTCCAGCTCCTCGATGATCTCCATGGCCCGGATCTTGGGGGCGCCGGTGATGGAGCCGCCGGGGAAACAGGCGCGCAGCAGGTCCACCGCCTGCCACCGGGCGTCCAGCTCGCCGTGGATGGTAGACACCAGGTGATGCACTGCGGGAAAGGACTCTACCGCAAACAGGCTGGGCACGCTGACCGAGCCGGGTCGACTCACCCGGCCAATGTCGTTGCGCAGCAGATCCACGATCATCAGATTCTCCGATCTGTCCTTGTCGGCGCCAGCCAGCTCCAGGGCGCTGGCTTGATCCTGCGCTGGGTCGGCCAGTCGCGGGCGGGTGCCCTTGATGGGCTTGGTCTCGATATGGCGCTGATCGAGCAACAGGAAGCGCTCGGGGGAGAGGCTCAATATGGCGCCCTGCGGCAAGCGCAGGAAAGCCGAGAAGGGGGCACGGTTGGCTTGGGACAGCGCCTGATAGGCCTGCCACTCGTCGCCCCGATAGGGTGCGCTGAAGCGTTGAGTCAGGTTGATCTGATAGCAGTCCCCGGCGGCCAGATAGGCCTGGACCTTGGCAAACTTGTCACCGTATTGCGCGCGGCTCATGTTGCTCTGCCATTTTCCCTGCAAGGCAAAGGGCTCAGTGGTGGTTGCCTGCTGCGCCTCAAGCCACTGCAGGCGGCGGGCAAGGCCGGCTTCATCGCCCCAGTGCACCAGTTGCCACTGGCCCGTTACCACGTCCCGCAGCAGGGCCCAGTCATAGATACCGACCGCCATGTCCGGGATGGTCACGTCACGGGCGGCCAGGCTCGGCAGACGCTCGAAACGGCGGCCCAGATCATAGCCAAACAGGCCGAGTGCACCGCCGATGAAGGGCAGGGGGGTCGCTTGACTGATGAGCTCTCCCAGCAGGGCGTGTTGGCGTTGGGCCAGCAGCGTCAACGGATCATCTTCACGGGATTCGTGCTGATCTCCCTGCGCGATGTGGGTCAGCGCTCCCTCGGTCTGCAAAGTGGCCAGCGGATCGGCGGTGATGATGTCAAAGCCGTTGTCCGCTCCCAGCGGGCCGGCGGATTCCAGCAACATGGCCCAGGGCAGATGATGAAGGCGTGCGAACAGGGCATGGAGCGCCGTCTGGTGATCAAAATGGTGGATATGCAGCGTTGGTTTCATTTTTTGTTACACAGGCAACAGTTTACAGCCTGCTCCCTAGCCGGTACGGGGGTGGCAAGCGTATCATAGCCGCCGGAATTTTTAGAAAAAACACGCCGTTGTCTTATCGGGCCGACAGGCAAGCCGCCTGGCACTACCCCACCGAAGCACGGCTCATATGGAAGCCCTTGCTCTGCATCAAGCCGGAGACAAGGACCAGTGAGGATGATATGAGCATCATTAAAAAACAGGATTTTATCGATTCCATCGCCGACGCCCTGCAGTACATCTCCTACTACCATCCCCTCGATTTCGTGCAGGCCGCCAAGGCTGCCTATGACCGCGAGATCAACCCGGCCGCCAAGGACGCCCTGGCCCAGATCCTGATCAACTCCCGCATGTCCGCCGAAGGGCATCGCCCCCTGTGTCAGGATACCGGCATCGTCACCTGCTTCGTCAAGATCGGCATGCAGGTGCAGTGGGACAGCGACATGACGGTGCAGGAGATGGTGGACGAGGGCACCCGCCGTGCCTACACCAATCCGGACAACCCGCTGCGCGCCTCCGTGCTGGCCGACCCCGCCGGCAGTCGCAAGAACACCAAGGACAACGCCCCGGCCGTGGTGCACATCGACATGATCCCGGGTGACAAGGTGGAAGTGAGCATCGCGGCCAAGGGCGGCGGCTCCGAGAACAAGTCCAAGATGGTGATGCTCAACCCCTCCGACGACGTGGTGGAGTGGGTACTCAAAACCGTGCCGACCATGGGGGCTGGCTGGTGTCCACCGGGCATGCTGGGGATCGGCATCGGCGGTACCGCCGAGAAGGCAGCTGTACTGGCCAAAGAAGCCTTGATGGAGCATATCGACATTCAGGAGCTGATCGCCCGTGGTCCGGAGACCACCGAAGAGAAGCTGCGGGTCGATCTCTACGACAAGGTCAACAAGCTGGGGATCGGTGCCCAGGGGCTCGGCGGTCTTACTACCGTGCTGGATGTGAAGGTGAAATCTGCGCCGACCCACGCCGCCTCCAAGCCGGTGGTGATGATCCCCAACTGCGCGGCGACCCGTCACGTGCACTTCGAACTGGATGGCTCCGGCCCGGCCGAGCTGACACCGCCGAAGCTGGAAGATTGGCCGGAGATCACCCGCTCGGCTGGCGGCAACGTGCGCCGTGTCAATGTTGACGGCATCACCAAGGCAGAGCTCGCCAGCTGGAAGAGCGGGGATACCGTGCTGCTCTCCGGCAAGATCCTGACCGGTCGCGATGCCGCTCACAAACGCATTGCCGACATGCTGAAAAAAGGCGAGGGGCTGCCGGAAGGGGTCGACTTCACCAACCGCTTCATCTATTACGTCGGCCCGGTCGATGCCGTGCGTGACGAAGTGGTCGGCCCGGCCGGCCCGACCACCTCCACCCGGATGGACAAGTTCACCGACATGATGCTGGGAGAAACCGGCCTCATCGGTATGATCGGCAAATCCGAGCGAGGCCCCAAGACGGTCGAGAGCATCAAACAGCACCAGGCTGTCTATCTGATGGCCGTCGGCGGCGCCGCCTATCTGGTGGCCAAGGCCATCAAGAAGGCGCGGGTAGTGGCCTTTGCCGATCTGGGTATGGAAGCCATCTATGAGTTCGAGGTGGAAGACATGCCGGTGACTGTGGCGGTTGACTCTCAGGGCAACAATATCCATGAGACAGGCCCGGCTTACTGGTCTGCCAAGATTGCCGAGCTTGACGGCAAACTGGCGTGAGCGAAAGCTGTTTGATGGCTGTTCACTCACGGTCTTGAGACTTGTCTCGAGGCTCAACGTGAGCGGACACGGCGCGTGACTGTTATCGATACCACCGTTATACCGCTGCAGCCGTAGCAGACAGAACGAAGGCGACCCCAGGGTCGCCTTCTCTTTTGGCCTGCGTGCAGTCGCATTAGTGCCAACTGCCAACTGCCAACTGCCAACTGCCAACTGCCAACTGCCAACTGTGCTCAGTGTGAGGAGTTCTGCGCCTCGCTTTCAATACCGGCTTCCACTTCTGTCTGTTGGCAGGCTCTTGCAGCGGTTGCCTGATGGCTGCAGGGCTCTTGTCACTGAGTGATTGCTGGGCTGTTCAGCGCTCACCGAAAAACCCGTTCAACTCACCAGCCAATCCTGCAAGGCGTCTCCTCGCACTCTTGACGCCTGTTAGTGGTTGAGATAGACATCCTGCCCGCCATAGACCAGTGAACCACTGTGGACAGGAGAGGATGCGGTCGGCTCGAAGAAACGGGTCAGTACCCCGCAGCGTTGTCCCAGCTTGCTCAACTTGGCGCGATCCAGCATGACCTGCTCCGGCAGCCAGGTCAGCACGGCGGCGCAGCGGCCGTTGCCCAGACTCTGTTCCAGCGTACGCTGCCAGTTTTTGATCTTGGGGCTGTGCACCACCAATACTCTGGCGGGATTGATCCCCTGAGCCTGCAGCTGCTTGGCTACTGGCAGGCCGGGTGGCGCGATCAACAGGATCCAGCCGGTATCACCATGGCTCAGTCTCACCAGCTCATCAAGCAGCGGGGCTTCATGGGCAATCGTTGCGCTATAACGCTCATCATTCATGTTGCCTTGATGCCGGGTGGGCCAGGGATTGCTCATCCCGGCTGAGGTGGTGATCGGGTGCTGACTCATGGGCTGGCTCATATGTTTGTCCTGTATGAATAACCATGCTGTATGTGCATACAGTAGTTGCTGTTGGTGCCAGTGACAAGCCATTTGTGGTCAAAAATGTGATCGAATTGGCAGTGGTTGATTCTATGTTGTTGATTATAAAGGTTATTTATTTAATGTTGGCGGTGGGTGTTTTTTAGCCTATGGACAAAGCAGGAGGGGACGCCCATGGTTATACAGTATGTCTTGCACAGAGGAGAGATGAGATGGACGTCAGCACCTTGCAACGACTGGATGCCAATATCCTGCTCGGGATCATCAATGAGAAGCTGCGGCTGGAGTGTGACGGGCTGGAAGAGTTGTTGGCCTACTACGACATGACGGAAGATCAGCTGGCTACCCGCTTATTGCAGATAGGCTATCACTATGATCCCATGAGCAACCAGTTCAAAGCCCATGGTTGACCCGCAGAAATCAACCGAACAGCCTTGGTCTTTGCTTTTCATGAACGGCGCACATTGAAATCGTTTTCAATGTGCGCTGAATTTTCAGTTATTTTCAAGAATTTTCAGCACTTGGCAATCATTGAAAACCTATTCACGTATTTATATTTTTATGAAGAGATTAACTGTATGATTTTTAATGAAATTAAAGATTCATAATGACAGCTTTCAGGAAAGGGTTTTCAAGCTTGAACTGTCATTTTTATGCGTTAAAGTGTGACTTGCGTTAACTTTTAAACCAGCGGCTTTAGCTAGTATGCCCACGCCGGAACATATTCTGAGATAACAACAGCGCCGGTCCCTGATGGGATAACAATTTATTATTCTGTAACGAAGGAAATGGTTTATGGCTACCAAGAAGAAGACAGACCAGGATCTCCAACTGGATAAAGATCAGCTCAAGGCGAGTATCGTGCGTCACCTGCGTTCTACCTTGGGTACAAGCGAACAGAAAGCCTCGCCAGAAGCGTGGTGGAAAGCGACCGCAGCCGCCGTCAACGAACAGGTGTACGAGCGCCTGACCCGCACTCAGCAGACTCACTTCAAGAAAGATACTCGTGCGATTCACTATCTCTCTGCTGAATTCCTGATGGGGCGTTTGACCTCCAACAACCTGCACAACCTCTCCCTGTACAAAGTGTGCGAAGAGGCGCTGGGTGAACTCGGTCTGGAACTGACCGATCTGTGTGAACAAGAGCCCGACATGGCGCTCGGCAACGGCGGTCTGGGCCGTCTGGCCGCCTGCTTCATCGATTCCCTGGCGACTCTGAACTACCCGGCGGTCGGTTATGGTATCCACTACGAGCACGGCCTGTTCCGTCAGGAAATTCAGGATGGTCGCCAGATTGAGCGCCCTGACTCCTGGCGTGAATATGGCAACCCCTGGGAGATCTGCCGCCCGGAATCCGTGCAGGAGATCCCGCTCTACGGCTATGTCGAGACCGTATTTGGCGACAACGGTGGCCTCAAGAAGGTGTGGCACGCCGGCCGCAAGATCAAAGGGGTGCCTTGGGATATCCCGGTGGTCGGTTTTGGCGGTCATACCGTCAACATCCTGCGCCTGTGGGAATCCCGCGCCTCCGAGTTCTTTGACTGGGACGTGTTCAACGCCGGTGGCTATATCGATTCCCAGGCGGAGAAAGCACAGGCTGAGACCATCTCCAAGGTGCTCTATCCGAACGATGAGACCGATGCGGGCAAAGAGCTGCGCCTGATCCAGCAGTACTTCTTCTGTGCCTGCTCCATCAAAGACATCATGCGTCGCTACAAGCGGGTGCATGGCGCCGATTTCAGCAACTTTGCCGCCCAGATTGCCATCCAGCTCAACGATACTCACCCCACCGTGGCTATCCCGGAACTGATGCGGGTGCTGGTGGACGAAGAGGGGCTGACCTGGGACGCAGCCTGGGCCATCAGCTATCAGGTCTTCTCCTACACCAACCACACCCTGCTGCCGGAAGCGCTGGAGAAGTGGTCGGTCAGTTTGTTCGAGAAGGTGCTGCCCCGTCATCTTGAGGTGATTTACGAGATCAACGCCCGCTTCCTGAGCGAGCTGGTTGAACCCAAGTGGCCGGGTAACGATGCCATCAAGGCCAAGCTCTCCATCATCGAAGAGGGTGATGTGCGCAAGGTGCGCATGGGCAACCTGTGTGTCATTGGCTCCTCCAAGGTCAACGGCGTGGCCGAGATCCACTCCAAGCTGGTGAAAGAGGATCTCTTCCCCGAGTATGCCGAGCTGTGGCCCCAGAAGATGTGCAACGTCACCAACGGGGTCACCCCGCGTCGCTGGCTGCTGGCTTGCAACCCGGAACTGGCCGAGCTTTATAACGAGGTGGTGGGCAAAGAGTGGCCGCTGCAGCTCGACAAGCTGCGCAGCGTGGTCAAGTTTGCCGACGACAAGGCGTTCCAGCAGCAGTTCATGACCATCAAGCGCCACAACAAGGAGAAGCTGGTCAAGGTGATCAAGGCCGAAACCGGCATCGAGGTGAGCTCGGAGGCGATCTTCGACGTCCAGATCAAGCGTCTGCACGAGTACAAGCGCCAACAGCTGAACCTCATCCATATCATGGCGCTCTACCGTCGCCTGCTGGCCAACCCGGACTATGACATGCACCCGCGGGTGTTCATCTTCGGCTCCAAGGCGGCGCCCGGTTACAAGCTGGCCAAAGACATCATCTACGCCATCAACAAGCTGGCGGAGCGGGTCAACAACGATGCTCGCATCCAGGGCAAGCTGAAAGTGGTGTTCATGCCGAACTACCGCGTGAGCCTGGCCGAGAAGCTGATCCCGGCGGCTGATGTCTCCGAACAGATCTCCACCGCAGGCTATGAGGCCTCCGGTACCGGCAACATGAAGATGGCGCTCAACGGTGCCATCACCATCGGCACGCTGGACGGCGCCAACATCGAGATCGCCGAAGAGGCGGGAGCCGAGAACTGCGCCATCTTCGGTCTGAACGTGGACGAGGTGAAGGCATTGAAGGGGCGCGGCTACAACCCGTACGACTTCTACTATGCCAACTCCGAGCTCAAGGCCGTGCTGGACTGGTTTGATACCGACTACTTCACGCCGGGTCGTCCGGGCGAGCTCTCCTCCATCAAGCGCTCCTTGCTGGAAGGGGGGGATCCCTACCTGACCCTGGCCGATTTCGCCTCCTACTCGGAAGCCCACAAGCTGATCGATACCTGGTATCGGGATCCGGCCCTGTGGGTGAAGAAGGCCATCATCAACTCGGCCACCATGGGCAAGTTCAACTCCGATCGCTCCATCCAGGACTATGTGGATCGCATCTGGCAATTGAAACCCTGCAGCATCGGCTGACCAGATGGTAAACCAGCAAACCCCCGCCATGCGGGGGTTTTTTATTTTGCGTGGGCGTGTTGGTGGGAGGCTGCGCGGAAAAGAGAGCCCAGAGGGAAACGTCAAACCAGAACCGTCAAAATACGGATCTTTTAGTCGAGAAGGGGACTGTTACAGGTGGTGACTGGGTGAGAAGGGGGGGGGCCGTCTGGCCGAGCCTGCGTGCAGAAGAGCCAATAAAAAGGCCCCGTCAGGGGCCTTGGTACTCGGCATATCAGTGCAGTATGTCACCCATGAAGTAGGCGAGCAGGGTCAGGATGACGGTGAAAACCAGGTTCAGCACCAGGCCGGCCCGCATCATCTCACGCTGTTTGATATGGCCGCTGGCGAACACGATGGCGTTGGGCGGGGTGGCCACCGGCAGCATGAAGGCGCAGGAGGCGCCGACGGCGATCAGCACGGAGACGACGATGGGTGATACACCCAGCGCCTGGGCAACCCCGGCAAACAGCGGCACCAGCAGGGCGGCGGTGGCGGTGTTGGAGACCAGCTCGGTCAGGAACACCACGAACGCGGCCAGACAGAGCAGGATGATGAAGATCGGCATGGTGGCCAGACCGTTGGAGAGGTGCTCCGCCAGGAAGGCGTTGGCCCCGGTCTGTTTGAGGATGGCGCTTAAGGTGAGGCCACCACCAAACAGCATCAGCACGCCCCAGTCGGTGTTCTGGTTGATGTCATCCCAGCTGGCCACCCGGCTGATGGCAATCGCCACGATGGCGCCCATGGCGATCAGGGTATCGAACTGGGGAATGCCTCCCATTGCCTTGGCAATGGGCTGGGAGCCGATCCACAGCAGTACTGTGGTCAGGAAGATGAGCAAGGTGATCTTGCGTTGACCGGTCCACTGGATGGTGACCTTCTCGGTGCTGACCTGATGGGAGAGGTTGGGACGGGTCACCATATAAAGCAAGCCGATGCCCACTGGCATGAAGATGAGTACCACTGGGATGCCGAACTTCATCCAGTCGGTGAAACCCAGCCCCATCTGGGCAGCTGCGATGGCGTTGGGCGGGCTGCCGACCAGGGTGCCGATGCCACCGATGCTGGCGCTGTAGGCAACCCCCAGCAGGACGAAGACCAGAGTACGGCGCTCCTTGTGGGCGTCGAGCCCTTTCAGCATGCCGAGGGCCAGCGGCATCATCATGGCGGCGGTGGCGGTGTTGCTGATCCACATGGAGAGGGCGGCCGTGATGGTGAAGAGCACGATGGCGGCCCAGCCGAGGTGGCCCCTGGCAAGCTGCATCACCTTGGCGGCGATCTGGGTATCCAGCCCCTGTTTGGAGAGTGCGGCGGCCAGAGCAAAGCCGCCGAAGAACAGAAACAGCACCGGGTTGGCAAAATCCGTCAGCGACTTGCTCATGTCAAAGACCCCGAGCAGGGTGGCAAGTACCGGGATGGAGAGGGCCGTGATGGTGATGTTGACTGCTTCAGTCAGCCAGAGGATGGCGATGAAGACCAGGATCCCCAGCCCCTTGTTGACGTTGGGGTCAAAGGGGAGCCAGGCCAGCATGGCACAGAGCAGCAACACATCCAGGATGACGATCCCGGATTTGATGTCCAGCCAGCGTGATGGGGTAGTGGAGGGTACTGCAGATGTGTGCATATTGTTCTCTCGGTTAATTTATGGTTGTTGTTGTGTTGCCGAGATTACATTCATCCCCCTGTTTGAAACAGGGGGAACTAGTCAAAGCATGCCGGGACTCACAGAGTCAAGGTAAATGAAAACATTAAATAAACACAAATTAAACATACTGGTATCATTTGTGGCCTAGATGAAGCTGTGCAACCACTCCTTGAACATGCTGGGAGGAAGGGAGCCACTGCGCTGTGCCACCATCTTGCCCTGCTTGAAGACCATCAGGGTGGGAATGCTGCGAATGGCGTAACGGGCCGCAATGGCGGCTTGTTGCTCGGTATCGACCTTGACGAAGCGGAGCCTTGGTTCAAGTTCACTGGCAACTTGTTGAAAAACAGGTGAAAATTGAAGGCATGGCCCGCACCAGCTGGCCCAGAAGTCGACCACGACCGGGATGTCAGACTGGATCAGGGTATCGAACTGCTGCTCCAGGCCATTGGCCGGGGTAGTGGCGAACAGCCCGCTCTTGCAACGGCCGCATTTCGCGTTTGAATCCACTTTTTCTTCAGGCAGGCGGTTCCTGGTGAAGCAATGGCTACAATAGGTAGTGATAAATGACATAATTGATTCCTGTATGCATAAGCCCTGCAACATCTTATTGCACTGACAGGGCAGAGTAACGGTAACATAGTAGTCAGTTATCTTTCACAGCCAGTTATCCTGTGTCGACATGATGTCGGTGGATGCGTGGCCATGACATGAGAATCGAGACGGGATGAATAATGTGACACGGGTCAATCGTGTTGTGCTTAGCCTGATCATCGTATCGCTGCTGGCGTTTTCCGGCTATTGCTGGCAGCTGCTCAGCCAGCAGCAGAAGGCTTCCGAGCTCAGCGTTGCCGCAGAGTTGATCCTCAACCGGGTCAATACCGACACCGTCTATCTGCTTGGCCGCGAGAAGGCCAACGACGGCAACGTACAGCAACGTCTCAACCAGTTGTCGAGCAACCTCGACAGCTTCGTGCGCCAGGTGCGCAACGATCCCGACTCTGCCGACAATCCCCACTCCCAATCCCTGTTGCACGACATCGACAGCTATTTGCTCGACTTGGCCAAGCTTTATTCCATGGAGATGGCGATCGAGTACATAGAGCAGCCTTTTCAAAAGCAGCTCAACGGCTTGCTGGCCACCTTGCCGGCAGACTCTCCGCTTGCCATCGACCTGACCGAGCTGGCCCAGCTCAGTCACTACCTCAAGCGCAGCTGGGACAAGGGAGAGCAGCTGCGGCTGCAGGCCCTGCAGCGCCGCCTCAAGACGGCCTATCCCGCCAATCCCGAAGTGGCAGGGCTGGCCCAGTTGAGCGAGGATGTCAGCCATCAGGTGGTGGAGTACCACGTGCTGCGCAATCAGGTGATCGACATGCACGAACTGGAGGGGCTGTCACTCTGGAAGCAGAGCAAGATGGAGCAGGCCTCCTCCCTCAAGAGCCGCTTCTATCTGATGGTATTGGGGGGGGCCATGCTCTGTTTCGGGCTGGTGGCGGTGACCCTGTGGCGGCGCAACCAGAAGCTGAGCGAGTTGTCGCGCCAGACCGGCTTGCTGGCCCAGGCCAAGAGCGATTTTCTGGCCAACATGAGCCACGAGATCCGCACCCCCATGAACGCCATCATCGGGTTCAGCTCGCTGGCACTGCAGACCGAGCTGGATCAGCAGCAGCGGGATTATCTCAGCAAGATCAAATCCTCGTCGGATACCCTGCTGCTGCTCATCAACGACATTCTGGATCTGACCAAGGTGGAGTCCGGCAAGCTTACCCTGGAGGAGATCGACTTCGATCTGAGCGAGCAGATCGACTCGCTGGCCGGCATGTTTGCCGACCTGGCCGAGCGCAAGCAGGTCGAGGTCATCATCAACAAGTCGCCGGCCGTGCCGGATTTTCTGCGCGGTGATCCGCTGCGCCTCGGTCAGGTGCTGGTCAATCTGGTCAACAACGCCATCAAGTTTACCGAGCGGGGCGAGGTGGAAGTAGCCATCACCCTGGTCAACCAGCACCCCATGCAGGTGCGTTTCAGCGTGCGTGACACCGGCATCGGCATCGCCGAGGAGAAACAGGCCCAGCTGTTCCAGCCCTTCACCCAGCTGGAGGCAGGCAATACCCGCAAATACGGCGGCTCCGGGCTGGGTCTGAACATCTCCCAGCGTCTGGTCGAACTGATGGGGGGGCGGATCACGGTGCAGAGCAAGCCGGGAACGGGTTCGGTCTTCCAGTTCGAGATCCCCATGACCAAGGCTGTCTATGGTGTCTCCGGGCGGCGGGTATTCTTCGAACATCAGCCGCTGGTGCTGGTGATGGATGACAACGAGCTGGTGCTGGATCTGGCCAAGGATATCCTGGGCCGGGCCGGTGCCAGGGTGATGGCGGTCAACAGCCTCTCCCGGGCTCGTCAAGTGCTGCGGGAAGAGGGACAGAATATCCGGCTGGCCATTCTGGACTGGCGTATGGGGCAGGAAGACGGGCTGGATCTGGCGCTCGAGATGTATCAGCACAGCCAGTGGCGCCGTCTGCCGATCCTGATGACCAGTGCCTGGGCCAAGGAGGGACTGCATGGGCGGATGGAGAGCATGGGATTGACCCACTTCCTGCCCAAGCCGATGACCGAAAATGCCCTGCTGGCCAAGGTGGATGAACTGCTCAACGGCAGCTCCCACGATCAGCAGTTCCGTCAGGCCGAGGCACAGGGGGATCAGCAGCATTTTCGCGAGCTGCTGCAAGGCATCCGGGTACTGCTGGCCGAGGACAACCGGGTCAACCAGCAGCTCATCATCGAATACCTGCGCCGGGTCGATGCCCTGGTGACCGTGGTGGGCAACGGTCGGGAGGCGGTCGAACGGGTGGCCGAGCAGCCCTTCGACGTGATCCTGATGGACTTGCAGATGCCGGTGCTGGACGGGCTGGATGCTACCCGCCAGATCCGCAAGATGGTCGACAAGCACGATGTCCCTATCATCGCCCTGACCGCCAGCGCCATGCCGGGAGACAGGGAGCGTTGCCTCGGGGTCGGCATGAACGGCTATGTCACCAAGCCGGTCAGCAAGCTCGATCTCTACAACAACCTGCTGCAGTGGGTGAAGAGTGCCAGTGGCGAGCGGCGGGTGCCGCTCGAGGTGAAACCGCCCGACCTGATGGGAGTGCTGGATCTAGAGGATGCTCTCAGGCGGCTGGAGCAGGACAAGGAGGCGCTGCAGATCCTGTTCAAGCTGTTCATGTCGGAGCACAAGGATGACCTGTGGGAGATCCGCTCCGCCCTGCGTCGTCAGCAGCCCGATATCGCTTGTCGGTTGCTGCATACCCTCAAGGGGGTTTCCGCCAATATTTCCGCCTCCCGTCTGCAGATCATGGCCGGTGAGCTGGAGTGGCGGTTGCGCCAGCAGGAGGAGCTGACCGAGCAGGATCTGGAGCAGTTGCAACAGGTGTTCAGTCTGACCCGGGAGGAGGTGTCCCACTTCCTGCTCACCGGGGAGCAGCATGAAACACCGTACGCCGGTTTCGGACAGCGTGATGATCGCTTGTTGTAACAGGTGAAATAGCAATAATTCTCAAGCCGCTTGCTTCAGGCTATCATGACCCCTTCGTATCGCCCCCAGCCGGGGGCGATTGCATTGAGTTTCCCCGTGATGGGCGCCGGCCCTGGGCCGGTCGCGACAAAGGATATCTACGTGAGCGTATTTGCAAGGCTGGGCTGGTTCTTCAAGGAGCAGTGGCGGCGTTACCTGATCGCCATCTCCCTGTTGATGATGGTGGCCCTGTTGACCGTGATCCCGCCCAAGGTGGTGGGCTGGGTGGTGGATGGCATCGCCAAAGGCTCCCTTGATAGTGCAACCCTGACGGGCTATCTGGCCGGGCTGTTCGGCCTTGGCTTGCTCATCTATCTGCTGCGCTACGTGTGGCGGGTCATGCTGTTTGGCGCCTCCTACCGGCTCGCCTATGTGCTGCGCAACCGACTGTTCAGCCACTTCACCCGCATGAGCCCGGACTTTTATCAGCGCCACCGTACCGGCGATCTGATGGCCCATGCCACCAACGACATCCAGGCGGTGGAGATGACCGCCGGGGAAGGGGTGCTGACCCTGGTGGATTCCATCATCGTCGGGGTGCTGGTGCTCTCCATCATGTGCAGCCAGTACTCCTGGCAGCTGACCCTGCTCTCCCTGTTGCCGTTGCCGGTGATGGCATTCTTCATGAACCGCTTCGGCACCCAGATCTACAAGGAGTTCAAGGCGGCGCAGGGTGCTTTCTCCCGGCTCAACAACAAGACCCAGGAAGCGCTCTCCGGCGTGCGGGTGCTCAAGTCCTATGCGGTGGAGTCGCTCGAAGATCGCGGTTTTGCCGAGCTGACCCGGGAGGCGGGCGCCTGCAACATGGCGGTGGCCCGCATCGATGCCAAGTTTGATCCCGTGATCTACCTCTGCATCGGCTGCTCCTACTTTCTGGCGGTGGCCGGTGGCAGCGCCCTGGTGCTGCGTGACGAGCTGACCCTGGGGGAGCTCACCAGCTTCACCATGTACCTCGGCCAGCTGATCTGGCCCATGTTCGCCATCGCCTGGTTGTTCAACATCATCGAGCGTGGCAGCGCCGCCTATTCGCGGATCGAAAGCCTGCTCGGCGAGCGCAGCGACATTGAAGAGCCGGCCCAGCCGGTGGCGCTGGCCTCGGCCTTTCCGCTGAGCGCCGTGGCGCTCAGCTACCAGCTCGAGCTGCGCACCCTGCTGCGCAATGTGGATTTCACCCTGCAAGCCGGCGGCATGCTGGGGATTGTCGGGCGCACCGGCGCGGGCAAGAGTTCTCTGCTCAAGCTGTTGATGCGACTGGCCAACCCCACCGCGGGGGAGATCCGCATGGGGGAGGTGCCCATCTCGCAACTGGCGCTGGGTGAGCTGCGCGGTCAGTTTGCCTATGTGCCGCAGGAGCCGTTTCTCTTCTCCACCACCATTGCCGCCAACATCGCCCTCGGCCGTCCCGATGCCAGCCGGGAGGAGATTGAGCGGGTGGCGCGCATCGCCTGCGTGCACGACGACATCAGCCGTTTCCCCAAAGGCTATGAGACCGAAGTGGGGGAGAAGGGGGTGACCCTCTCCGGCGGTCAGAAGCAGCGGCTCGCCATCGCCCGTGCCCTGCTGCTAGAGGCATCCATTCTGGTGCTGGATGATGCCCTCTCGGCGGTGGATGCCCACACCGAGCAGCAGATCCTGCACGCCCTCAAGGCCCACAAGCGTACCCTGATCTTGGTCAGCCACCGGATGACGGCGGTGGAACAGGCCGACGAGATCCTGGTGCTGGAAGAGGGCCATGTCAGTGAGCGGGGTCGCCACGGCGCCCTGATGGCCCACAACGGCTGGTACGCCGACATGGTGCGTTACCAGCGTCTCGAGCAAGACGTGGAGGAGAGCCTGTGAGCCCACTCATCAAGAGCGCCTTCAGTCGGTGTGGCGCGGAGCCTGAGTGCTGGTATGCCGGCCTGGTGCCTCATCATCAGCGGCTGAAACAAGACGTGGAGGAGCGCCTGTGAACCCGACCATAAAACGACTGCTCGGGTACTGCGCCCGTTATCCGCGTTGGCTCATTCAGGCGGGGATCTGCCTGCTGCTGGCCACCGGCGCCGAAGTGGCCGGTCCCTTGCTCATCAAGCTGTTCATCGACGACTATCTGGCGCCGCGCCAGCTGGTGTGGCCCGCCATCGCGGCCATCGCCGCCGGCTATCTCGGCCTGCAGGTATTGTCTGCGGCCGGTTTTTACCTGCAATCCCTGCGTTTCAACCGCATCGCCCAGGCGGTGGTGCAGCGACTGCGCGAGCAGGTGTTTGCCACCGCCATCCGGCTGCCGGCCCGCTACTTTGACCAGCATCGCTCCGGCTCGCTCATCTCCCGCATTACCAACGACACCGAGGCGATCATGAACCTCTATGTGCAGGTGATCGGGCTGCTGGTGCAGAAGGTGGTGCTGCTGTGCGGCATCCTCATCTCCATGGCGCTGCTGGATCTGCGGCTGATGCTGGTGTGTGCCTGTCTGTTGCCGGCGGTGGGTGGCGTGATGTGGCTCTATCAGAAACTGAGCGTGCCCGTGGTGCGGGCGACCCGCAGCCTGCTCTCCGACATCAACAGTCGCCTCAACGAGTCGCTGCAGGGGATGCCGGTCATCCAGGCCATGGTGCAGGAGCGCCATTTCGCCAACGCCTTTGCCGAGGTGAACCAGCAGCACTGGGCGGCGCGCCTCAAGAGCCTCAAGATCAACGGCATCCTGCTGCGCCCGCTCATCGATCTCTTCTACATGATGGTGCTGATCGGCCTGTTGGCGCTGTTTGCCCGCGAGGGGCTGAGTGCGGAGGGCGCCATCCAGGTGGGGGTGCTCTACGCCTTCATCAGCTATTTGGGGCGGATGATCGAGCCGCTCATCGAGATGACCAACCAGCTCAACCAGCTGCAGCAGGCCATGGTGGCCGGGGAGCGTGTCTTTGCCCTGCTCGATGAAACCCGCGAGAGCACCGAGGGCGAGATGCGCCCGCTCAAGGGGCAGGTGAGCTTCGAGCGGGTGGGTTTCTCCTACGATGGTGAGCAGCAGGTGCTGCGCGACGTGAGCTTTACCGCCAAACCGGGCCAGATGCTGGCGCTGGTGGGCCATACCGGCAGCGGCAAGTCCACCATCATCAGCCTGCTGATGGGTTTCTACCCGCTGGATCAGGGCACCATCCGCTTCGATGATCATCCGATGGCGAGCCTGTCGCTCTCGGCGGTGCGGCGCAGCATCGGGCTGGTCCAGCAAGATCCCTTCATCTTCGTTGGGACGTTGGCGGAAAACCTGCGCCTTGGCCGCGACGGTATCGACGAGGCACGGCTGTGGCAGGCGCTGACCGAGGTACAGCTGGCCGAGTTCGTGCTGAGCCTGCCGGAGGGCTTGAACACCCTGATGGAGGAGGGGGGCAAGAACCTTTCCGCCGGTCAACGTCAGCTGCTCTCCTTTGCCCGCGCTCTGGTGGGGGATCCGCGCATCCTCATTTTGGACGAGGCGACCGCCAGCGTGGACTCCCAGACCGAGCTGGCCCTCTCTTCGGCGCTGGCGGCGGCGCGCCGCGGCCGCACCACCATCGCCATCGCCCACCGCCTCTCGACCATCGTCGATGCGGACGAGATCCTGCTGCTCTCGCGTGGTCAGGTGAACGAGCGGGGTACCCATGGCGAGTTGATGGCGCTGGGCGGCCATTATGCCCAGCTGTTCGAGATGCAGAGCCAGGGGGCCTGGCTGGAAGAGAAGCGGGCCTGATCGCCACAGGAACGAGAAGAGGGAACCCGTGCGGTTCCCTCTTTTTTTGGGTGGTGAAAAGGTGGCAAGCGTGATCCGCGTCCTTGTCGAACGCCAGCCATGCTGGCAACATGTTGTTTACATCAACTCATCGGATCAGTTCGCATATGGATTTGCAACGTTTGAAGGCCAACCTGGCGCTGCGGCTCTTTGCCTGGCGCTACATCCCCGTCATCGGTTTTTGTGCCCCGGTCATCGAAGAGATGAGCGCCAAGGCGCTGCGCATTCGCATTCCGCTCGGCTGGCGCACCCGCAACCACCTGGGCAGCATGTACTTCGGCGCGCTGGCGACCGGCGCCGATCTGGTGGGCGGTCTGCTGGTGATGGAGAAGGGGCGGCAGCGGCGCAAGAAGGTGCACTTCGCCTTCAAGGATGTGCAGGGGGAGTTTCTGAAACGGCCCGAGGGGGATGTGCAGTTTGACTGTGCGGCCGGGGAGGAGATCGACGCCATGATCGACGAGTCGCTGGCCAGCGGTCAGCGCATCAACCGTCCCATCCAGGTGGTGGCCACCTGTCCGTCACTGAACGGAGATGAGGCGATGGCGCGCTTCGTGTTGACCCTGTCGATCAAGGCCAGCTGAATGCCAAAGGGCGCGTCGGCGCCCTTATTCAAGCGAGGTCAGAGGATCTCAGGGCTGACCCCTTCCTTCACCACCACTTTCATGCCGTTGAAGTTGACCACTTGCTCGGCCACTGTGCTGGGTAGCACTTGCGTGGCAGAGCGCCGGGATCAGAGGATCTCGGGGCTGACGCCCTCTTTCACCACGACCTTCATGCCGTTGAAGTTGACTACTTGCTCGGCCACGATCTTGCAGCGCTTGCGGGTCTCGACCTGACCGTCCACCTCTACCAGCCCTTCGGCAACCAGCGCCTTGGCCGCACCGCCACAATCGGCCCAACCCTGATGTTTGATAAGGTCGCACAAGGCAACGAAGGGGTGGCCTTCGAGCAGAAACGTCTCCATGGGAAATCCTCTAGTGGATGAATGGCTGAAACAGCAGGGCGATTATTCTAGGCAGTTCGGGCCGTCAAGGAAAGGGCAAGGGTATATGTCTGCGGGCAATTGTGGCTTGCAAGACCATTTTGGGGGTGCACACCATAGCAGTCAGCCCGGCTGTTGCCGGGCTGACTGAGATCATGGGGCAAATCCTTTTCAGCCAAACTTCACCACGGCTTCACCGCTGACGGCGATGGCGCCGGTTGCCGTCAGGATGCGGGTGGTCAGGGTGATGATGGGCTTGTCGCTGCGCAGGGCGATGACCTCCACCTCTGCCGTCACCTCATCCCCCACAAACACCGGCTGCTTGAAGGCGAGGCTCTGACCGAGGTAGACGGTGCCCTTGCCCGGCAGTTGCTGGCCCAGCAGCCCCGAAAAGAGACTGGCCAGCAACATGCCATGCACGATGGGGCGCTCGAACGGCGTGGTGGCGGCGAAGGCGGGATCCAGGTGCAGCGGATTGAAATCCTCCGACAACCCGGCAAACGCCTCGACCTCTGCCGCCCCGAACCGCTTGATCAGGCTGGCTTTTTGGCCCACCTCGAAGGGAAGCATGCTCATGCTGGCTCCTCCTCGGGGGTTTGGGTAAAGACCGGGTTGAGCCGTACCTTGACGTAGCTGCCGGGCGCCGCCTCCAGCCCTTCGCTCGGGATGCGGGCGGGAAGGGGGGCGGGATCCTCTTCCCGGCTCTGGATAAAGGTCGCCATCTGCGGCCACCAGGATCCTGGGGTGTGGCTTGCGCCGGCGAGCCACGCCTCGGGGCTGGTGGCCTCGGCGTCGTTCTGCCAGAAGCCGTACTTGTTGGCGTCCGGCGGATTGACGATGCCAGCGATGTGGCCCGATTCAGCCAGGATGAAGCGCTGCTCGCCACCGAACAGTTTCATGCCCTGCCAGGTTCCTTGCCAGAGGGCGATGTGATCGTCCATGGCCGAGACCAGCAGCACCGGGGTCTTCACCTTGCCGAGATCGATGCGGGTGTGGCGGATCTTGAGCTCCCCCTTCACCAGCTGGTTCTCCAGATAGAGCCGGCGCAGCAGACTGCTGTGGGTCTTGCCTGCCACGTTGGTGCTGTCGCTGTTCCAGTGCAGCAGATCGAACGCCACCGGGCTCTGTCCCTTGAGGTAGCTGTCGATGTAGTAATTCCAGTAGAGGCTGTTCTCCCGCAGCAGGCTGAAGGAGACCGCCAGCTGGCGCCCGTCCATGATGCCCTTGGCCTCGTTCTGGGCTTCCAGCGCCGCAATGATGGGCTCGTGGATAAAGATGCCAAGCTCTCCCGGTTGGGAGAAGTCGAGCAGGGTGGTGAACAGGGTGGCGGAGCGAACCCGTTGCTTCTGGCGTCTGGCGGCCAGCCAGCCCATGGCCAGGGAGAGGGCGGTACCGCCGATGCAGTAGCCGATGCCGTGCACTTCCCGCTCGCCGGTGGCCGCCTCCACGCCATCCAGCGCGGCGATGACCCCGTCGACCACGTAGTCGTCGAGATCGATGTCGGCCTGGGCCGGACCCGGGTTGCGCCAGGAGATCATGAACACCGTCTGGCCCTGGGCGACCAGCCAGGCCACCAGGGAGTTCTGGGGCCGCATGTCCAGGATGTAGTACTTGTTGATGAAGGGCGGCACGATCAACACCGGCGTCCTGGCCACCGTTTCCGTGGTCGGGCTGTACTGAATGAGCTCATACAGCTCGGTGCGCTGCACCACCCGGCCCGGCGTCAGCGCCAGATCCCGCCCCAGCTCGAAGGCGGACTCGTCGGTCAGCCGGATGTTGAGCTGATCGGCGCTGCGCTCGAGATCTTCGGCCAGCAGCGCCAGCCCGCGCACCAGATTCTGACCGTCAGACTCCAGGGTCAGCTTGAGCAGCTCCGGGTTGGTGGCCAGAAAGTTGCTGGGGGCCATGGCGTTGATGTACTGGCGGGTAAAGAAACGCAGCCGCTCCCGGCTCTTCTGGGGCACCCCTTCGAGGGCATCCACCGAAGCCAGCAGGTGCTTGGCGGTCAGCAGATAGGATTGTTTGAGGTAGTCATAGATAGGCTGCTCACTCCAGGCCTCGGCCTTGAAGCGGCGATCGCTGCGCTCGGGGGCGATGAGCGGTTCGCTCTGCTGGCCTGCGCTTTTGAGCAGGGTGTGCTGCATCAACTTGAGCTGATCCTGCCACCAGTTCATCTGGGCATTGATCAGTTGCCAGGGCTGCTGGCTACCCTGCTCCAGCACCTGGCCGAGATCGTCGAGATTGGTCTGCAGCAGGGCTTGGGCCGTGCGCTCGGTCTGCGCCTTGGCCATGTCCAGCAGCTTGTCGTTGTAGTGGGCCAGGGCCTCGAACAGCGGGCCGTAAGATGATTGGCTCATGTTCTCTCCTTCACCCATCCCCGGCGCAGGGCGAGCCTGTCGTGACGGAGCATGGGGAGATGTGGCTGCCCGCTGCGGGCAGCCAGGGGGATATCAGGCCTTGCCCGTGCTCTTTTTGATGCCGTCGGCAGCCAGGGCGTCGAGGTCATCCTTGAACTGCTGGCCGAGGGTGTTGAGCTTCTGGATGTCGTCCAGCATCTGGCGGGAGAGCTGGCTGGCGGTCTCCAGCTGGACGGTGCCGAGGGCCGCCAGGCTCTGGGCATCCTGCACCTTGCCGGCGGCCTGCAGCTGGTTCAGTCCCAGCTCGGCATAGGCGTTGGCGGACGCCAGCTGCAGCCGGGTCAGCTGTTCGATGTTGCTGGCCAGCAGCTGGTTATAACGGGTGAGGGGGGCGGCAAAGCCTTGCATCTGCTCGGTAAAGGTCTTGATTACGTCCATATTCATCGCGTGTCTCCGTGGTTGGCAGAAGGTATTGCAAAAGAGCCGATGGGCCCATTCTTCGGTTACATCCGTTCGACTACATCCTTAAGTCGTTACGTGTCGTTTGCTCTGTTCAAACGCACGTTTAGGCATTGTGTTACCAAATGAGGCTTGATGTAAATAATATAAATGTTAATTTTTGGCGAAATATTGATTCTGGTCTGTCCAGTTTGGCTGGCCCGATTCAGACGAGGGGTGACGCAGCCATGTCCGTCGGGACTCGTTCCCAGGTCGCGGGGCTGATAGGCTGATGCCACTCCCTGAGTCTTGAGGAATGCATCGATGAAACCTGCTCGCCTGCTGCTTGCCCTGGGGGCTGCGGCCCTTGGCGGCGTTGCCCACGCCAGTACCCCTGTCCAGCTCTCCTTGCCCGGCGTCAATCTGCCCGCGTCCCATCAGGTCGAGGGGGCCAGAGCCTCCGTTCTCTATGGGCGCACCGGTCAGGTGAAGGGGATCGATCTGCCGGTCTTCGCCCTCTCCGACGTGGATCAATTCACCGGTCTGCAGCTTGGCATCTTCCTCGGCGCCGGCCGGGTACGCCACCAGTTTGGCGGGGTGGCGATCAACGCGGTCAACTGGCACGAGGGTCAGGACAAGGGCGTCAACCTTGGCTTCGTCAACCTGACCAACAATGTGCAGGGCCTCAACTGGGGTGCCGTCAACATCGCCAAGGGCAACGCCCTGGCCAACGTCGGCTTCGTCAACTATGCCGAGCGCACCACCTTCCAGCTGGGCTTCATCAACGCCACCAAGCACCTGGACGGTCTGCAGATTGGCCTCGCCAACTACGCCGAGAACGGGGTTTTCCCCATCTTGCCGCTGATCAATTTCAAGAAATCCTTCTAAGCCACGCCGCCAACCTTGCTTTAGGGGCTCCAGCCATTACCCTGTGCTGCATTGATAGCGTGCAGAGGTGACACTGGCATGACAATGGAACACATGGATGCCATCGGCATCGGCTGGGACGTAAGAGGCTGGCAGGGCAGTGCCCAGGCGGTGGCCGTGGTGGGGTGGCAGGCGCGTGAACAGCGACTGCACTGGTTTGGGGTATCGCCCCTGTTTCGACTGAGCTCACGGGTTGCGCCGGATCTGGATGCCTTGCTGCGCCCGGCACTGCACGACGAGATCCACCTGCTGCAGGTGCTGGCCTGCCCGCAGTTGGCGCTCGGGATCGACGCGCCGCTGGCGTTTCCTCGCGCCTTGGGCGAGCTGCTGGCGGGGAGGGCGACCGAGTGCGCCGTGCCCCAGCGTGAGATAGACAACCCTTATGCCTATCGGGACTGCGAGCGCTGGCTGCACCGGCAATATGGCAAGAAGCCGCTCTCGGCCACCTTCGACAGGCTCGGCAACAACGCGACCCTGGCGCTCGCCATGCTGCCCCGACTGGCCGACTTGCAGCTGGTGCCCAAGCAGCAACCACAGGCCGACCGCGCCGTGCTGGAGGTCTATCCTGCCCTTGCCAAGGTGGGTGGCAAGGCATCGGCGGTGCGCGCCGAGCTGTTGCCGCATCTGCCGGCCGATGTGACGGCGGGGACCGATCGCTACGACGCCGCCATCTGCGCCCTGATGGCGCTGCAACACGCCGCCAAGGGGAGCGTCTCCCTGCTGCCGGCACTGGTGGCGCCACCTGCCGAGATGGCTTTGGACGAAGGCTGGGTCTACCACTTCGCTCGCCCCTGATAAACCGGATCGGGCCGACCAACCCGATCTGTCCTTTGGCCGGCTGGTTATACCTTCACTTGCACCGACGCCGTGGCCTCCTTCCACAATTGCCTTGCTGCCTTGCTGCCTTGCTGCCTTGCTGCCTTGCTGCCTTGCTGCCTTGCTGCCTTGCTGCCTTGCTGCCTTGCTGCCTTGCTGGCCGATGGCCGATGGCCGATGGCCGATGGCCGATGGCCGGGGCTGCCGCAGGTATCTGCCGGTTTACTCGTCAGCGCATGGCTCTGCGCACAAAAAAGCTCACTTATTAATCTCATATGCCATCAAACAAGAGTTTTCTATCACCTTATCGAACCATGCCTGCCATCGCCGTGCTTGCAAACTGCGGCATGTCAGTAAAGAGGGGGACGGTGATGGCAATGGCAACCAGCGTCATCGAGAATTTTGCCGACCAAATTAGGGTTTGTGCTGTTCAAGGGTGGAAGATCAATATCTTCATCCGATATATTGCGCCTTTCCCCTGACTCTTCTCTGCGGTGATGTCGATGAAACGCATTCTCTCTATCCAGTCCCACGTGGTGTTCGGCTGTGCCGGCAACAGCGCCGCCGTGTTTCCCATGCGCCGTCTCGGTATGGAGGTATGGCCCATCAACACGGTGCAGTTCTCCAACCACACCCAATATGCGGCCGGATGGCAAGGAATGGCGATGCCCGCAGGGCATATCAGTGCCCTGTGCGAGGGGCTCTCGAATATCGAGGTGCTGGCGCACTGCGACGCCGTGCTGAGCGGTTATCTGGGCTCGGCGGAGCAGGGGGACGAGATCCTGGCAGTGGTGGCGGCGGTCAAGGCAGTCAATCCTGCCGCCATCTATTTTTGCGATCCAGTGATGGGCCACCCGGAAAAAGGGTGCATCGTCGCCCCTGGGGTGACCCGTTTCTTGACCGAGCAGGCGCTGCCGGCGGCCGACATCATGGCCCCCAATCTGTTGGAGCTGGAGACCCTGTGCGACGTCCATCTGACGGATCTGGCGCAGACGCGGGCCGCCGCCCATCAGCTGCTGGCACGCGGGGTGAAGATGGTGCTGGTCAAGCATCTTGGACGCGCCGCTCGCGAGCCGGGTCGTTTCGAGATGCTGCTGGCCACCTCCGAGGGGGATTATCTGATCGACCGCCCACTCTACGAGTTTGCCCGCCAGCCGGTGGGCGTGGGGGATCTCATCAGCGCGCTGATGCTGGCCAATCTGCAGGCGGGTTACGATGCCGTCAGCGCGTTCGAGCGCACCAACGCGGCGGTGGATACGGTACTGCTGCACACTTGGCAGGCCGATGCCTATGAGTTGCAGCTGATCGCGGCCCAGGAGGCTTTTGCCGCCCCCCTGATCAAGGCGCGGGCCGAACGGTTGGCCTGATCTTCCCGTCAGGGGCCAAGTCTGGGCGCAGATGATCCACGTTCTGCTTGGCCCCCTGATCATCTTTCCCCATCTCTCGGTTAACAGTCCACCCCTGCGCTGCTTATCTGGTTGCACACCGAATGGGGCAATGTCGCTTCAGCCGTCACCTTGGCCCTGACACCGGGCATCCGGTTCAGATCAGGCCGTTATCCTGTTCCCGCTGCTTTGCCTCATCGAACGTGACCTGCTGGTAGTGCTCGACCGTGGGGAAGGGATCGTAGAAGTGATGGAGCAGGGCCTTCCACTGCTGGTACTGGGGTGAGCCACGAAAGCCCTGGGTGTGATCTTCGAGGCGCTGCCAGTTGACCAGCAGCAGATAGCGGTGGGGATCAGTCAGCGAGCGCTGGAGCTGGTGTCCGCCGTAGCCCGGCATGGTGCTGATGATGCGCTGGGCCTGGGAGAAGGCCAGCTCGAAGGCGGCAGCCTGACCGGGGATGACCTGCAGATGGGCGACTTCCAATATCATGGTGACTCCTTGTCCCAAGGATAAAGGGGCCATTGCAGCAGGTCGGACAGGGAATGACAAGGCCGGCCGCAGGGGCCGGCCTTGTCGCCGTGATCACGGCTTGGCTTGAGTGCCGATCAGGCGCGTGGGTGACGGGCCCGGTAGCGCTCGGCCATGGCGTTGGCCGCGATCATGGCGTGGTAGACATCCTGCTCGCTGACGCTCATCGGCATGTTGCCCATGGTGTCGAGGGGATCGCAGGCAAGCTTGGCCACCTGGCGCCACTCGCTCTCCACGAAACGGCTCAGCCCCATCTCCTGCAGGGTCATGGGCAGGCCGGCCAGCTGGATGATGCGCATCACCTCGTCCAGCTCGGCCTGGGGGGCGCGCTCGAGTACCAGCTGGGTGAGCAGGCCGAACACCACCTTCTCGCCGTGCTGGGCCCGGTGCAGATCCGCCACCACCGACATGCCGTTGTTGACCGCATGGGCCGCCGCCAGGCCGCCCGCTTCGGCGCCCACGCCGCTCAGATAGATGGTGGCTTCGATGGTCTGCTCCAGCGCCGGGGTGGTGACATGGTGGCGTACCGCGTCCATCGCCAGCTCGATGTTCTCCCCCAGCAACTCGTAGCAGAGCCGGGCCAGCCCGAGACCGGTGCGGGAGGGGCGTTTGCCCACCAGATTGATGCCGTCCGCCCGGTAACAGGCGCGGGCCTCGAAATAGGTGGCGAGCGCATCACCCACGCCGGCGGCAAAGAAGCGGGCGGGAGCCGCCGCTATGATGGCGGTGTCGGCGATCACCACATCCGGGTTCTGGGGCAGGAACAGATAGCGTTCGAACTCGCCCGCCGGGTTGTAGATCACCGCGAGGGCGGTACAGGGGGCATCGGTGGAGGCGATGGTGGGAAACAGCACCACCGGGCGGCGCAGGTAGAAGGCCACCGCCTTGGCAACATCCAGGGTTTTGCCGCCACCGATGCCGACGATGACATTGGCCCCCTGTTGCTCGGCCAGATCGCACAGGCGGCGGATCTCGATGTCGGTGCATTCGTAGTTGAACTTCTCGACCGCTCCCTTCAGGCCTGCTTGCAGCAGGCCGGCCAGCGCCTCTTCCCGCACCCTCTCCAGAATGAACTCGTCGCTGACGAGCAGGGCGTTGTCGCCGAAATCTTTTACGTGATCATGGAGTTGGGGCAGCAGATCGTGGCCGATGATGAACTTTTTGGGGGAGGTGACGGTACGAGGCAGGATAGGCATGCAGTATTCCTCAAGGCAGTGAGTGGCATCCGTTTGGTATGCAAACGGGTCTTTCTGCCACACCATACGCCTCGTCTAGGGTGAGGTGAAGGAACAATCGTATGCAAATGGGGCTATAGCAGACTCAAAATTAATCATATTTCTTATTTGATTGTTTTTGAAGGCTGGAGGGGTAAGGGAACGCGCCCTCCATGGGGAGGGCGCACTGTTGCGTGCAGTGTAGAGGTGTGCGGAGCGGAGGCGGTGCGCGGCTCAGAGCTGCTTGTAGAAGAAGAGGGTGGCCGCCAGGGTGCCGTCGGCACTGCGGGCAAAGGCGGGGATCTGGCCCGCCTCCTGGTAGCCGAGCTGGCGATAGAGGCGGGAGGCGGCATCGCCCACCCGGGTGTCGAGCACCAGCAGGCTGCGGCCGGCTTCTTTGGCCCCTTGCTCCATGCTGGCCATCATGGCACGGCCGACCCCCTTGCCACGGTGGAGACTGTGCACCATCAGTTTTTCCACCTCGGCGCGGTGACGGCCATTGGCCTTGGTGCACAGCGAGAGCTGGAGGGCGCCGACCAGCTGGTGTTGCAGGAAGGCGACCCAGAGTCGGCGGCTGCCCGCGGCCAGCTCCGTCTCTATGCCCTGCCAATAGACGAGCCCCTGCTCTTCGGTCAGCGGCGGCAGGAAGCCCACTGAAGCGCCGCTGGCGACGCTGTCTTGCAGCAAAGTGATGAGGGCAGGCTTGATGCCCTGGGTGGTATCAACCTCAACTATGTCCATCAGGAGTCCTTGTCAACGAAGTTCACGCCGCCGGCCCGGTCTGCCGCGGCGCCTGCCGCCAACGGGACCGGCGGCAGGATGACTGGCTAGACTCGCCGTTTCTGCCGCCAATTTCAAGTCGTTGTCGCTCGCCGGGTGCGCCCGATCACGCCCTCCAGGCGGGTTTCCCTCAGCGGATGAGCTTCTGTTCGACCAGCCAGGCAAACAGCAGCCGGGAAACCGGCGAGATCTCGGCCATATGGCGGCTGTCGAGCCAGCGCAGCTCGGCGATCTCCGCCGAGGCGACAGGGATGCCGTCAGCCTCGCCGGTGTAGCAGCGCAGCCTGACGTTGACCCCCTGCGGCTTGCCGTCGGCCTGGGCACTGAACTCGCAGGCAAACGCCAGGGTGTCGGGCTTGAGGGCCACGGCCAGCTCCTCCTCGATTTCGCGCATCAGCGCCGCTTCGTCGCTCTCTCCCGCTTCGCGCTTGCCGCCGGGAATGTAGTAGATGTGCTTGCCGTGGGAGCGGGCACAGAGCAGTTGCTGATCCTTGAAGGTCAGCCAGGCGAGTTTGTCGATCATGGTTATATTCCAGTAGCCAATTAGTAGAGACTATTCACGTATTTTTCGGTCGGTTCTGGCAACAGATCCTGTGGGTGATCACCACCAAATGTGGCCCATTTGCTTTTTCCTTTAAACGATGAGTTGGCGATACTCTTCTTGCTTAGGGTATCGTAGACAACTAACTGAATTTCAATAACATCTGGTTTGCCTGACCATTCGGTTGCTCGTTCTTCCCAATGTAGAATGACGGGTTTTACGTAATATCTGAACTGGGTCGATTGAATATTATTCAGGCAAGGGTCGCCATGGCAATTGGTGGTAATTTCAACTCTGTTGGCTTTCTTGGAAAATGCTGCATAGATTGCCTGAGCAGTCATTTGCCCCGAATTTTGATATTGCGTCGTTTCGTATGAGCCATCTTGGGGCTGCGAAATAAGCACCCCTTGGCTGGGATCAAGCTTGCTGGTCATTGTTTGCACATTTGACTGCTGATATGTAGAACTGCAACCAACAGCAAGTAATGATACGAGGGCAGTAACATAGTTTTTCAAAATACATTCCCTTGTTTAATTGAATAAGTTTGATTATTTGAGTAATGGAATGATTTTTATATCAAATCTACTCAACAAACTGATTGATTAAGCTCACATAACGCTTTGTAAGAGCGGTGCTCACGCTGTTTCAAACCCAGTGTTGAGGCCAATGCTTCCAAGGCATGCCTATATTCCAGCAGTCGATCCTCGTCATCGGTCATGATGGCCAGCTCGGCAAAATCGCCGAGCCCCGCCAGGTGATCCAGGGTGACGTGGAAGGGGCCGACGAAATAGATGCTGCGCACTTTGCGAAGGGTCAGTATCGGCTGGTAGCCCAGGGTGTGCAGCATGCTGATGGCCTTGTCGGCGTCGGTGATGTTGACTGCCTCGCAGCGATCGGGCTCGGGCCCCTTCACGATCCAGAGCTGGATGCCGGAGGGCTCCATGGCGCGGATCAGCAGGCTCTTGCCCGCCTCGCCCAGGCTGCGGTCCGGCGTGTCAAAGTAGGTGTCCAGCTCCTGGTTGCGCTCCAGCATCACCTCGGGATTGAGGGCGGCGAGGGCAGTGGTGAAGGCCTCGACATCACCGAGCCTGTATTTGAACTCGACCTCGAAGCGGCCCTGAAAGTGCTGTGCTGACATCGGCAGGCATCCTTGAGTGTGCGGATTGGCATGGCGGGCAGCCTAGCAAAGTTGGCGGGCGGGCCCAAGGGGCAAGGCGGCAGGATGTGGAAACGATCTGTTTCCGGGGTCCATGGTTGATCAATGCGCTGCCTGTCTCCCTGATCAAGGCCAGGCGCCGCACACGGTCGAGTCAGTTCGGGCATGGCGGTTGCTCACAAGCTCGCCGAGCGGCCGGCAAAAGTTCGCGCTGGCGCACAGGATGGGGCGTGCAGGCTGGGCGAGGGCAGACCCCTGTGTTTTAATCCTTGCCACTTTCGTGGCAGCCGCCCCGTGCCGGGCCGCTGCCTTCGCTTTGGCAAGAGGCAGGTGAGAAGATGCAAGTGACAGCAGAGAGCAAGTTTATCGGACTCGGGGTGGCGGGCAATTTCGCCGGTCATCTGGAGCAGGCCGGCGAGGCCTCGGATTTCGTGGCGGTGGTGGTGCGCGACACCAGCGCCCCCAAGGCGCTGTTCCCCTTCTACGTGCCGGGCCACCCCGGCCAGCTCGGCGTCTTCCCCTTGAGCGGCGACGCCATCTTCTTGCCGGAAGCGGCGGTGAGCGGCGATGAGAAGGTGCAGATAGAGCCGGAAGTGGCGCTCTGGTGCGAGCTGGAGTACGCGGGGGAGCAGGTGGTGGCCATCCATCCGCGCGCCTTTGGTGCCTACAACGACTGCTCCATCCGTCGTCCCAACGCCAAAAAGATCAGCGAGAAGAAGAACTGGGGCGAAGAGAGCAAGGGGCTGGCCCCCGCGATGCTGCCCCTGTCCCACTTCGCCGCCGGCTGCGAGCTCGATGACTACCGCATCGCCTGCTATCTGGAGCGGGACGGCGAGCTGCACCCCTACGGGGTCGACAGCGCGGCGGTGGATTACAGCTACTTCCACGGCCAGCTGCTGACGTGGGCCATCGACAAGTTCAACCATCAGCGGGACGAGGGGCCGGCCGAGCACATCCAGGGGCTGCTGGCCCAGGCCGGGCGCCCGGCCCATGCCCTCATCAGCATCGGCGCCACCCGCTATACCCCGTTTGGCGAGACCCACTTCCTCAAGCCCGGCGACACTGCCTGCGTGCTGCTCTATCCGGCCAGCCGTTATAGCGAAAGTGATATCCGTGAGGCCATTCGCACCCGTCAGTTCGGGCCGGATCTGTCTGTCCTGCTGCAGGCGGTCAAGACCCGCTGATGATCTGGCCTTCCCCCGTGCTGGCGGGGGAAGGCCGTCCGAGCATACACCCGCTATCCTTCCCTTCGCGTTTGTTGCCTGATCCCGCTTACCCGGCCCGGTCATTTGGCTTACCATTGCTCTTTTGCCGAACACGTAACTGAACAATGGGGTAGCCGATGGGCGAGTTGAAAACCATGGGGTTGTTTCTGGTGACGGCGCTGGCCGAGATCCTGGGCTGTTATCTGCCCTATCTCTGGCTGACCCAGGGGCGCAGCGTCTGGCTGCTGCTGCCGGCGGGGTTGAGCCTGATGTTGTTTGCCTGGCTCCTGTCGCTGCACCCGACCGCGGCCGGCCGTGTCTATGCCGCCTATGGCGGTGTCTATATCTTCGTGGCCATCCTCTGGCTCTGGCTGGTGGACGGCATCCGGCCCAGTCTGTGGGATCTGGTGGGGTCGCTGGTGGCCCTGTGCGGCATGGCCATCATCATGTTTGCCCCCCGCGAGGCGTGAAGCCGCATCGCCTGCAGCTCAAGGAGGAAGAAGGATGACGCTCATCAGGGCCTGTACTCTGCAGGACATGGCCGGTCTGCTGGCGCTCTATCGGGAATTGCGCCCCCATGACCCTGCGCTTGCGCCGGATGCGGTCCGCACGGCGCTGACGGCCTTGCTGGCGCAGCCCCACCTTCACCTGCTGGTGGCGGAGGTGGATGGCCAGCTGGCGGCCACCTGCCAGCTCGGCGTGGTCGCGACCCTGACCAACGGCGGCCGGCCGTTTGGCATGGTGGAGCACGTGGTGACGGCCTCTGCGTTTCGGCGCCGGGGCATCAGCCGGCAGTTGCTGACCCATGCCCTCGCGCTCGCCTGGCAGCAGGATTGCTACAAAGTGATGCTGCTGTCGGGGGAAGGGCGCGAGGCGGCCCACCGGCTCTATGCGTCGCTCGGCTTCAAGGCCGGCATCGAGAAGGGGTTTGTCCTCAAGCAGGTCGACGCCATGGCGGCGGCCGGGCTGGCCCCGAACAACCAATCTGTTGAGTGAGTACGATATGAGACTGGAGCAGGCAGAGCGCGGGGAATATCAGGCCCTGATCGCGCTGTGGGAGGCGTCGGTGCGCGCCACCCACCATTTTTTGCCGGATGAGGAGATCGCCACCCTGCGCGAGCTCATCCTGGAACACTACTTTGATGCCGTGACCCTCACCTGCGCCCGCAGTGAGCAGGGGATCGCCGGCTTTTGCGGAGTGCACGAGGGCAACATCGAGATGCTGTTCATCGACCCGGCGCTGCGCGGAGGCGGGGTGGGTCGCCTGCTGGTGGTCGATGCCATCCACCGGCTGGGGGCGACCCGGGTGGACGTCAACGAGCAGAATGAGCAGGCGCTCGGCTTTTATCGCCACCTGGGCTTCGAGGTGGTGGGGCGCTCGGCACTGGACGGGCAGGGCAGACCCTATCCGTTGCTGCACATGTCCATTGCGACAGCTGGCATTGACAGGCCGGTGGCGCCATCATGAAAAAAACCGCCCTCGGGCGGTTTTTTGTTATGACGGGCTCAGGGCGGCCTGTTACTCCTCGTTGGAGTTGTCCTGATAGTCGTCGCGCTGGGCCTTGGGCAGGCGACGCATGGGAGTAAAGCCGATATCCTCGCCCACCACTTCCCGCTTGCGGGCTGGGGCAGGCTTCTTGCCGCCATCGCTCTTTGCCTTGCTCTTGCCTGCGGCGGATTTGCCGTTGCCGCCCTTGGCATTGGCAGCGCCACGGGCGCGCGGCGGGTTTTGTACCGGCTTGCTGCCCGGCAGGGTCTGCCGGCTCGGCTTGCCGCTTGGCTCATATCCTTCCAGGATCTCCACCGAGAGGGATTGGCCGATCAGCGCCTCTATCCCCTTGAGCTGGCCCAGTTCGTCCTGGCTCACCAGCGAGATGGCCTCGCCGCCACGACCGGCGCGGCCGGTGCGACCGATGCGGTGGATGTAATCCTCCGCCATCTGGGGCAGTTCGAAGTTGATCACGTGGGGCAGCTGATCGATGTCGAGGCCGCGAGCGGCGATGTCGGTCGCCACCAGCACCCGCACCTTGCCTTCCCGAAAATCTGCCAGCGCCCGGTTGCGGGCACCCTGGCTCTTGTCGCCGTGGATGGCGACGGTATCGAGCCCGTCTTTTTGCATCTGCTGGGCCAAGCGATCGGCGATCTGCTTGGTGCGCACGAACACCAGCACCCGCTGCCAGTTGCCGCGGCCGATCATGTGGGAGAGCAGCTCGCGGCGACGTTCCCGATCGACCTGGATGATGCGCTGGGTCACCTGCTCGGCGGCGGTGTTGCTGGGATCCACCTCGATCAGGGTGGGGTCGTTGAGCAAATCATCCGCCAGCGCCTTGATCTCGCTTGAGAAGGTGGCGGAGAACAGCAGGGTCTGCCGTTCGGCCGGCAGCGCCTTCATGATGCGGCGAATGTCGACGATGAAGCCCATGTCGAGCATGCGATCCGCTTCGTCCAGCACCAGCACTTCCAGCTCGGACAGGGTCAGCGCCCCCTGGGTCAGCAGGTCCAGCAGACGGCCCGGGGTGGCCACCAGGATGTCGATGCCGAGCTTGATGGCGTCCAGATTGGGCTTGATGCTGACGCCGCCGTAGGCGATCAGGGTGCGAAACGGCAGGTGGTGGGCATATTTGATGATGCTCTCACCCACCTGGGCAGCCAGTTCGCGGGTCGGGGTCAGCACCAGGGCCCGCACCTGACGGCGGCCACGGCCATGGTTGGCCAGCAGGCGCTGCAGCATGGGCAGGGTGAAACCGGCCGTTTTGCCTGTGCCTGTCTGGGCGCCGCCGAGCACATCCTGTCCGGCCAGAATGGCGGGGATGGCTTGTTGCTGGATGGGGGTTGGCTGTTCGTAACCCAGCTCCTTGACGGCCCGCAGGATGTGCGGAGACAGACCCAGTTCGTTGAATGACATGTTCGAGAGAGACTCCTCTGGTGAGCCTTGGGCTCAGCGGATGGCAGGTGCGCTGGCACCCGCCACAAGATGGAAATGATAACGGGGGCGTAATATAGCAGATGCGCGCCCTGCACGCAGCAGCCGTGTCGCGTTGTCCGGCCGTCGCGTGCCGCGGCCTCAGAGCAGGGCCAGGATATCGTCTCGCAGGCTCTCGGGTTTGGTGGTGGGGGCAAAGCGGTCAACCACCTTGCCGTCCCGGTCGATCAGAAACTTGGTGAAGTTCCACTTGACGTTCTCCAGCCCCAGCAGGCCCGGTTTCTCCTTCTTGAGCCACTGATAGAAGGGGTGGGCCTGCTCGCCATTGACCTCGCACTTGGCCATGATGGGGAAGCTGACCGGATAGTCGAGGGAGCAGAAGCGGGCTATCTCCTCTGCATCGCCCGGCTCCTGATGGCCAAACTGATCGCAGGGGAAGCCCAGGATCACCAGCCCGCGTGGGCCCAGTTCGCGATAAAGCGCCTCCAGTCCGGTGTACTGAGGGGTAAAGCCGCAGCGGCTGGCGACGTTGACCACCAGCACGACCTGGCCTTGCAGGGTGGACAAGGGCAGTTCTGTACCGTCAAGGCGTAGCAGGATAAGGTCGGGCAATGACATGAAGCACTCCTGTTGCATGGGGCCCATTCAGGGCGTATCGCTCCACGGTAACGGGCGCGACGGCGCGGAGCAAGCGCCGCTTTCCCCTTTGCCATGAAAGATCTGGCCCGATCTGAGGCCATTTGAGTGCGCCGGATCACAGGCTGGCGAGGGGGACCAGATAATGGGGGCCTTGTGCGCCCGGATAGCGTATTGATGGTGGGACTTCTGAGGATAAGCAAACCGGTTTGTGTCTTGCCCTGGAAGTCGCTAAAAAGCGCCCTCTCTCCACTTGTTGCGAGTCAATCTTGGACTATCAAGCCGTCATGGACGCCATTTACACCCGGGGATGGGTGATAGTGGATGATTTTTTAACCGCCACCGAGGTGGATGCCCTCAAGGCGTGTCTGCCGGATGCGTGGCGGCCGGCGGGGATCGGTCGCGATGCCCTGCATCAGGACAATCGCGCCATTCGCCGGGATCAGATCCACTGGCTCGAACCCTCCCTGGGTGCCCCGGTGGCCGACTATCTGGCCCGCATGGAAGCACTGCGGCTGGCCGCCAACCGGATGCTGATGCTGGGGCTGTTCGACTACGAGGCCCACTTTGCCCGCTATCGCAGCGGCGACTTCTATGCCACCCATCGCGACGCCTTCGCCGGGCGATCCAACCGCCGCCTCACCTCGGTGTTCTACTTGAACAACGACTGGCAACCCCAGGCGGGTGGGGTGCTGCGGATGTACGATGACGACGAGCAGTTTTTGATGGATGTCTCGCCCCGGGGCGGGCGGCTGGTGCTGTTTTTATCCGAAGAGTTCCCCCACGAGGTGTTGCCCGCCAACCAGGAGCGCTACAGCATCGCCGGCTGGTTTCGGGTCAACGGCAGCGGCAACGGCCGGCTCGATCCGCCGCGCTGAGCTCTTTTCATCCAATTTCTGACACAGGCGGGAATTTTTATGGCCGTTGTCGGCGGATGGGGCTCCCATCGGCTGACAAGGCTTGATCTCCCTTGCTACACTGGCCCGCACTTATCTTCGTATCTGGCTTCGTCCGGTTTTAATGCGGTTGGGTTTTAAATGGTGATGGCGAAGCCGCTTTTCCCAAGGGATCACATCTAATGAAGAACATGCATGTCTTGCTGCTGTGCGGCGGCGGTGGCTCCGAGCACGAAGTCTCTCTGCGAAGCGCAAATTTTCTCGAACAACAGCTCGGTCTTTTGCCTGGGGTCGACGTGACCCGGGTCGAGATGTTTGCCGACCGCTGGCTCAGCGCCGACGGCCGCGAATGCAAGCTGGGGCTGGACAAGCTGCTGTCGTTTGACAGCGTGGCCCGTCCGGTGGACTACGTGGTGCCCTGCATCCACGGCTACCCTGGCGAGACCGGCGACCTGCAATCCTTCCTCGAGCTGGCGGGCCTGCCTTATCTGGGCTGCGACGCCGAGGCGAGCAAGATCTGCTTCAACAAGATCAGCACCAAGCTGTGGCTCTCCGCCATCGGCATCCCCAACACCCCTTATCTGTTCCTGACCGAGCAGAACGACGCGGCGCTGAGCGAGGCGAAAGCCGCGCTGGCCAAGTGGGGCAAGGTCTTCATCAAGGCGGCCTCCCAGGGCTCTTCCGTCGGCTGCTACTCTGCCAGCAACGAAGCGGATCTGGTGAAGGGCATTGCCGATGCCTTCGGTTATTCCGAGCAGGTACTGATCGAAAAAGCGGTCAAGCCGCGCGAGCTGGAAGTGGCGGTGTACCAGTACGGTGACGAGCTGGTGGCCACCTATCCGGGCGAGATCTGCGTGCCGCAGGACAAGTTCTACACCTATGAAGAGAAGTACAGCAGCGCCAGTCACACCGAGACCGCACTGCGCGCCGAGGGGCTGACCCAGGCGCAGGCTGACGCCATTCACGAGTACGCGCTCAAGGCGTTCCGTCAGCTCAAACTGACCCACCTGTCGCGCATCGACTTCTTCCTGACCGAAGAGGGCGAGATCCTGCTGAACGAAATCAACACCTTCCCGGGCATGACCTCCATCTCCATGTTCCCGAAACTGCTGGAGCATCACGGTCACCGCTTCGCCGACTACCTTGAGCAGATCCTGCGCAAGGCGGTCTGAGGCCGGCGCCCGAGCAGGGCGAGCTGAATGATGAAGAGGGGCCTGCGGGCCCCTCTGTCGTTTCTGCGGTGGGCGATATCACATGGCTTCCGGGGTGAACAGCCAGATGTGTGCCCCTTGTGGATCTGCAATCAGGGCCATGCGCCCGACCCCCGGGATATTCATGGCGGGCACCACTACGCTGCCGCCGTGCTGGTTGACCCTGAGCACCCTGGCATCGACGTCATCCACCGCGATATAGGTTGCCCAGTGGGGTGGTACGCCGGCCATCTCGGGATTGCCCCGGGTGGCCTGCACGCCGGCGATCGGCCTGCCATTGGCAACCAGCATGGGGTAGTCGCCGCCTTCCATCGCCATGGTCTGGCTCTCCCAGCCGAGCACCTCGGTGTAGAAACTGATCCCGGCCTCGGCATCGGGCAGATAGAGCTCGTGCCAGGTGAAGGTAGTGCCTTCGGCCAGGGCGTGCTCGCGGGCAATATCTTGTTCTGCCATCGTCGTCCTCCTGTGTCCCATGCGTGGGTGCATGGGTTGACGACCAAGTATAGAGAGGTGTGGCCTCCCGGCTTGTCCCGGATGGGGGGCCTTGCTGCGCGGTGGACGGCTCGCTACAATCTGCCCCCTTTTTGTCCTGCCACAGGCATCGCCAGAGCCGCGTTCCATGAAGCCAATTCCCGACCACGCCGTCAATCGCCTGCGCATCTGGCGCAAGAGCGTCTCGACCCGACCCTTTCTCGCCCGTGGCGGCAGCGTGCCGCGCTGCGAAGCCTGTCAGCTGCGCCACGACTGGTGTGCCTGCGAGTGGCGCCCCGAGCTCAAGGCCGAGGCCGGCTTCTGCCTGCTGATGTACGACAGCGAGCCGATGAAGCCTTCCAACACCGGCCGTCTCATCGCCGATGTGCTGCCGGATACCACCTGGGCGTTTCTCTGGTCGCGCACCAAGCCCCATCCCGAGCTGCTGGCCCTGCTGGCGGATCCCGCCTGGCAGCCCTATGTGGTGTTTCCCGCCTGCGAGAAGGAGCCGGCCCGGCTCACCTCGGTGGTGACCCCGGTTCCTGGCAAGAAGCCGCTGTTCATCCTGTTGGACGGCACCTGGCCAGAGGCGCGCAAGATGTTCAACAAGAGCCCCTATCTGGATGGCTTTCCGGTGCTCTCCATCAAGCCCGATGCGCTCTCCACCTATGGCATGCGGGTAGCGCACTGCGATGAGCACCTGTGCACCGCCGAGGTGGCGGCCTGCGTGCTGGAGGTGGCCGGCGAGCTGGCGGCGGGGCAGGCGTTGCAGCTCTGGTTCAATCTCTTCAGCAGCCGCTACATGGCCGGCCGGGTCAGCCGGGCCCCCGGCGAGGATGAAGCTCAGCTGCAGCAGGCGTTGGCCGACATCAAGGGCAATGAGGCGACCTGCGCGCCCGATGCTGCCTGAACAGGGTGGGTTAGGGGGCCGGCATGCTTGCCAGCCGCTTCACAGGGGGGATTAATTGATGAAAATCAGGAATCAATTGCCTGCCACTGTTTCGTTAGCCTCATGAGCCAAGCCCCATTAGGATAGCGACCAGCGGTGTTCATCAGGCTCATGGCGAGCCTGCGCTGTGCGGGCCCTTGCCGGCCCCGTCAATGTAGTGAGGCTATGGATGGAATTGGAACTGTTTACCCTGCTTGCCCTGTTCGGCGTGGCCCTGGTGGCCGGCTTTATCGATGCCATTGCCGGCGGGGGCGGCCTGCTGACGGTGCCCGCTCTGCTCGCCACCGGCATGCCGCCAGCGCTGGTGCTTGGCACCAACAAGCTGCAGAGCAGTTTTGGCTCCTTCTCCGCCACCTGGTTCTATGCCCGCAAGGGGCTGCTGGAGTGGCACATCATCTGGCCGGCGGTGATCTGCACCTTCATCGGCGCGGCACTCGGCACCCTGGCGGTGCAGACCATCGACGCCGCCATCCTGGAGCGGTTGCTGCCCTTCCTGCTGATGGCCTTCGCCTGCTACTTCTTCTTCTCCCCCCGGGTGAGCGATGCCGAGAGCTCCCGCCGCCTCGCTCCCATGGCGTTCGCCCTGCTGGTGGGCGGCGGGGTGGGTTTTTATGACGGCTTCTTCGGACCGGGCACGGGATCGTTTTTTTCCATCGGTTTCGTGGCGCTGGCAGGCTTTGGCATGGCGCGGGCCACCGCCCACACCAAGCTGCTCAACTTCACCTCCAACATCGCTTCGCTGCTGTTTTTCGCGCTGGGGGGCAAGGTGGTGTGGAGCGTCGGCTTCTGCATGGCGCTGGGTCAGTTCATTGGCGCCCGTTTCGGCTCCAAAATGGTGCTCAAGCAAGGGGTCAAGCTGATCAAGCCGCTGCTGGTGACCGTCTCCTTGCTGATGTCCGCCAAGCTGGTGTGGAGCCAGTACCCCGAGCTGTTTGCTTGGCTGGGGTAAGCGCTTTTCGCTGACAGCGACAGTCATGGCTGTCTACACAAAGGGGCCCGATCCGCAAGATCGGGCCCCTTGTGTTGTGATGCTCAGCTGGCCAGCGGCTGGAAGTGGGCTTGCAGGGCCTGCACCAGCTGGGCGATGCGCGCACGCTTGAGGCTGTTTGGCCGATAGACCAAATGCAGCGGGCGGGCGAGCCCGGCGAGGGGGCGAGCCTGGGGCCCCTGTGCGCCGACCAGCGCCAGCAGGCCGGCCGGCAGCAGCACAGGGCCGATGCCGGCCTTGGCCAGCTCGATCAGCGCCAGGTAGGAGTCGAGCTCCATGGCGGGGATGAGGCCAAGGGCCGCCAGCGGTTCGCGCAGGTAGCGGTTGGAGGGGTTGTCCAGGTCCATGGTGAGGATCTGGCGCAGCCCTTGATCGGCGTTTTCGCCCTCGCGCTGATCGCCCTCCACCAGATAGAAGGGCTCCTCCAGCAGCAGTTTGGCCTCCAGGCCGTGGCCCGGTGGCAGGCGCCCGGCGCAGATGCCGAGCAGGGCATCACCGCTGCGCACCCGCGCGAGAATGACCGGGGTATGGTGGGTGGAGAGGGCGAGGTGGGGATCTTGTCGCAGGTAGTCGTGCATGAAGCGGGCGAGGTAGCCCGCCAGCAGGGTCTCGGAGCAGGCGACGGGCAGGGGAGTCAGATCGGTGAGGGTCTGGCTGTCGGCCAGCACTCCCTTCATCTCGGCGAGGCTGGGAGCGACCCGGGCCAGCAGCTCTTGCGCCTGGGGGGTAAGCCTTATCTGGCGCCCGTCCGGCTCGACCAGCTTCTTGCCGAGGCGCTGTTCAAGCTGGGCGATGCGCTTGCTCACCGCCGACTGGCTGATATAGAGCCGGCTGGCTACCTTGGCCATGGTGCCTTCGCTGGCCAGCAGGCAGAGTGTCTCCAGCCCTTCCAGTAACATATCGCCTCCCGTCATCTGCGTAGGAAGGCGTTACCTTAGGGGCTGACGGGGTTGGGATCAAGCATCCTTCGCCGCCCTGACGGGGCGCAGGCGCCACTCCCGCAGGGGCGGTGCGAAGATCACCAGGTTGCCAAGCAGGCTGATCATGACCCCCACCACCGACACCGGCTGCCAGACGAACCCCTCGTAGAAGGTGGAGAGCGTCAGCGCCACCAGGGGGAACAGCACGGTGGCGTAGGAAGCCTTGCTGGCGCCGATCCGCCCTACCAGGGTGAGGTAGGCAGTGAAGGCGATGACTGAGCCGAACAGGGCGAGATAGACCATGGCCGCCAGGTAGTGACCATCGGTCGGGATCACCAGCTGCTGGCCGAGCAGGGTGACCCAGCCCAGCAGCAACACCACCCCGTAGACCATGCCCCAGGGCACCAGCTGCAGCACATGGTAGCCCTGGCGTTGGCCGCGGGCCGAGACCAGGTTGCCGAGCGAGAAGCAGAGGGTACCGCCGCAGGCGAGCAGCAGCCCCTTCCAGCCGTTTGCACCCAGTTGCGCATCCGCCAGCACCGGCCAGAACAGCAACAGGGTGCCAAGGAGCCCCAGCAAGGATCCTTGCAGCCAGCGCAGGCCGGGTCTTTTCCCCTCGAACAGCCAGAGGTTGAGGCCGTTGAAGATGCTGGCACTGGCGAAGATCACCGCCGACAGGCCGCTCGGAATGTAGAGGGTGGCGTGGTAGAAGCAGAGGAAGTTGGTGGAAAAGAGCAGGCCGCCGAGCAGGGCGGCATAGCGCTGACCCGCCCAGGGCAGGCGCGGGAAACGGCCGCTGGCGGTGAGCAGGGCAAACAGCGCCAGCGCCGCCAGGGCGAAGCGATAGAGCACCGAGACCTCGATGGGAATGGGGCCAAGCTGCCAGGCGATGGCGATCCAGGTGCTGCCCCAGATAAGGACGGTGGCAAGATAGAGCATCAGATTCATGGGGTATCCGGTGAGATGACAACGACATGGGATCAGCATGCAGCGGGCGGTGGCGGCGGGCTTACACCATCTTGCGGTTTTTTGCAGGCAGCCGCAGCCTTTGCCGCCGCGCCGCGTTAAGATGGCGCACAAGGGCCATCAGGCAAGCAACAAGAGGAACGGAGCGGGTGCTGCAGACTAAGCCGGCGGGAGTATTCGATGCACTGGTCAGCACGGGCGCGCGGCTGGAGAACGCCTGCTGGCTGGAACCCGGCCTTGGCGTCGCCAGCTGGCGCAACTGTTACGATCAGACCCGCTACCACAAGCCGGGCCACCATACCCTGAGCGTCTACCTGCAAGGGGGCGAGCAGACCGAGCGGCTGGACGGCCCGGGCGGCCACGGCGGCACCGGCAAGGTGTGCATCATGCCGGATCACCACAGATCCGAGTGGCTGGTGCGCGAGGAGTTTCGCTTCTTCCACCTCTACTTCACCCCGGCCCACCTGACCCGCATCGCCGAAGAGGTGTGCGACAAGGAGGGGCGCCACCTGCTGCTGGAAGACAAGACCTTCATCGACGATCCCAAGGCCGCCACCCTGGTGCAGGGCCAGCTGATGCAGCTGGACTGGCAGCACCAGGTGGATCGAATGGCGCTCTCCCACGGCGCCTGGATGCTGATGCTGCACGCCTATCGCCACCACACCCGGGAGGCGCCGCCCCTGCCCGAGGTGCGTGGCGGCCTGGCACCGGCGGTGAGCCGGCGGGTGCAGGAGTACCTGCTGGCCCATCTGGCTGAGCCTGTCACCTTGGCCGAGCTGGCGCAGGAGGCGGGTCTGAGCGAATACCACTTCGCCCGCATGTTCGGCCAGAGCCTCGGCTGTCCGCCCCATCGCTACCTGCTGGGGCTGCGGCTCAAGCGGGCCAAGCAGCTGCTGGCCGGCGCCGACTCCCTGGCCAGCATCGCCATCCAGTGCGGCTTCTCGTCCCAGGCCCACCTTGGCAACCGCTTCCGGGAGGCGTTTGGTCTGACGCCAGGCCAGTGGCGCAGCCAGCTGTCATCCTCCTGTCACAGATAAGCGGCAGATTGGTTGGCAACGAGGAGGAGCCTCGTTCCTTCAACCTGCACAGGAGTTGCCCTTGAATCATCGCAAACGTCAAACCCGCACCCGCCACCTCTGGTTCAGCCACTGGAATGCCCCCCAGGGCCGCCTTGGCATGCCGACCCCGCCCGAACCGCTCGTTCCTCACAGTTCCCGCTGAAAATCGCCACGACCCGATAGGATTTTCCCGACAACTTTGCCACTATTGCGCCATCAGGATGGACTGGATATGGCCGCATGTTTCTGGAACGCATTGAAGTCAAAGGTTTTCGCGGAATAAATCGCCTCTCGCTCGGGCTGGACAACACCACAGTGCTCATCGGCGAAAACGCCTGGGGCAAGTCCAGTCTGCTGCGCGCCCTCTGGTGTCTGTTGGGTCAGGATGCCGAGCCCTATCAGTTCAGCAGCGATGACTTTCACCAGCCCGAAGATCCCGAACTCGAACCGGCCCGCCACCTGCAACTGGTGCTCACCTTCAGCGAGCACAGACCCCAGATGTGCCTGCACTCCCGCCGGTTGGCTAGACTTGGCGCGGCCTGGGTCAAGCACAAGGACAAGTTTCACCGCATTCACTACCGCGCCAGCGCCGAACTGCAGAGCGATGGCTCCGTCACCACCACCCACGACTTTCTCGACGGCATCGGCAAGAGCCTGCCCATCGACGATGCCCATGAGCTGGTCTGTCTGCTCATCACCATGAACCCGGTGTTCCGGCTGCGCGATGCCCGTACCGCCCGCAACGGGGTGGAGACCCTGCAGTGGGGGGATCTCTCCGAGCACCGGCTGAGCGAGCTGGCCGACAAGCTGATCGACGAGCCCCAGCGCATCGGCGAGCCCGAGCTCAAGGAGGCGCTGCAGGCGGTGCGCCAGCTGATGGATCACTACTTCAACGCGCTGGCCCCCATCAAGAACAAGCCGCGCAGCCAGCGGGAGATCGTCAATCGCCCCATGACCCTGCGCAACCCCGGCAATTTGCAGGCGTTGCTGCGCAATGCCGACAACCGGGCGCTGCAACTGGCGATGGCGGGCATGGCGGCCACCCTGCTGCAGGCGCGGGGCAACCGGGAGCTGGAGCAGGGCGCGCGCCCCATCATGATCCTGGAAGACCCGGAGAGCCGCCTGCACCCCACCATGCTGGCACTGGCCTGGGGGCTGCTGGAGCAGCTGCCGGGGCAGAAGCTGCTCACCACCAATTCGGGGGACCTGCTCTCCTCGCTGCCCCTCAACCAGATCCGCCGGCTGGTGCGCCGCCAGCAGGACATCGTCTGCCATCAGCTGGGGGGCGAGCGCTACAGCAGCGACGATCTGCGCAAGATAGCCTTCCACGTGCGCATCAACCGCCCCATGTCGATGTTTGCCCGCTGCTGGTTGCTGGTTGAGGGGGAGACCGAGATCTGGCTGCTCTCCGAGCTCGCCCAGATCTGCGGCTACAGCCTGCGGGCGGAGGGGGTGCGGATCATCGAGTTTGCCCAGTGCGGCCAGTCACCGCTCATCAAGGTGGCGCGGGATTTCGGCATCGAGTGGCATCTGCTCACCGACGGCGACGAGGCGGGAGTCAAGTACGCCACCTCGGCCCGCTCCCTGCTCAAGGGCGAGCGGGAGCGGGATCGCTTGACCCAGTTGCCGGCGGCGGACATAGAGCACTACCTCTATCACAACGGCTTCGAGGCGGTGTTCCGGCGTGAAGCCGGCGTGGGGGGGCGCTCGACCCTCAACGCCGGGCGCATCATCAACAAGGCGATTCACCACCGCAGCAAGCCGGGCATGGCGCTGGCGGTGGTGGAGGAGGCGGAGCGGCTCGGCGGCGAGCACATCCCGCCGGTGCTGCGCCAGATGTTCGCCCGGGTGGTGGCGCTGGCCCGCGGCCAGGGCTGATCGCTGCCGGCTCGGGTCGCAGCGGATGGCGAGGGCCTTGAAATCTTGGCAGGCAAGGCGGCCGGCGCCCGTTGCAGGCGTCTGATCGCCAGTCATCAATGGTGGACGTGCTCCCGGCAGGGATTGGGGATGGCGGCGGCTTTGGGTATACTCGGCCCCTTCATCCGGCGCCCATCGGCGCGTTCTGAATCCTTGCTGCTGGAGGCGTCATGTTCGTCCAACTCCCTTTTTGGCTCTTTCCCCTGACTGGCCTGATGGCGCTGGGGGCCCTCATCGCCCTGGGCCTGGTGCTCTGGCGCGGTGATCTCTGCCCGGGCCAGCGCTCGCGGATCACCACCCAGCTCTTCTCGGTCTGGGTGATCACCGGCCTCTCCCTGATGCTGGCGGTGGAGGCCAAGGCGGCCGACTGGCTGATCTGGAGCGGGGCTGCCGCCCTGATCCTGGGGGTGGTGCTGTCACTGGCCCAATCCAGGCTGGAGGGCAAGCGTGCCATTCCCGCCACGCTGTTCTGGCTGCCGGCCATGCCGCTGCTGGTCTATGGCATCGGCTTGCTGCAGATCCAGGGTTGGCTCGGCGGCCTGCTGCAGATGGTGCTGCTGGGGGCGGCCTTTGCCCATCTGATGCTGCTGCGGGCCCGTCACCGCCTGCAGGCGTTCAATACCCTGCTGCCGCTGGCCGGGCTGGTGGCAGCCATCCTGAGTCTGCTCTGGCTGGCGGTGCTGGTGGGCTGGCAGGGAAGCAGCGCCAGCCTCGATGCGCTGATCCCTGGCGTGCTGACCCAGGCAGCCCTGCTGATCGCGGCCTTGCTGCTCTGGTTCAGCCCGCTCTATCGCCAGCAGGAGACGGCCCCGGTGGTGGTCTCCACCGTCCTGTGTGGCCTCATCATTGCCCAGCTTGCGGCGACCAGTGTGCTGCACCAGCTGGCCTGACAGACTGGCGTCATGAAAAAGCCCACCCCGGTTGCCCGGGGTGGGCTTTTTGCTGGCCGCAAGCAGCCCCTTAGTAGAAGTCGTCGGCGCCGCAGATGAAGAGGCAACTGCTGCGCGGCTGGGCCAGGTACTCCCGGGTCAGCCCCTCCAGCGGCATGCCGAAGGTGCTGATGTCCTCGGGCGAGGGCAGGGCGGTATCCAGGATCCGGCGCCAGTAGCCACCGACTCCCTTGGGGGGGCTTGGCAAATTGAAGGTGAGCGGCTCCCAGTAGGCGTTGAACAGCACGTAGAGGGCCAGCCGGGTTTCGCTCGACAGGGCCGACATGGCGATGGCGTGGGAGTGGGGGCTGAAGTCCGGCTGGGCGGCGTTGACCCCGTGCCAGCAGATCTCGCTGTGGCGCAGGATCTCGGTCAGCGACAGCGGCATGCTCTCCTGCTCCGGGCGCTGGAACAGGTGCTTGCGATACTGGATCAGCTCCTTCATGAAGCGGAACATCTCCTGACCCATGGCGTCGGGCTGCCACTGCATCCAGCAGGTGTCGTTGTCCTGGCAGTAGCCGTTGTTGTTGCCGTGCTGGGTGCGCAGCACCTCGTCCCCCATCAGCAGCATGGGGGAGCCCACCGAGAGCAGGGTGGCCACCATCATGTTTTTGGCTTGCCGCAGCCGCAGGGCGTTGATCTGGGGATCCTCGCTCGGCCCCTCCTGGCCGTGGTTCCAGCTGAAGTTGTGATCGCATCCATCCCGGTTCTGCTCGCCGTTGGCGTCGTTGTGCTTGCCGTTGTAGCTGGCCCAGTCCCACAGGGTGAAGCCGTCGTGGCAGGTGACGAAGTTGATGCTCTTCTCCGGATCGGCGTGATGGTAGTGGTAGATGTCCGGGCTGCCGCACAGCCGCTCCACGAAGGGCATCACCGCATTGTCATCCCCGCGCAGAAAGCGGCGCACGTCGTCCCTGAACTGGCCGTTCCACTCGCGCCAGCGGGCGCCGGCCAGGCTACCCACCTGATAGAGGCCCCCCGCATCCCAGGCCTCGGCAATGAGCTTGATGTCGGCGATGCGGGGATCGGTATCGATGGTGCGCAGGGTCGGCGCATTGGCCTGGGGCTGGCCCGACTCGTCCCGCGACAAAATGGCCGCCAGGTCGAAACGAAAACCGTCCACGTGCATCTCCTGGCGCCAGAAGTGGAGGCTGTCCATGATCATGCGCAGCACCACCGGGTGGGCACCGTTGAAGGTGTTGCCACAGCCCGAATAGTTGGTGTCCTTCTGATTGGCGTCGAGGATGTAGTAGGCCTCGTTGTCGATGCCCCGAAACGAGAAGGTGGGGCCATCGTCGCCTCCCTCGGCGGTGTGGTTGTAGACCACGTCCAGGATCACCTCGATGTTGGCCCGGTGCAGCGCCTTGACCATGTCGCGAAACTCGGTGAGGGGATCCTCGCCGCTGGCGTACTGGGCGTGGGGGGCAAAAAACGACATGGGGCTGTAACCCCAGTAGTTGGAGAGCCCTCTGGGGGAGTCCTGGGGATCGAACTGGAACACCGGCAGCAGCTCGACCGCGGTGACGCCGAGGGATTGCAGGTAGGGGATCTTCTCGATGAGTCCGAGGTAGGTGCCGCGCAGGGCGGGGTCGACCCCTGAGCTCGGCGACTTGGTAAAGCCCCCCAGATGCAGCTCGTAGATCACCGAGCGGGAGAGGGAGTGGGCGGGTAGCTTGTCCCCCTCCCAGTCGTAGTGGCGGGTGTCCACCACCCGGTTCTTGGCACACTCCGCCAGGTTGCTGCCGGGGCGGGCCGCCGCCCAGCGATCGTAGTTGGCACCCAGCTCGATGCTGCGGCCATAAGGGTCCAGCAGCACCTTGTCCGCATCGAAGCGGGTGCCGTAGTAGGGGCGCCAGGGGCCCTGGATGCGATAGGCATAACGTTGACCGAGCTCGATGCCCTCTATATGGATGTGCCAGTAGTAGGCGGTACGGTTGAGACGGGGTGACAAAGGGATCACCTCAGGGGTAGCGTCGTCGGCACTGGCGAACAGCAGCAGTTCGACCCGGCTGGCGAGGCGAGCCCAGATGGCGAAGTTGACGCCGTCGTGCTCGGGTGTGGCCCCCAATTGACGGCAATGACCGGCGGAGATGCGCATGATAAACCTACCCAAAACGAGGAGTTACAAACCATCTGAGTGTAGTGCGCCAAGCTGGCCCCAAACCTGCTTGTCTGAAAAATCGGCGCTCTGTTGCAAATTCCTGCGATTTGTGCCGGTTTAATCTTCGAATGAAGTTTTTTTAGGATATTTACTTGCAATCTGAGCGCTGGCGCCTATTATTGGCGACCTCAGACGCGGGGTGGAGCAGCCCGGTAGCTCGTCGGGCTCATAACCCGAAGGTCGTCAGTTCAAATCTGGCCCCCGCAACCATCTGAGTTCTTGTATCAGGATTGCCTTGCAATAGTTTGATAAACAAGAGAATTCGAACAGGCTACTGCTCAGCCTGGCCGAAAAAATACGGACGCGGGGTGGAGCAGCTCGGTAGCTCGTCGGGCTCATAACCCGAAGGTCGTCGGTTCAAATCCGGCCCCCGCAACCAACTATTTGTGTCCATGGCAAGCGCACTGCGCTGCGGTGGAGACGAAGACAGCAAGGGGCAACTGCTCTGTCTCTTGTGGTGGCAGTACAATTCGGACGCGGGGTGGAGCAGCTCGGTAGCTCGTCGGGCTCATAACCCGAAGGTCGTCGGTT